>NZ_KV827337.1:34178-239125 GCF_001836065.1 Corynebacterium sp. HMSC035E02
ACTTGTACCCACTGCTCCCATGGATTGGCGTACACCAAGTTGGGCGCAGTGGTCCCTAAATGCCTGTGAGGTGTACACACTACCGTGGTCGGAATGGAAAATTGCCCCTTTAAGGCTTCCGCGGACTTTTCTGGCATGAGATAAAGCTTCGATAACCAGCGATACCCGCATGTGATCGGCTAGTGCATGTCCGACGAGTTTGCGCGAGTAGACGTCGATGACCGTGGCCAGGTACATGTTCTTGCCGCCCTTACACGGCAGGTAGGTGATATCGCCTACATAGACCTGGTTCGGCTTATCAGCGGTGAATTTGCGGCCTATTAAATCTGGCATGACTCGATGGCCAGGCTTGCGCCTGGTGGTGATGCACCGACGCCGTTTACTAAAGCCTTTCAGCCCCATGGATTTCATGATGCGTGCGACCTTCTTGTGATTGATCGGAGGAAAGTCCGTATCGTCGTTGAGGCTTGCAGCGATGCGTTTAGCACCATAAAGCCCGTGCTCATCATCGAAGATGGCCTTGATTCGTGTCAATCCGACGGCAACATCACACTCACCACTTTTCTGTAGACATAAGACCTAGACCCCGCTAGACACGTGTAAAACAATGCTAGGAACGGCCCTATTTTACAGGAAACATTCTGCCGCATACCGGCGTAACAATAGGGTGTACCCCAGGTGCCCCTACCAGCGCCCGCAGTTGAAGGCTTCACCTACCAAATGGTAAAGTTAGCTATATGCGAACCAGTCAGCGCTCCGAGATCCTGGAAGCTGCCCTCCGCGTCATGAACGCAGCGGAGGGTGGCGACATTACCCTTGACGCAGTGGCCCACGAGGCCGGGCTCACCAAACCGGGATTGCTATATCACTTCCGCAACCGCGACGTACTGCTCGCCGCGATCGTCGACCACGCTGCGGCCAACGTCGAGAACGACATGACTGCCACCCTTGGCAAGCCCCTCGAGAACGCCAACGCCACCGAGCGGCTCCTGAGCTACGTTCACGTCGCCGCCCACGGGGCCGCCAAGCGCGCCGAGTTCATCATCTGGGGCCAAGCGACGTATCGGCCCGAACTCACCGAACCGTGGACTACGCGGATGGGCCGCTGGCTCGAACTCCCGGACGATCTCGACGCCGCCACCCGAGCCAGGCTGACCACCGCCCGACTCGCCGCCGACGGACTCTGGGGCGCCCAGGCCACAGGTGTGTCCACCCTCCACGGCGCGGATCTCGAAGCCGTCGTCTCCAGCATTCGCTCCCTGATCGAAGGAACAACCCCATGAAGCAGTGGTTCCTGCTCGCTGGCGCCATCACTACCGAAGTGGCGGCGACGCTGTCTCTCAAGGCGGCGCTCAATCACCCATCCTGGTACATCGTGGTTGCTGCCGGATACATCGGCACTTTCGTCTTCCTCACCTTCTGCCTGCGCGAAGGAATGCAGATCGGCGTCGCCTATGGCATCTGGGGAGCCAGCGGGGTCGTGCTCGCCGCCGTGCTATCCGCCGCGATTTTCGGTGAACCTCTGACCGCTGTGATGGGTCTTGGAATGGTTGCGATCATCAGCGGTGTCCTCACCGTCGAACTCGGCTCCCAGAAAGCTCAGCAAACCGCAGCCCAGGAAGCAGGAGTCAACTCATGAGATGGATCTTCCTCGCAGGCGCCATCTTGTCCGAAGTCGTCGCGACCATGTCGCTACGAGCCTCCGACGGTGGCCGGGTGAAGAAATGGTTCATCGGCGTCATCGCGGGGTATCTCGTGGCGTTCGTCGCCTTAAGTCTCGCCTTGGCCGACGGCATGGCCCTTGGCGTCGCCTACGGCATCTGGGCAGCATCCGGCGTAGCTCTCACCGCGATCCTCGCCCGGGTCATCTTCCACGAACCCCTCACCCGAACCATGGCCCTCGGCATCCTCCTCATCGCCGTCGGAGTTCTCACCGTTGAACTCGGCGCCAACTTGGCGAACTGACGCATTTCCGCAGGTAAACCAGGCAGATTGGTGTGCTGCACCACGAGGCGCACAGACAAAGGCTCCCCAATGAGCGCCTGTGGGCCTAGCGTTGTGGATGTGATCACCTGTGTCGTCCACTACACCATCGACCCCGACCAGATCGCAGCCTTTGAACAGTTCGCCCGCGCTTGGATGCGGCATGTCGACGAACACGGCGGCACCCACCACGGGTACTACCTACCCGCGGAAGGTGTGAGTGACCGTGCGGAATCCCTGTTCAGCTTCCCCAGCCTGGCTGCCTACGAGCAGTACCGCACCTTGTTCGGCACCCACTCGGACTTCATCGCCGCTGACCGGATTCGAGACGAGTCCGAGTGCGTCCTGCGGTACGAGCGCACCTTCATGCGGCCGCTCCTACCCCAGGGACACTGAAAGGGACTCCGGCAGCACGCTCGGCACAACCCACAACGCCGCAGGTCAGCGCGTACAGATGGGTGTACCTTATCGCTACATTAATTGTTAAAGTGTTGCCGCTGATCTATAAAGCCTGTTACTACCTCCTGAAACATGTATCACTGGGGCCTTTCGTGACATGGTATTTTTACGGTGCTGTTGCAAAGTTGGGGCAGTAGAAAGACCGACGTGAAATAATCAGAGCCATGGGCATCTTCTCCGGTCGGCATTTCCCCCGTGACATCATCCTGTGGGCGGTGCGGTGGTACTGCCGCTACGGCGTGAGCTACCGCGACCTCGAAGAAATGATGACCGAGCGGGGTGTGCCAGTCGATCACACCACGATCTACCGCTGGGTGCAGAAATACGCCCCTGAGCTGGATAAGCACACTCGCTGGTACCGGCAGGTACCCGACTGGCAGGCCCGGTCCTGGCGGGTGGATGAGACCTATATCCGGGTCGGCGGCACGTGGTGCTATCTCTACCGGGCTATTACCGCCGGTGGGCAGACCTTAGATTTCTACCTCTCACCAAAACGGAATGTGGCTGCGGCCAAGCGTTTCCTGGCCAAGACGCTGCGATCGAATACGACAGCCGGGTCCCCGCGGGTCATCAACACCGACAAGGCACCAGCTCTGGCCAAGGCGATCTCCGAGCTGAAGGCGGAGGGAATCTGCCCTCAGATGGTGGAGCACCGGCAGGTGAAATACCTGAACAACGTTCTCGAGGGAGATCATGGCCGACTTAAAAGAATCCTGGGACCGAAGGGGGCGTTCAAAAACCGAATTTCCGCCTACCGGACGCTGAAAGGGATGGAAGCGATGCATTCATTACGGAAAGGTCAGGGCACGATGTTTGCTTATGGGCACCCCAATCCGGACGCGGTGATCGTCAACCGGGTCTTCGAGACGGCCTGAGAACGCCGGCACGCAGCGGCCATCAGGAAATGAGAAACTGGGTCGTCACGGCTCTCCGCCCAACTTTGCAACAGCACCTATCATATATAGTACATGCCAGCTAAAGGCTTTCATCTTTACACAGCGTTGGATTTGTACTCGCGCAAGGTTGTGGGATGGACTGTCCAACACCGACAGGAAAAGACCATCGCTACACGCCTGATTGAACAAGTCATTGCTGACCAGGAGCTCAACGGTCACAGCGTTGAAGTCGTACACACCGACAACGGCAAAGTCATGACCTCACACATGATGAAGGACATGCTGGATGAACACGGCGTGCAGCTGTCATTAATTCGGCCGAATGTTTCGAATGACAATCCATTTGAAGAGTCATCACATCGCACAATCAAGCATCACCGCTATGCGTTAGAAACCTATGATGATATCCAGCATGCGCAGAAAGTCATCGGCAGGATTATCGACGAATACAATAACCGTGACCGCCACAGCGGGCTGAATGGATACACACCTAGTGAAGTGTATTCAGGCACGTGGCGTGACATCCTTGAACATCGCCGAGCAAAGGAAACCGTCTACTACGCGACGCACCCGCACCGCAGACCCAGACCCCGGAAATCCGTCTACAAGCCACCACCTAAAACGGTAGAAATCAACAACGGCAAACCCCTAGCGCCCGAGACATCGAGCGCGTAAAGTAACAACCACGTCAAACAGGGGGATGTTCACAACTCAAAGGCAGGCGCCGATCGAGGGCAAAGGGACCAAAGTAAGAGGACCAAACTAGAGGGACCATCAAGCGAGCCTCTCCACATCCCCGGTTGGCGGGTTACTTATACGCCGAGAAGCCCGTAATCTTCTTGCCCATGATGAGGGATTGCACGGTATCGGTGCCCTCGTAGGTGTGCATGGCCTCGATGTCGGCGAAGTGGCGCGCGATGTCGTTTTCCAGCAGGATGCCAACTCCGCCGAGCATGTCGCGAGCATCGGCAGCAATGCGGCGAGCCGCACGCGTGTTGTGGAGCTTTGCCGCCGAGGCCTGCTCTGGGGCCAAGGTGCCCGCGGTTTCTCGCTGAGAAACCTCACGGCACGTCAGCATCATCTGACTAAGATCCAAGACCATGTTGGCCAAGCGCTGCTGAATAATCTGAGCCTTGGCCAGCTCACGGCCAAACTGGACACGCTCCAGCACATAAGAACGAGCAATCTCGTAGCAGGCCACCGCCGAACCGAGTGCCATCCAGGACACGCCAATGCGCGTCGCGGTGAGCACGCGGGAGACGTCCTTGAAGCTGCGGCAGCCCGGAAGCTGGTTGGCGGCAGGAATGCGGCAATCGGTCAACGTGATGTGTGCCTGGTGAATCGCACGCAGAGAGAGCTTGCCCTCGATGACGGTGGCGGAGTAGCCGGGGGTTTCCTGCGGGACGATGAAGCCGCTAACGTTACCGTCTTCCATACGGGCGTAGATGATGGTGATGCCGCCAGAGGCGCCATTGCCAATCCACTTCTTTTCGCCGTTGAGGACCCACTCGTCACCATCGCGAACCGCGGTAGTTTCCAAAGCGATGGAGTCCGATCCGTGTGCGGGCTCGGTCAGGCCGAATGCGCCAAGCAGCGAGCAGCTAGCCATCTGTGGCAAGTACGAAGCCTTCTGTTCCTCCGAGCCCAACATGGCAATGGAGCGCATAGCCAACCCCGCCTGGACCGCAATAACGGTACCCATCGAGGCATCCGCGCGCGTGATTTCCATGAGCGTAAGGCCAGCACCAAGCGTGGACATCTGCTCGTGACCTTCCACAGCCAGGCCATCAGTCATCACATCCAAGGAACCCAAACGCTCCACCAAGTCCAGCGGATACTCAGATGCCTGCCAGTGCTTGTTGATCACCGGGTCGGAGTACTCGCGGAACTGAGCGGCACGTTTCCAGCCAGCAGCATCGGCCTCAGAGAGGTCGTCGAAGACGCCGAGGAAGTCAGTGGTGCGCTCAAAGAGATTGTGGGACATGGTTGCTTCTCCAGGTAATACGAATGACGATTAGCCACAATTGTGACGTGTATCTCGACACCTGTCAAGCAGTTGCCCTGTACACTAACCACCATTAGCTAGAACAGGAGGACGCCCCACCGTGGCCAACCAGAAACGTCGCGACCAAATCGCCGCCGCCGCACTCGACCTCTTTGACCAACGCGGCTATCACGCCACCGGCATGGAGGACATCGCCAAAGCCGTCGGCATGCGCGCCTCCAGCCTGTACAACCACTACTCCTCCAAACAAGAGCTTCTCGCCGAAGTCACCATCACCGCCATGGAGGACCTCCTGCGCGCCAACGCCGCCTGCCTCGCCGGGCTGAGCGATCCCCGCGACAAGCTCGTCGCCACCATGAAAGCCCACGTCATCTACCACGCCACCCACGCCCGGCGCGTCCGCGTGGTCAACAACGAGCTCACCAACCTCGAAGAGCCTCACAAATCCGTCGTCCTGCAACTGCGCCGCGACTATGTCGCACGGTGGATGGCCGTGGTCAACGAGGGAGACTTTCACGCGGAGAACCTCAAAATCGCCTGCTGGGCGCTCATCGATATGGGCATCGGCGTGGCCCAATGGTTCAGCCCCGACGGGGATTACACCGCCGAGGCTTTAGGTGACATGTACGGCCAGTTCGCCCTGCGCCAACTTACCTAGGGTGCACAACCAATCTGCTGCTCTTCCTCACGCCCATCCGGGTACTGCACGCGCACGCGGGAGTAGACCTCGGCGTGGTAGCCGCAGGCCACGCGCTTATCGACGACCACCTTGACCCGATCCTCGCTAAACTCGCCCTCCGCGCAGTTGGGATCACAGTTGTTCTCGATAGCCACGCCGTCTGCCTCCGCGGCATCCGCACCCCAGTGCTGCCATTCAAGCTGGTTGACCAAGTAGTTATTATCCGCACAGGCCAGCGAGATGCGGTCCGGGCCCTCCAGGCCCGTGACGGAGACACAGTCCAAAATGGCCGTGGCATCGATGGTGGTTTCCACGTCTGGGCCTACGAGTCCAACCACGCGCACCAACTGGCCGGTGGCGGGCAGGACGGAGAAGGAGACGCGGTCGGAATCGCGAATCACGGTGACCAGCTGGTCCTCGCCTTCGCCCTCAACGGTGCCGACCTCATTGCCATCCGCCTCCGCCAGCATGTCATAGGCAATCTTCTGCTGCTCGCTACTCAGTCCCGGCTGGAGCAGCAGCTCCAGCGCGCCTAGCGCGCGATTCGGGGCGGAATCCGCCAGCTTCTCCAGCCCGGCGCGGTCGGTAGCAACGACGAGCTCCTCCGGGTTGATGGAGGGCTGCGGGTCGAAGCCCGGCACCTCGCCTTGCGAGGAGACCTCCACGGCACCGCCAGCATCCACCGCATATTCGGTGATTGCCGTGGCATCGCCGAGGGTATCGACACGCTTCATGTATTCCTTCGCGGTCACGCCCTTATCCACGGCATCGGGCTGGGTTGCGGCTGCCTCGCCGGCCTGGGTCAGAATCTCTGCCGCCGAGGCCACCGGCTCCGAATAATTGAGCAGCGGGAAGGCACCGCCGATGAGCGCGAGCACCGCGACGGACGCCGCCGCAATGGTCCACGTGGGGCGGCCCTTCGTGATCTTTGCGAGGGTGTCTTCGGAGCGGGTGAGGGAGGCGTCGTCAAGCGCAGTGTCGGGAACGGGGTTGGCGGCGCGGAGTTTGTCGAGAGAGTTAGACATCGGTTTCTCCTGTGAGTTCGGAAAGGTGGGTGCGTGCGCGGTGCAGGCGAACGCGCACGTTGTTGCGGGAAATGCCGAGGACCTCGGCGATATCGGGATGGTCGAGCCCCTCCCAGGCATGGAGAGTGAGAATTTCGCGCTCGGCGTGCGAGAGCTGCATCAGCGCGCGCGTGATGTCGAGGTTGGCATCGACTGCGTCATAGCCGGCGTAGGACTCCAGCTCGTGATCATCGAGGTTCTCCGTCTCCCGGCGGGTGCGGTAGAACTCGCGCATCACGTTGCGGGCGATGCCATACAGCCACGGCAGCGGCGTGCCGCGCAACGAGTCGAAGCCGGCCCACGCCCGCTCGAAAACGTCGGCCGCCAGCTCTTCGGCATGGCTCGGTGGGACGCGGCGGCGCAGGTAGGCCAGCACCGCCGGATAATGCTCGCGGAACAGGCGGGAGAACTCCCGCTTGCGCGAACCAGGCAAGGTAAGGACAGACACTAATTAACTCCAGATTCCTATTGGGCTCACTGAGTATGTTGCACCAGACGCCCAAGCGTTACAGCGGACTGATCAAATGGTTTACTAAAGGGGATGGAACCTCTCGAGCTCTCCGCCCTGACGGGCACGCAGTCGCGCACCTACGGCACGCGCAAGATCACTAAACACATGATCTCAGCACCTGTGCACGTGGCCATTGCACTGTGGGACGAGCGCTGGGATTCTGCGGAGGACGGGACTATCGACGGCTGGGTCATTGCCGTCAACACCACGAAGACGCGCTTTGTGCGCAAGGGCCAGATCATAAAGGGCGACATCGTTGAGGTGGCCGTCCGCGAGTTGGAGAAGGCCACGAAGAATATTCGGGGGCGCAAGTGGATCGTCACCGGCCGCCGGCAGGCGGCGCTGCGGGCTGCGTTGGAGGAGCGCGGTTACACCGTGACGGGGAGTTTTGCGGAGGAGAATAGGGCGTCGAAAAGCGCCAGCTCCGTGCGGCGCAAGCAGGCCGGCATCACCGCGCGCCGCGCGAAGAAGGAGGGCGAGGCGCCGCGCAAGAAGCAGGTCGTAAAGGTAGAAACGCCGAAAGCGCACTGGTGGCCGAACTTCTCGACGGCCTCCTCCTGGCCGGAGGGCGCTACCGTGCGCATCGCTACGGATGCCTCCTCGGACACGGTATTCAAGGGCTCCATGTGCTTCGTGGCCAGCAATGGCGACTACCGGTTGCGCACGCGCAAGACGACGGCGAGCACCGATGAGCTTGAGCTCGAATCCTTGACGCTCGCACTGAAGTACCTGCTCAAGGTTGGCGCAACCAAGGCGATCATCGAGTCGGACTCCGTCGCCGCCTTGGAGGCGGTGGAGCAGATTCGGACGAAGGGCTCAAAGGCGGTGCGCTCCCGCGGCATGTGGCGGGGGCTATCCTCGGGCTCGCGCTCGCGCTTCCAGCAGGCATGGCACGACGTGGAGGGGATCTGCGAGGTAACCATCCGTCGGGTGATGGGGCATGCGGGTGACCCGCTGAACCGGGCGGCGGACCAGATTGCGTACATGGGCCTGCGCGCAATTGCGCATCCGATGAAGCAATCGCGGGCGACGCTGAAAGAGGGCATCGCGAAGACGCTGGCTAAGCTCTAATTCGGGGTTCGGCGCACTGGTGGCCTAGGGTAAATCGCATGAGCAATCCCTTTGACTCCAATCCTTTTGAGGAGCCGGCCAAGCCTTTCAGCGGCCGTGGAGCGAACCCCTTCGCGGAGCCCGCGCGTGAGGCGTATGCGGCGCCTTCTGCGACTCCGCCTGTGACGCCTTTCGCGGATCCTTTTGCTGAGCCTTTTGCCGAGTCTGAGCACGCATACGCCCCGGCCCCGCTGCAGGACTATTCCCTCGAGCAGCACTCAACGGGCGGCAAGGTTCACCGCTTTTCCGTCTTCAAGGGCCTGCTCAGCCTGTTCTCATTCTTGGTCGGCTTCACCGCGATTACCGATGGCGACGTAGCCTTCGGCCTCGGCTTCGCTTTGCCCGGCGCGTGGTACTTCATCAAGACGCTGCAGCAGAAAGCCAACCCGACCACGCCGCAGAAGCGCCACTGGTTTGTCATTTGGCTCATCGCCATCGTGCTCATGTTCTTCGGTGCCTAGGCCACAAGCCGCCGCCACACGATGCGCAGCAGCGAATGCGGGGTCGCCACTACCTCGCGCAGGTAGTTCCACGGGCGGTCTCTTCGCGGGGTGCCAACACCATGCGTGCGGACCCGAATCCCTAGGTGCCAGGCCCACATGCGGGTGCGCAGCACGTGGAAGTCATTGGTCACAACGCGGAAGTAGCTATAGTCCGGGCACAGCGCATGTGCGCGCTCAAGATTCTCGTTGGTGCTCGTAGCGAGTGGTTCGAGGCGAATCCGCTCCGGATTAACGCCCCGCTCGATGAGGTAGCGCGCCATCGGCTCCGCTTCCCCGTAACCGGATACGATGATCGGCTCCTCCGGCAGCATGCGAGCCATCACCACCGCGCGGTCCAAGCGGCTGCGCAGCAGCGAGCCGGGCTCGCCGCCCTCCACGCGCGCGCCCAACACCAGAAGCGGAAACTGCATGCCCGCTAGCTTAGCGTGCATACTGGTCAGCATGAGTATGTGCGTAGTCGGCTCTTAAGATCAATCTCCCCGGTCGACTTCCCGCTTTATTCGCCGAGGAGCTGGGAACGCAGGTTCTCGTCCTTCTTCTCTACCTCGGCGGCCATGTTCTCCTGGTAGGCCGCCATCTTCTCCACGAGGGCTGGGTCGCCCGCGGAGAGGATGCGCACGGCGAGCAAGCCGGCGTTCTTGGCACCACCGATGGATACGGTGGCCACCGGAACGCCACCCGGCATCTGCACGATGGAAAGCAGCGAATCGAGACCATCGAGATCCTTCAGCGCGCGCGGGATGCCGATGACCGGCAGCGGCGTGGCCGCGGCAACCATGCCCGGCAGGTGGGCCGCACCACCGGCACAAGCGATGATGGCTTTAAGCCCGCGCTCGTGGGCAGACTTGGCATAAGCCAGCATCTTTTCTGGGGTGCGGTGCGCGCTGACGACGCCCACCTCGAAGGGCACGCCGAACTCGGCGAGCACCTCGGCGGCGGGCTTGACGGTGGGCCAGTCGGAATCGGATCCCATGATCAGGCCGACGAGAGGTTCCATGAAAAATCTCCTTCTTTACTAAGGCTTAAGCTCGCTGCGGGCTTAAGCCCACTGCGCGTGGACGAGGAAGTGGGCAGCATCGTGAGCGATGCGGCGGGTTTCCTCCACATCCTCACCGACGACGTTGACGTGGCCGATCTTGCGGCCCGGCTGGTGGTCCTTGCCATAGAGGTGGACCTTCGCCTCTGGGTAGCGCTCCATGACTTCACGGACGCGCTGCGGCATGGGCATCTGCGGATCTTCTTCGGCACCCAGCACATTGGTCATGACGGTGACCGGCGCTAGGGCTGCGGTGGAGCCGAGCGGCAGGTCCAGCACGGCGCGCAAGTGCTGCTCGAACTGGGAGGTCACGCAACCATCCTGGGTCCAGTGGCCGGTGTTGTGTGGGCGCATCGCCAGCTCGTTGACGGCGATGTCTTCTGCCACGCATACTCCCGGCGCACCGGAGGCGGACGCAATGATGGAGCCGGCGTCTTGCTTCGTCGCAAAGGCGAAGAGCTCCACTGCAAGCACGCCAGTCACGCCGAGCTCGGTAGCTACCTTGATGCCTACCTGCATGGCACGCTCTGCCAACTCCGGGGACAGGTTCGGGGCGGGTGCGAACGCTTCTGCACAGATACCATCTCGTTGCACGGACTCGGTGACCGGCCAAGCCTTCACTTCGCCGGAGGGGCGGCGGGCGACGAGCACGGACAGCTCGCGGGTAAGGGCCACTTTTTCCTCAGCCATCAGCGGGGTGCCTGCCGCGAGAAGTTCTTCTACCAGCGGCTCCAGCTCCTCCGCAGAGGGGAACCACACGCCATGGCCGTCGTAGCCGCCGCGGCGGGCTTTGAGGCACACGTGATCGTCGACAAGCGCGGCAAAATCCCGCGCATCCTCCACCGAGTCGATAGCAGCAAAGCGTGGCACCGGGGCGCCCAGCTCGGCCAGCTTCTGGCGCATGAGCAGCTTGTCCTGCGCGTTGAGGAGGGCGGAAGGCTGGGGCTGGACGTTGAGACCGTCGGCGATGAGCGCCTGGACGTGCTCCGTGGGGACGTGCTCGTGCTCAAAAGTAATCGCGTCCGCGCCTTCCGCAGCGGCGGTGAGCACGTCGAGATCGTGGTAGTCACCGAGCACCACGTCCGGAATCACCTGTGCGGCGGACTTGTCTGGCGCGGAGGCCAGCACGCGCAGGTGGATATCGAGCTCAGCCGCGGCCGGCTGCATCATGCGTGCAAGCTGGCCGTCTCCATAAACAGTAACGAGGGGTTTGTGTTGTTCACTCACTCTTTCAATACTAGCCTTGGGGCCATGATCGTCCGGCATACCATCTTTCAGAACTCCCTCATGACCGCGCTGTTGGATGGCATTTACGACGGCGAAATGACCATCGGCGAGCTCTTGGGCAAGGGCAATTTCGGCATCGGCACCTTCGATGCGCTGGACGGGGAGATGATTATCCTCGACGGCGTGTGCTACCAGCTGCGCGGCGATGGCACCGCCACGGTGGCGGACTTGGACCAGGGAACCCCCTTCGCGGTGGTCACGAACTTTGTCCCCCGTATTAAGGTGGCCGCGCCCACAGGATTAAAGCGCGAGGAGCTTTCGGCCTTCATCGATGAGGTCGAGCCTTCCGCCAACTACATGTACGCGGTGCGTATCACCGGACGCTTCAGCAACGTAGTTACCCGCACGGTGGTCAAGCAGAGCAAGCCTTATCCACCGATGGCTCAGGCGGTGGGCGGCGATAAGGAGCTGCGCTTTGACGACGTCGAGGGCGTCATCGGCGGTTTCCGCACGCCGGTCTTTGAGAAGGGAATCTCCGTTCCCGGATGCCACGTACACTTTATCGACGCCGAGCGCACCTCCGGCGGGCACGTGCTGGACTACACGGTAGATGAGGCCACCATTGAGCTCTGCCCCGGAACGGACCTCGACCTGCGCCTGCCACTGACCCACGAGTTCCGCTCCGCCAACCTGGCACCTGATGACCTAGACCAGCAGCTGCACACGACAGAGATTAAGGACTAACCCCACACCGGCTGTTCGTTAAGGATGCCCTCGACGTACTTGGCTTTGGGGATGGACGGAAAATACATCGGCTTCTCATAGCCATGGAGTGCCAGCGAAATCCCGCCGCGGCGGCGACGCGCGCCGCGGATATCGGTGAGCGGGATCGAATCAACGCGCTTGCCCTCGCGGGCGATGACGCGCAGGTTGGTCACGATGAAGCGCTTGCGGCGGGCCTTGGCAAGGGGCACGATGAAGCGCCAGACGGCAAGCAGGGCCCATAAAGCTACTAAGCCATTGCGAATCGCCAAGTCAATGCCGTTATAGTCACACCAGCCGATGGCAATCCAGCACACACCCGTGACGACGACGAGCTCTAAAAAGGGAAAGAGCAGTGTCCGAAACGGGGCGGTCATGTCCGCGCGCACAACCTCGCCGCGGCCCATCTGCATGAGGTTCATGGGGCACATGGTACCTACCTTCCCACTCGTTCCACGGTCCTCCCCCGCTACCCGAGCGTGAGGGGTGACCGCCTCCTAGCCTCGGCAATCCGGCGGCCCGGCGCGGCATCGCACATGGCATTTCCTAAAAGGCATCAGTCGAAAGGCGTCCTTGCCCCTGAAAACACCATCTGTCGGCCTGCAAAAGGCGTCTTTGGGAGTAAAGACGCCTTTTGACTAATGCCTTCTGACAGACGCCTTGCGAAAAGCGCCATGCGGGATTGTGACAACCTAGCGCGTTCCACCGGGGTTACCTCTCCTCGCAGATGGGGCCAGTGCACGGAAATTTCTAGACCTCACGACTAGCGCACGACGACTAGCGCACGACACAAAACCCTTGACAGCGGGAAAGGCCGGCAGTAGGTTGAGAAACACCTATGCAATCGATTGCACTAGAGGCCACAGGAAGGAGGATTTCATGACTGGAGCCACATTAAAAGATATTGCCGCTGCGGCCGGGGTTTCAGTTTCCACCGCCTCGCGTTCCCTTGCCGGAAATCCTGCTATCTCCGAGAAAACACGGGCAAAGGTAATGAGCATTGCGCAACAGCTCAATTATTTGCCCAACGCTCAGGCACGAGCCTTGAGAAACTCTCGGTCCGACGCCATAGGGCTCATCATCCCCAACTTGGACAATGCCTATTTTGCTGCCATGGCCGCTGCAGTGGAAGAAGAAGCGAATAAGCGCAAACTCTCGACCATAATTACCAGTTGCGGAGAAGACCCAGAGCGCCTAACCAAGGCCCTCGACACCCTCTCCCAACGCCAGGTAGACGGAATCATCAGTGTCCCGCTCGAAGGTGCAGAAGATGCACTGCAGCGCGCGGCGGAATCTCGCCCACTGATACTCATCGATCGTTCTCTTAAAAACCTCCCAGCCGTGGTCTCAAACCCAATTACCGGGATACATGCGGCCGTGGCCCAGCTCAAGAGCAAGGGACACACGTCAATTGGGTATCTCTCTGGCCCCCAAGAAACGTCCACCGGACGCGAGCGCCTCAACGCATTCAAGGACGCAACAACCGGAATGGATATCCACATCCATCACGGCAGCTTCCGCCACCGATCTGGATACAAGGGCGCCATCGCGCTTCTTCAAGAAGGCGTCACAGCCATAGTCGCAGGCGATTCCATGATGACCGCAGGCGCGCTAGAAGCTTGCCATAACGCTGGCAAAAGAATTGGTGAAGAAATCGCACTAGTTGGCTTCGATGACTTCATCTTTTTACGTTTCCAACCAGCGCCAATCTCTGTCATAGACCAGAACGTTACGCGCATGGGAGAAGAAGCTACCGCTCGCTTGGTTGACGCAATTGATAACAAGCGGCAGCCCGAATCGACGGTCATCGATACCCGCTATATCCCACGAATGTCCACCGCCTACCGATTCCCTGGAGAACTCACATGAGTGAAACCGTCCTAAAACTTGAAGGCGTAACCAAGTCCTTCGGCCCCGTTGATGTCATTAAAGGGGTCGACCTCAACGTTCGGCGAGGCCAAGTTCAAGCCCTTTTGGGCGAAAACGGCGCCGGTAAGTCCACGCTCATCAAAATGATTGCGGGCGTACACGAACCGGACTCTGGCCGCATACTAGTAGATGGCAAAGAAGTTAGAATCCCCGATACTAAGGCCTCCGAGGCCCTCGGTATCGCCACTATTCACCAAGAACTCAACTTGGTGCCGACTATGTCGGTAGCTGAAAACATTGTGCTCGGTCGCACTCCGCAACGCTACGGACTTGTCAACCGCAAGCATCTCAAGGCTCAAGCACAAGCAGCCCTACACCTCATCGGACTTGATGTTGACTTGGATACTCCGGTGGGTGAGTTGGGCGTCGCCAAGCAGCAGCTGGTTGAGATCGCCAAAGCCCTTTCCATGAATGCGCGCATCCTTATCTTGGATGAACCCACAGCCGCGTTGACCGGCAAAGAAGTCGATGCGCTCTTTACAGTTCTCGAAGGACTCAAAGCAAAAGGCGTGGCGATGGTGTTTATCAGCCACCACCTGGATGAACTGGCACGGATCGCGGAGACCATTTGCGTACTGCGCGATGGTGCCTTCATCGCCGAGGTCCCTTCCGATACAGATGAGGATGAACTGGTCCGGCTGATGGTCGGTCGCAGTATCGAAAACCAGTACCCGCGCGACACTCCGCCCGAGCGCGGCGATGTCTTGCTTGAAGTTGCAGGCCTGACTACACAAGGTTCGTTTCAGGACATCTCCTTCGAGGTCCACTCCGGCGAAGTTGTCGGTCTCGCCGGACTTGTCGGCGCTGGCCGCACGGAGATCATTCGTGCCATTGCTGGCGCAGACACCTACGATTCAGGATCCATTCGTGTGAATGGCCAAGAACTTCGAGGCGGCGACATCGGCGCCGCAATTCGCGCCGGGGTGGGACATATCCCCGAGGACCGGAAAGCACAGGCGCTAGTCCTGGATGCTTCGGTAGCAGACAATCTCGGTTTCGCGACGCTCTACCCCACCGCTAGAGCTGGGATTGCGGACCGTTCTGGCCAACATCGGCGTGCGGGAGAAGTGGCAGAAAAACTTCGTATACGCATGTCCGGGCTTGACCAGGCTATCCGCAATCTCTCCGGCGGAAACCAGCAAAAGGCAGTCTTCGGCCGGTGGGTCCTCGCCAACTCAAAAGTTCTCTTACTCGATGAGCCAACCCGCGGCGTCGACGTAGGCGCCAAGGTCGAAATCTACAACATCATTAACGAGGTTACGGCAGCCGGTGGCGCGGTCCTCATGGCTTCCTCTGATCTACCAGAGGTACTTGGAATGTCTGACCGGATCCTCGTCATGTCAGGGGGCCAACTTGCCGGGCAACTGCCAAAAGACTCCACTCAAGACGAGGTCATGACCCTCGCCGTAGCCAACGTAACTTCAGCAACCTCCGCTGCCGCTACTAACTCCGCTAGCCACGACCCCAAGGATTAATTATGACCAAGAATCGTGTAACCAACTGGGCTCTGAACAATGGCGCTCTCGTCGGCCTCATCGCGCTGTGCATAGCGCTTTTCATCGCCACCCCGTATTTTTTAACCGTAACGAATCTACTTAACGTAGGCATCCAGGCAGCTACCGTGGCCATCCTAGCTTTCGGCATGACCTTCGTTATTGTTACCGCGGGAATCGACCTTTCTGTCGGTTCTGTAGCCGCTCTTGGCGCTATGGTGTCGGCCTATATGTTCTCCACTGCTGGGCTTCCGGGCTGGCTGACTCTCCTCATTGGTCTCGGTGTGGGTGCCTTGGCGGGCGCTATCTGTGGAATGGCCACTGCGTGGGGAAAGATTCCCTCCTTCATTGCAACACTGGCAATGATGTCTATTGCGCGTGGCCTAACCCTCGTCATCTCGCAAGGCTCTCCCATTGAGACCGCGCCTTCGGTCAACTTCTTTGGCAGCGACGTCGCCGGCCTCCCCGTGCCCATCATCATGATGGTGATCGCTGGGCTCCTCTGTTGGTTCATCCTCGAGCGCACTGTGCTCGGTCGTTCCATGTACGCGATCGGAGGAAATCTCGAAGCAGCTCGCCTCTCCGGTCTCCCAGTCAAGCGCATCCAGATCGCAGTTTTCGCGCTTTCTGGGTTCTTCGCAGCGTGGGCAGGCATGGTTATGGCGGGCCGACTCGAATCTGCGCAACCGCAAGCAGGCACCGGTTATGAGCTGGATGCCATCGCCGCAGTCGTCATCGGTGGTGCCTCGCTGTCTGGTGGACAAGGCAAAGCAACGGGGACTCTGGTTGGCGCTATTTTGCTGGCTGTCATCCGAAACGGCCTCAACCTCCTCAATGTTTCCTCCTTCTGGCAGCAAATCGTCATCGGTTTAGTCATCGCGTTGGCCGTGGGCTTCGACGTCTTCCGCAATAAGACGGCCAACTAAGGAGCGCCTCATGAAAAAGATCATTTCTGCAGTTCTCGTTGCCGTTCTTGCTTTGGGTTTGGTCTCATGCAACCGCTCGGAGGAAGACCGTCAGCGCATAACTCTTGCGCTATCAACCCAGACAAACCCCTTCTTCGTTGAGCTACGCCATGGCGCACAGGACAAGGCCAAAGAACTCGGAGTCCCCCTCGATATCCAAGACGCCTCGGATGATCCTGCTCAGCAAGTCAATCAACTCGGCAACGCTACGTCGATGGGCGCGAAAGTGGTGGTTGTTAACCCCACAGACTCCGATGCTGTAGCTCCAGCAGTACGCGGAATCAAGAACAATGGTGTCCCTGTGGTCGGTGTAGACCGCGACGTTAACGGCGTAGATTTGGATTCCATGGTTGCCTCCGACAATGTCGCCGGCGGTGCCCAAGCAGCAGATCAACTGGCCAAATCCATCGGCGAGGAAGGTGACATCCTCATCCTGCAGGGCACCGCAGGTACGTCGGCCTCGCGCGAACGTGGCAAGGGCTTCGAGTCACAGATTGCCAAGTACCCGGGCATCAAGGTGGTTGCTAAACAGTCGGCAAATTTTGATCGTACAGAGGGGCTCAATGTAGCCACCAACCTTTTGCAAGCCAACCCGAACATCAAGGCCATCTTTGCGGAGAACGATGAAATGGCCCTTGGCGCCATCGAAGCCCTGGGATCGCGCGCTGGTTCCGAGGTCAAGATCGTGGCCTTTGACGGTACTTTCGACGGACTTAAGGCTGTCAAGGACGGCAAGCTGGAAGCTACTATCGCTCAGCAACCAGCCGAGCTCGGTGCCCGCGCCATCGAGCAAGCCGCACAACTCCTGCATGGTGAAAAGGCACAGAAATCTGTCCCCGTAGAAGTCATCACCGTTACCCGCGACAACGTAGAGGAATTCCAATGAGCAAGTTAACTGTCGTCGGTTCTATCAATGCCGATCTCATCGTCCACGCCGAGCGCCACCCTCAGCCCGGTGAGACCCTGCTGGGTTCTGGCGGTGAAATCCTAGCCGGGGGCAAGGGCGCAAACCAGGCAGTGGCCGCGGCCCAACTTGGTGCGCATGTCGCTTTCGTTGGCGCCGTAGGGTCTGATCCCTATGCGGAACCCGCTATGCATTACATGCGGACCTCGGGTATCGATCTCAGTGCAGTAGAGCAGGTAGACACCAATACTGGCCTCGCTGTCATCACTGTTTCCGCCGACGGCGAGAACACCATCGTCATTTCCCCCGGCGCTAACGCTCAAGTCGACTCAGATTTTGTCGCCGCTCGCGCCTCCACCATCGCCGATGCCGACATTGTTCTCCTACAAGGTGAAATCCCTGCTTCCGGTTTTCAAGCCGCAGTAGAACACAGCAATGGACGCGTCGTGGTTAACCTCGCCCCTGTTGTCCAAGTCGACCGTGAAAGCCTGCTGCAAGCCAATCCGCTTCTTGCCAATGAGCACGAGGCTGGTCTCATTTTAGAGCAGCTCGGTCTTCCCTCCGATGGCACCCCTCACGAGCTTGCTCACCGACTTATTGAGGCTGGCTTCCGCTCCGTAGTCTTAACCCTTGGCGCGCGTGGAGCGTACGTAGCCACCCCAGAAGGCGGCACGGATATACCTACCCCACGCGTGACCACCATAGATACCACCGGTGCTGGCGACGCCTTCGCCGGCGCGTTGTGCTCCCGACTCTTGCAGGGCGACTCACTCATCGATGCGGCCTCATTCGCTGCCCGCGTCGGAGCTTTCGCTACAACCGGCAATGGAGCACAGCCTTCTTACCCAACTACTTCTTCACGCTTACCGGAGGTGGACAATGCGTAAATCTGGAATCCTCAACCCTGCACTCGCCAGCGCCGTTGCTCGCCTTGGGCACACCGATACTTTCGTCATCGCGGATTGCGGGCTTCCCATACCGCAGGATGTGACAGTTATTGATTTGACGTTAACCTTTGGCATCCCTTCCTTCGGCGATACGCTTTCCGCGTTACTCGCCGAAGTAGTAGTAGAGGCAGCCACGATTGCGGATTCCACTCCGCCAGAGGTTCGGACGCTGCTTCCCAGCATCCCACTTACGGAAGTCGCGCACGAGGAGCTCAAACGTCAAGTCGCCGACGCCTCTTTCGTGGTGCGCACTGGGTCAACAACGCCGTTTTCCAATGTGATCTTTCGCTCCGGCGTGCCCTTTTAAAACACCTTTCGATCCTTCCAAAAAGCACGCACTCCCAACTCGCTACTGACCAGCTGGGCGCAGGTGGATGACATCACCCGCGGAGTAGTACTCACCGCCGACGTTGATACGGCCGTCGTCCGCCACGCCCTCAACAGTGCCGGTCACATCGCCCGTCGGGGCTTCGAGGCGGACTTCCTGACCAATCGAAGAACAAACCTTGCGGTAATCAGCCATGAGCTGCGGATCCTGCTTCTCCCATTGGGTGATGCGGTGGCGCAGGTTCTTCAGCACGGTGATGGCCAGCTCGGTGCGGTCGGTATCAAGCCCCTCGAGCGCGAGAGAGGTTGCGGCCTCGATGGGCAGTTCCTCCCTCGTCAACGTCACGTTGATGCCCATGCCCACGACCACGCGGGCTGAGGGCGGATTAGCGGCCTCTGTCTTCGGGGCGATTTCGGCCTTATTCACTTCAGCTTTGTTGATTTCAGCTTTGTTGATCTCTGCCTTGTTGACTTCTGTCTTGGAGACCTCCGTCTTCGGAGCAGACTTGAAGGCCTCACCCACCGGACCGGCCTCCGCGAGGATGCCGCAGAGCTTCTTGCCGTCGATCTGCACGTCATTCGGCCACTTGAGTACCGCTCCCTCGACGGTATCCGTCACGGCCAAACCTGCGGCTAGAGGCAGGGTGCCCAAGTGGTCGAGCGAATCCGGAAGGATGAGCACGGAGAAAATGAGCTGGGATCCAGCCGGACTCACCCACTGACGGCCCAAGCGGCCTTTGCCGGACACCTGCTCGTTGGCGAGCAGCACGGTGCCATCGGCAACCTTCTCCGCCTCCATGAGATCGGTGTTGGTCGAGCCAGTGGACTCGGTGTAATCGATGACGGAAAAATCACCGTCGAGAGCTTCGCGGATGCGGTCAAGATTTAGAGCTGTCATACTGCCAACCCTACCCGCCGTTAGTACTCGACCACGCGCACTGTGTCCGCAGCGAGTGCTAGTGTATGTGCATGGCAAAGGTCACTTTTGAGAACGTCGGCATCACCTATCCCCGCGCCGAGAACCCCACGGTCAAAGACCTCAATCTCGAGATCGCGGATGGCGAGTTTCTAGTCCTCGTCGGCCCGTCCGGCTGCGGTAAGTCCACTACCCTGCGCGCCCTCGCAGGACTTGAACCGGTCTCCAGCGGCCGCATCCTCATCGATGGCAAAGACGTCACGGGGCTCGAGCCCGGCGAGCGCGATATCGCCATGGTCTTCCAGAACTACGCCCTCTACCCGCACCTCACCGTGGCCCAGAACATGGGCTTCGCCCTCAAGCTGGCCAAGATGCCCAAGGCTGAAATCAAAGCCAAGGTAGAGGAAGCCGCGAAGACTCTAGGGTTAACGGAGTACCTGGAGCGTAAGCCGAAGGATCTATCCGGTGGCCAGCGCCAGCGCGTCGCCATGGGCCGCGCCATCGTGCGCGAGCCCAAGGCATTCCTCATGGATGAGCCGCTATCTAACCTGGATGCCAAGCTGCGCGTGCAAACCCGTGCGGAGCTGGCCAGCCTCCAGCAGCGCCTCGGCACCACCACCGTCTACGTCACCCACGACCAGGTGGAGGCCATGACCATGGGAGACCGCGTCGCCGTGCTCAAGGACGGTGTCCTGCAGCAGGTTGCACCGCCGCGCGAGCTGTACGACTCCCCCGCTAACGAATTCGTCGCCGGCTTCATCGGCTCCCCCGCGATGAACATCTTTGACTACAACGGTGGCCGCGTTGGCGTTCGCCCAGAGAAGATGTTCATCAACAAGGGACCGGTGGGCTTCCAAGGCACCGTGGAATTCGTAGAAGAGCTAGGCTCCGAGTCCTTCGTCTACGTCATGGTGGGTGAGCAGCGCTTCGTTGCCCGCGCGAGCGATAACGTTCCACAGCGCGGGGACAACGTCGTCCTCACCTTCAACCCCCGGGAGGCGCACCGCTTCGATCCTGAAACCGGACAGCGCATCGAGGTTTAAGAAGAATCAGGGGTAGTTTTACCCCCATTTTGAGTGAATTAAACGTCAAAACCACGTGCACTGTGGGGGTGATCCCCTATTTTGAAGTCACCAGAAGTTTTCCGAAAGGTGAATACTCCATGAAGAAGCCGTTTCTCCCTAGCTCGCTGCGCTCTGTCCGCCGCGGCGTAGTCGTTACCACCGCTGCCCTTGCTCTGACCTTGGCGGGTTGCTCGTCGAGCGACGAGGGATCGTCGTCAAGCGCTGGCTCCGATGCCGCCTCGACGGATGGTGACGGCCGCGGCCCCATCACCTTTGCCATGGGCAAGAACGATACCGACAAGATCACGCCCATCATCGAGGCATGGAACGCCGAGCACCCAGATGAGAAGGTCGAGCTCAAGGAGCTCGCCGGCGAGGCCGACGCTCAGCGCGAGACCCTCGTGCAGTCCCTGCAGGCGGGCAACTCTGACTACGATGTCATGGCGCTGGACGTGGTCTGGACCGCGGACTTCGCCGCTAACCAGTGGCTGGCACCGTTGACCGGTGACCTCGAGGTGGATACCTCCGGACTGCTGGAGCCCACCGTGGAATCCGCCACCTACAACGACACTCTCTACGCGCTGCCGCAGAACACCAACGGCCAGCTGCTCTTCCGCAACACCGAGTTGGCGGACAAGGCTCCGGAGAAGTTCGACGACATCGCTTCTGCTTGTGAGGCCATCAAGGGTGATGCTTCCTGCCTGACCACCCAGCTCAAGCAGTACGAGGGTCTCACCGTGAACACCGCCGGCTTCATCGAGGGCTGGGGCGGCTCCATCCTGGATGACGAGGGCAACGTCGCCGTTGACTCGGACGAGGCGAAGGAAGGCCTGCAGGCGCTTGTCGACGCCTACGAGGACGGCACCATCTCCAAGGACTCCACCGCCACAACGGAGGAGGAGACCAACCTTGCTTTCACTGAGGGCAAGACCGCTTTTGCCATCAACTGGCCGTACATGTACACCAACGCCGAAGAGGCTGGCGTGAAGTTTGAGGTCCAGCCGCTGGTGGGCAAGGACGGCGTCGGTGTGTCTACCCTCGGTGGCTACAACAACGGCATCAATATCAACTCCGAGCACAAGGCTACGGCCCTGGACTTCATGAAGTTCATCATCAACGAGGAGAACCAGAAGTCCTTCGCCGAGGCTTCCTTCCCGCCGGTGCTGGCTTCCATCTACGACGATGACTCCTTGGTCGAGGAGTTCCCGTACCTGCCGGCTCTGAAGGAATCCCTGGAGAACGCCGCACCGCGTCCGGTCTCCCCGTTCTACACCGCCATCTCCAAGGCGGTGCAGGATAACGCCTACGCGGCACTGACCGCGGGCAAGTCCGTCGATGACGCCACGAAGGATATGAAGGCAGCCATCGAAGCCGCTTCGCAGGGTTAATTTCCCAGCGTGCATGGGGGCGCGAGTAAGTCCACGTGACTTGCCCGCGCCTCCTTCTGCGATCCGGGCTCTTTTCTCCCAGAGGAAGTCCGGGCTACCCGCTATGATTTCCCCAACCCCCGTTAAACCCCTTCTCCCCCTATGAATTAGAAAGGCAGGCACCGCATGGCTGGAGCACCGCCTACCGTGCAGCCCCGCAGACAGTACCTGCGTGTGGCCGCGCTCATCGCACCGGCGCTGATAGCGCTGGCTGTGGTCATCGGCTACCCCATTGTGCGCGCTGTGATGCTGTCCTTCCAGGGCAACAAACGGCTGAACCCGACTACGGGTGTGTTCGAGGAAGGCTCCTTCGCCGGCCTTGAGAACTACCTTTACTGGATTACCAATCGCTGCATGTCAGCCACTGGCCAGGCCACCGCGTGCCCTGACGGTGTCATCGCCACCGATTTCTGGCCGGCTGTGAAGATCACTCTCTTTTTCACCGTGGTCACGGTTGCCCTGGAGACCATCCTGGGCATGTTCATGGCGCTGGTGATGAACGGTGAGTACCGCGGTCGCGGCCTCGTGCGCGCGGCAGTGCTGGTTCCCTGGGCTATCCCCACCGCGGTGACCGCGAAGCTGTGGCAGTTCATGTTCGCGCCGGATGGCATCGTCAACGCGCTCGTCGGCACGCGCATCGCGTGGACCACAGACCCGTTCTATGCCCGTCTCGCGGTGATTATCGCCGACGTGTGGAAGACCGCCCCCTTCATGGCGTTGCTCATCCTGGCTGGTTTGCAGATGATTCCGCGCGATGTCTACGATGCCGCCCGCGTGGACGGCGCTTCGCGCATCCAAACCTTCTTCACCATCACCCTGCCGCTGGTACGCCCGGCGCTCATGGTGGCGATCCTCTTCCGCACGCTGGATGCACTGCGCATGTACGACCTGCCGGTCATCATGATCTCGGCCTCCTCCAACTCCCCGACAGCGACCATTTCCCAGCTCGTCGTGGAGGACATGCGCCAGGGCCACTTCAACTCGGCCTCCGCGTTGTCCACGCTCATCTTCCTGCTTATCTTCACCGTCGCGTTCATCTTGGTGCGCTTCCTCGGCGCTGATGTCTCCGGTACTGCCCGCCAGAAGAAGGAGAAGAAGTCATGAAAAAGATCGGCCATTACCTAGGCATCCTCTTCATCATGTTCTGGGGGCTCGCACCCTTCTATTGGATGGTCGTCACCGCCCTGCGGCACAAGTCCCATACCTTCGACACCACCCCGTGGCCCACGCATGTGACCCTCGATAATTTCCGGGATGCATTAGCCACGGACAAGGGCAATGACTTCCTCAATGCCTTAGGGAACTCTTTGCTCATCTCCCTGGCCACGACCGCGGTGGCGGTCCTCATCGGCGTGTTTACCGCCTATGCCTTGGCGCGCTATGACTTCCCGGGTAAGGGCGTTGTCACCGGCATCATTCTGGCCGCCTCGATGTTCCCGGCCATCGCGCTGGTAACCCCGCTATTCCAGCTCTTCGGCAACCTCGAATGGATCGGTACCTACCGCGCGATGATCATCCCGAATATCTCCTTCGCGCTGCCCCTGACGGTCTACACGCTGCTGAGCTTCTTCCGCCAGCTGCCCTGGGAACTGGAGGAGGCCGCTCGCGTGGACGGTGCTTCCCGCGGTCAGGCCTTCCGCCTGGTGCTCCTGCCCTTGGCTGCGCCGGCACTGTTTACTACGGCTATCATCGCCTTCATCACCACGTGGAACGAGTTCATGCTGGCCAAGCAGCTCTCCACCACCGCCACCGAGCCGGTGACCGTGGCCATCGCACGCTTCTCCGGCCCCTCAGCCTTCGAGTACCCCTACGCCGCCACCATGGCTGCGGGCGCGCTGGTGACTGTTCCGCTGATCATCATGGTGCTCATCTTCCAGCACCGCATCGTCGCCGGCCTCACCGCCGGAGGTGTTAAGGCCTAATGCGCCGCGCACTGCTGTGGGACACCGCGCTGGGATTCGTTGGCTTCTTCGCCTTCCTGGCGCTGGTGCAGGCAGTTCTCAATCTTTTTCACCCCTCCCCCGCCATCTGGCCGGGGCTCCTCGCGGGCGCGCTGTGCCTGGCGGAGTATCTGCTGTGGCGGGCTAAACGGAAGGATCTCCGATGAGCTGGCACGACAACGCCATTTTCTACCAAGCCCTCGTGGGCTCGTACAAGGACACCACCGGCGAAGGCGTGGGCACGCTGCGCGGGGTTATTGAGAAGCTTGACTACCTCAAGTGGCTTGGCGTTGACTGCCTGTGGCTTTCCCCGTTCTATGCTTCCCCGCTGCGCGATGACGGCTATGACATCGCCGATTACTACTCCATCCACCCTGACTACGGCACGATGGAGGACTTCGACGAGCTCGTCGCCGAGCTCCACGCGCGCGGCATGCGCCTCATGACGGATCTCGCGTTTAACCACACCTCTACCGATCACCCGTGGTTCCAAGCCTCCCGAACCGATCCGGAAGGGCCCTATGGGGACTATTATGTGTGGGGCGATGATCCCCTGCGCTACCCCGAGATCCGCATCATCTTCACCGATACGGAGACCTCGAATTGGGCATGGGACCCGGAGCGCAAGCAGTTTTACTTCCACCGCTTCTACTCCCACCAGCCGGACCTGAACTACGACAACCCGAAAGTCCACGAGGAAATTTTCAAGATCCTCTCCTTCTGGTTGGACAAGGGGGTGGATGGCTTCCGCCTCGATGCCATCGCCTACCTCTACGAACGCGATGGACTGGGCGGCGAGTCTCTGCCGGAGACGGTCGAATTTGTGGAGAAGGTCCGCGCCTTCATCAACGAGAACTACCCCGAGGCCATCATGATCGCGGAGGCCAACCAGCCACCGGTGGAAACCATGGAGTTCTACGGCACGGGCAACCGCTTCCACATGGTCTTCAACTTCCCAGTGATGCCGCGGCTTTACCAGGCGCTGGCGCTGGGTGATGCCACACCGGTCTACGACATCATGGCGGAGCTTCCGGAACTGCCCGAAGGCTGCCAGTGGGGAACCTTCCTGCGCAACCACGACGAGCTGACCCTAGAGATGGTCAACGCGGACCAGCGCGCGATCATGTACGAGCACTACCTGCCCGATGATCAGATGCGCGCCCACGTGGGCATCGCGCGGCGCCTTGCCCCGCTGCTGGGCAATGATTACCGCAAGATTGAGCTTTTTTATTCACTACTCATGACCCTGCCGGGCGCTCCCTTTCTGTACTACGGCGATGAGATTGGGATGAACGATGCCCCCGAGCTGCCTGACCGCGATGCTGTGCGCACGCCCATGCAGTGGGAGCCGGGCGAGGGTGCAGGCTTCACTACGTCCGCCCACCCGCGCCGGCCCATCGTCGGCGGCGTAGGGGTTTCGGTAGAGGAGCAGCTTGCCGACGATGACTCGCTCCTCCACCGCCTGCGCGGGCTGATCCAGCAGCGTAAGGCACATCCGGAGCTCGGTACCGCGCCCTTTGAGGCCGTAGAGACCGGCTATGCGGGCGTGCTGGGATTCCAGCGCGGTGAGTTGTTGTGCCTGCACAACTTCACGGATCAGACCGTCGACTTAGGCCCTGTGGAGCTGGGCCCCTATGGCTACGCTTGGCTGCCTGTAGAGGCCTAAAAGACACTTCGTAACTCACCTCACATTTCCCGCTAGGTTAACTAAAAGTTAACTCGCCGTGAATGAAAGCTAGCTTTTGGAGGATTTTACCTATATAGTTGGTTCAACCCCATGATGCGGACAGCCGCATCATTACGACAAGAAATAGAGAGGTGAGCCAAATGAATACCCTGACCGGATTCCTTTCCGCCATCACTAACGAATTCAAGAGTGCCACCGGAATCAACCTTGACACGGTGCACCCGGCGCCACTGGTGTCGCACATCGCTGAAGATCTGCTCAAGCACGGTCTCATCCCAGCCACCCACACGGACATCGAAGAGTCCTACGCCACACTTACGGGCACCTTCCCCAAGGAAGAGGATCTCGTAGATGCCGAACTCTTCCTCTACAGCCTCGGTTGGCTGGCAGACACCCCCGAATAAAACCACATAACCTAAGCCTCGCCCCCTTTTACGGGGCGAGGCTTTTTCATTGAGTCACCTTTCGACGCCCCTCACTACACACCCACTACACTGACCCACATGCACCCGACGCGCCGTATGCGAGGATTCCCTCACCTTTTACACCACCATTCACCTGCACAAACGTGAACTGTGAGAGAAATCACCCGCGTGCCGCTATACATTCCTATACAAAACTTCTCTACACTGTCGAAACATGACTATTTCCTCACATTTGTCGGAGCTTGACTCCCTGAGCGCCGACACCACCGCAGGCAAGATCGCTGAACTGAAGAGGCGTCGCGAAGCAGCGGCGCAGCCCATGGGCGAACAGGCCCACGAAAAGGTCCGCGCCCAGGGCCGCCTCACCGCCCGGGATCGCTTGGACTACCTCCTCGATGAAGGTTCCTTCGTCGAGACTGACATGCTCGCCGTGCACCGCACCACGGACTTCGGTATGGGCAAGAAGCGCCCGGTCACTGACGGCATCGTCACCGGCTGGGGCACCATCGACGGCCGCGAGGTCTGCATCTTCTCCCAGGACGGAACCGTCTTCGGAGGCGCCCTCGGCGAGGTCTACGGCGAGAAGATGATCAAGATCATGGAGCTGTCCATCACTACCGGTCGTCCACTCATCGGCCTGTACGAAGGCGCCGGCGCCCGCATCCAGGACGGTGCCGTCTCCCTGGACTGGATTGCCAAGACCTTCTACCAAAACGTCAAGGCCTCCGGCGTCGTCCCGCAGATCTCCGTCATCATGGGCGCCTGCGCCGGCGGCAACGCCTACTCCCCTGCGCTGACCGACTTCGTCGTGATGGTGGATGAGAAGTCCAAGATGTTCGTCACCGGGCCCGACGTCATCAAGACCGTCACCGGCGAGGAGATCTCCCAAGAGGAACTCGGCGGCGCCGGAGTCCACATGCACAAGTCGGGCACCTCGCACTACACCGCTTCTAGCGACGAGGAAGCACTGGATTGGGTCCACGACCTGCTGACCTACCTGCCTTCCAATAACCGCCAGCTGACACCGGCTGAGCCCTACGAGGAGCTGGGCGAAGAGACTGCCAATGACCTCCTGCTGGATGAAATCATCCCGGACTCCCCGAACCAGCCCTATGACGTCAAGGAAGTCATCGAAACCCTCACCGATGACGGCGATTACCTGGAGATCCAGGCTGATCGCGCCGATAACGTGGTGACCGCCTTCGGCCGCATCGAGGGCCAGACCGTGGGCTTTGTGGCCAACCAACCGCAGGTTTTCGCCGGCTGCCTCGACATTGATTCCTCCGAGAAGGCCGCCCGCTTCGTGCGCACCTGCGATGCCTTTAACATCCCGATCATCATGCTGGTCGACGTTCCCGGCTTCCTCCCCGGCGCCGATCAGGAACACGATGGCATCCTGCGCCGCGGCGCCAAGCTTCTCTACGCCTACGCCGAGGCCACGGTTCCGAAGATCACCGTCACCCTGCGCAAGGCCTACGGTGGTGCCTACTGCGTGATGGGTTCCAAGGGCCTCGGCGCGGACGTCAACCTGGCGTGGCCCACCGCCCAGATCGCCGTCATGGGCGCAGCCGGCGCCGTCGGCTTCATCTACCGCAAGGAGATCAAGGCAGCCCACGAAAAGGGCCTCGACGTGGCTGAGCTGACCAAGTCCTTCGAGCGCGAGTATGAAGACCACATGCTCAACCCGTATAAGGCAGCGGAGCGCGGGCTTATCGACGCCGTCATTCTCCCCTCCGAAACCCGCAGTGCAATTGCCAAAAACTTGCGCTTCTTCGCCGACAAGAACGTCGCGCGCCCGGCGCGTAAGCACGGCAACATCCCGCTCTAACGCGCACTCGGATCGGCACAGATTAGTACAGAAGACGCACTGTATTACACTAGTGTCCCATGACTGACTTGAAGACGACCGCTGGCAAGATCGAGGACCTCAGCGCCAAGCTCACCGAGTCCCGTGCGCCGCAGGGAGAGGTCCCTGCGGCTCGCAGCGCCATCGAGGCGCTCTTCGATGCCGGATCCTTCGTAGAGACCGACGCGCTTGCTCGCCACCGCTCCACCGAGTTCGGCCGCGAGCACGTCCGGCCCTACACCGACGGTGTCGTCACCGGTTTCGGCACCGTGGACGGCCGCAAGGTCTGCGCTTATGCGCAGGACGCCTCGCTGTTCGACGGCACCATGGGCGAGGTCTACGGCGAAAAGGTCACCAAGCTCTACGACCTCGCCATTAAGACCGGCGTGCCCATCGTCGCGCTCGTCGCCAGCGACAAGCCCCGCGCCCAGGAAGGCATCGTCTCCTCCGCCATGCAGGCCCGCATCCTGGCCCGCGCTACCACCGCTTCCGGCCTCATCCCGCAGGTCACGGCGGTCTACGCAGACTCGAAGGAGGCCTCGCTCGTAGCCGCGTTGTCCGATGTAGTCATCGCTCCGGACGGTGACCTGCAGGCGGACGGGGAGCACGAGGTGAGCGTCGCCAAGCGCGTGCTCTCCTACCTGCCTTCCAATAACCGTGCCGCCGCTCCCCGCACCGAGGCCACCATCGTGTCGGGTTCGGTGGAGGAGAACATCACCGACGCCGACCACGCCCTCGATACCCTCGTGGGCGATGACGGCGCCGTCGATCTCGCCGACGTGGTCACCGCCACCTGTGAGGATGTTTTCGAGCTCGGCGCCCAGGTGCGCGGTGTCTTCACCGGCTTCGGCCGCGTGGAGGGCCGCACGGTGGGCTTCATCGCCAACCGCGACACCCTCGACGCGGAAGCTGCCGCCAAGGCCGCGCGTTTCATCCGCCTCTGCGATGCCTTCAATACTCCCATCATCGAGTTCGTCGATACTCCGGCACTGGACGTGGAGAAGGCGGCGCTGGCCAAGCTGGTGCACGCCTACTCCGCGGCGAGCGTGGGCAAGATCAGCGTCATCGTCCGCCGCGCGCACGGTACCGGATACATCGCCTTCGGCTCCAAGGAGCTCGGCGCGGATCTGTCCTATGCGTGGCCGACGGCCGAGATCGCCGTGGCCGATGCCCCCGCACTGGCCTCCGAGCTAGAGCTGAGCGAGGAGGAGGCCGCCGCCTACCTGACCCCGTACCAGGCCGCTGAGCGCGGTCTCGTCGATTCCGTTATTACCCCGGCAGCCACGCGTGGCTCCCTCATTGAGGGCCTGCGCCTGCTGGATCGCAAGATTATTCCGACCCTGCCGAAGAAGCACGGCAATATCGTTTTGTAGAGGTGTCCAATGACCGCTTCCCTGTTTACCGTTCTGCGCGGCAACCCCACCGACGCTGAGGTGGCGGCCCTATCCACGGTGCTCAGCCAGCTCGACTCTGAGGCGCGCGCCAAGGCCGCCGATACCCGCTCTGAGCGCGACCTGTGGGGACAGCCGGGTGACGTATTCAACCCGTCCGCCTTCCGCAACGTCCGCTACTACTAAGCGCATGCGCCTGGTTCTGGCCTCCCAGTCCCCCTCCCGCCTGTCCATCCTGCGGGGTGCGGGCGTGGAACCCGTCATCGCCCCGGCTCACGTGGACGAGCGCGCCATCGAGGAGCGCCTGGCGGGTGCTGAGCCCGCCGAAATCGTCTGTGCCTTGGCTACTGCTAAGGCGGAGGCCATTGCTGCCGACTATCCCGAGGACGTCGTGGTGGGTGGGGATTCAATGCTGCTTCTCGACGGCTCCCTCCAAGGCAAACCCCACACCCCCGAGGCCACCGTGGAACGCTGGCACGCGCAGGCCGGGCGTACCGCGGAACTCATCACCGGACATTGCGTGCTCTACGGCGAGGAGCGCTTCGTTGAAGCCTCACGCACCACGGTGCACTTTGCCCAGGCCTCGGACGCCGATATCGAGGCCTACGCCCGCACCGGCGAGCCGCTGGAATGCGCCGGCGCCTTTACCTTGGAAGCCCTCGGCGGCTGGTTCATCGACCGCATTGAGGGCGATCCTTCCTCCGTCATCGGGCTTTCGCTGCCGGTGCTGCGCCGCGCGCTGTATTCCTTTGGGCTCAACGTTTCCGGCTTCTGGGTTTAATCAAACCTATTGACTGGATTTTTAATCACCGATATTATGTGATTCACATTTCACTGCATGCGAGAGAGCGGAATTAGATCCTGCAATCTACAGGTTTTAAATCGCTTCAGGAACTCGCACAGAGCTTAAGTAAGGAATTTGGAGTACACCATGTCCTCATTGCTGCATCAGTAATTTCTATTTGACACACCGCTGCTTTCGACGGGTCAATATTTCACCGCCGAGAGAATTGTCTACCTCGAAATTCCGACGCTGGGTTCATGCTGCGCGCATGAGTTTCCAGTCGCGGTTGTCAAAACATAGAGAGAACCGATGCAAGATCACAATACTACTGGTGGAAATTTTTGGACTATTGTACGCAAGAGTCATCCCGATTACTTACGGTGGTTCTTCGCCGACACAACAAGCGCTTTAGGCTCATCCCTCATTGCCATCCCTGTTTCACTTGCGAGCTTCTACCTCACTGGAAGTCTAAGCCAAGCAGGTCTCATCGGAGCAGCAAGCTCAGCTGGCTCCATGATCATGACCATCCCAGCCGGAATGATCATTGATCGCTTCGATAAGAAGAATCTGCTTCTCCTTTACGGCCTGAGTCAGATTGCTATCTGGTCTTCCTTTTCCCTACTCCTCTGCCTGGGTAAATTCGCCTTCATCTCCTTATTCTTCTTCAGCGTTTTTGCTGGGATGATTACAGGCACCTTCGGAGGGCTAACCAACGCCATTCTAAGATTCATCATCCCAGAGAATCTACTTGTCCAAGCACAGGGCCGTAACCAAACTCGAGACAACATTATCTGGATGGTCGGATTACCCTTGGGAGGCCTCCTTTACGGACTCGCCCCGGTTATTCCTTTTATTACGCAAGCCCTGTCAGGGCTTGGTCCCGTATATGCTTCAAGGAGCATCAATGCAAACCTAGGTGAAACAATCAGCGGCCCAAGATATTCATTTAAAGAGTTCTGGTCCGATAGCAAATATTCTTTGGCTTGGATTTGGAAATATCCGGTGCTCCGGGCAATTTTCAGCATCGATTTATGCTCGAATTTTGCCAATTTTTTCCTCATCGCGTCCATAGATCTATGGTTGGCCTATCTTAAAGTTGATGGCTGGATAATCGGCTTAACTTCAACCATGTTTACCCTAGGCATGATTGTTGGAGGATTTTTTCAGGACCACCTCATCAAGCGATTACCTGGAAGAAACATAATCCGAGCAACCATGCTCTGGGAATTAATGTGGTACATATTTCTTCTCGTGTTTTCCCATTATTGGCCGCTTATCGCAGTCGCAGCATTTTTCATCGTCATTCCCTCGATCGCATGTAACTCGTACTCTGGTGGACTACTTGCGTTATCTGCACCCCCTGAAAAGATAGGTAAGTGCTCGGCAGGAGCACGCCTAATGATGGGACTACTTCCAATCATCGCCTCCACCAGCGCAGGCGTTCTTCTTTCTGCAATTGGTTTTCAGGCAAGCATGGCACTATGTGTTCTGTGCTCGGTTATCTCTTGCTTGATAGTGGCGGGTTCAGTCTTACGCGCACTACCTAAAGCAACCGAGTTCAATTCCCTCCCAGTTCTCGAGTAACCCTTATGACGTATACGAACGCTTCAAAGCCTTCGCGGCGCCAGTCGGACCCCAGCCTTAGCCTCGACTAGTCGTATCCAAGCTCGCCCCCTCTGGTGGCCTCACTGCCACATGGCTAGAGTGGGGCGGCATGGAAATGAAAGACATGCTCGCTCCCCCACCCATCAATCTGCCCGCCGATCCGGGTGCTGACAGCACCGCTGATCTCACCGCGGGAATTGTCGCCCACCCAGATTCCCCGCTGCTCTGGGCGCTGCTGGCGGAGCAAGAACTAGACAAGAACAAGGGCGCTGAGCCCACCGCATTCATCACCGCCTACGCCTATGCGCGCACCGGCTACCACCGCAGCCTCGACCGCCTGCGCGGCAATGGGTGGAAGGGCTGGGGCCCTGTCCCCTTCTCTCACGAACCAAACCAAGGCGTACTGCGCGCGATTGCCGCACTGGGCCATGCCGCGAAGGCCATCGGTGAGGACGCAGAATATGACCGCATCCGCCAGATGCTCTCCGATGCCGACCCCGAGTGCGTCGCTACGCTACTGGATTAAGCACATGGTTCTAGTCACCTGGTTCTACTCAAAAGGTTTAGTTGGGGGCAAGTAAACCATCTAGGAGGCCACAGATGGTTTGTTTGGGGGCACATGAACCATCTGACCTGAACCATACGACTGAAACCAACTGTGGTGGCTACCGGAATTCTCAGACAGCCCCTCCTACATGTAAAAATCCCGCGGACCTCGAATGTGAGGCCGCGGGATTAGCGTGTCTGCGAAAAGCGCAGCGCGTGAGACCACCTATTCCTTATCGCTATCGCCATCCGCCTGAGAGACAAGGTCTCCGGTGTTCTGCGCGGTGCGGATGTTCGCCACGAAGAACTCCAAGATCAAACGGAACTGAATGACGTAGAAAAGGAACGCGATTCCGCCACCGATGACAGCGCCCAGGAACGTCAAGATTCCGATGAGAAAGCTGTCAGTGAAAGCAAAGAAGGAGAAGAGGATCATTCCCGCCCATGCTGCCCCTGCCACGATGACGAGCAGCAGGTAGATGAAGGAGGAGAACTTCAGGGTGACGAAGTCATTGAAGGAGAAGTCAAACAGCGCCTTGAAGAAGCCAGCGCCCTTGGAGGGGCTGCCGCCCTGTGAATTCTGCTGTGGGTAGTCCTGCTGCGGGGAGGCGGCAAAGGGCGAGTTGTTCTGCTGACCAAAGCCCTGCTGATCCTGCGTGCCGAAAGCCTGCTGTTCTTGGGCGCCGAAACCTTGCTGGCCTTGTGCCCCAAATCCTTGGTTCTGTTGGGGGTAGCCACCAAAGCCGGAGGTTGAGTGGGAAGCCGTGGTTCCAAAGCCCTCTCCCGACTGCTGACCAAAGCCATGGTCTTGGTGCGACTCCGACGGGGTGCCGTAGCCATAGCCCTGGTTAGAAAATCCCTGGCTGCCATAACCCTGGTTGTCGTAGCCCTGATTACCGTAGTTCTGGCCGCCATAGCTTTGGTTCGAGTTCACGGAGTCCGCAGCGTGATCAGCGCCAGCATTGTGAGCGCCAGCATTGTGATCGGTGCCAGCGTTGTGCTCGGCGCTGGAGTTCTGCGCCGCACCCGCGTCGCTGTCGGCATTGTACGAGCCGTAGGAAGCGCCAAAGGTACCGTGAGAGGCTTGGGAATCTTGCCCGCCGAAGGTTTCGGAAGCAGGGACAGAGGAGCTGGAAGAGTGCTCGGTGCCAGACTCCGTGCTGTTCTTCGCCGAATCATAGGCCGAGTCCGCGGCGGAATCGGAGGACGCATTAAAGCCCGAACCGGACGCGTCAAAGCCGCGATTCTCAGCATCCGGCTGCGCACCCTGGGGAGCGGAATAACCGAATCCAGACGAGTCGGCGGAGCCCTCGGAGTAGTCGCCATATCCTGCCTGGCCACCCCAGCCGAAACCGGAGTTCGATGCCTGGCTACCCCACGCGGACGCAGCGTCATCGTTGCCTGACTGGGAGCTATCGTAACCGCCGAAGCTGCTGTAACCGTTGTTCCCGGCGTTCTCACCGTTGGACCCGTTGACGTGGTTATCGCTGTTATCGCCGTTCTCACCAAACTGGTTGGGGTTCGTCATTTTTTCGTTAGACCTTTCGGAGAATCATCGAAATTCGCAGCGCGCTACAGCACTACAATGGCGTAATTTTTACCCCTCCGAACGTACCTGAGATCTCGCTCACCGGCAGCGCGGCTTGGGGAACACGCCCCAGAAAACGACAGTTCCCCCGCCGCAGGCGGGGGAACAATCACAAGCTTGTGCTCAAAGGCTAGTGCGCAGCAACACGCTTAGGCGTGCTTGGCCTCCACGCGCTTGATGGCCTCAGCAGCCACCTTCTCCTGGATGCCCATGTCCAGCTCAGAGGTGAAGCCCACGCAGGAGCAGTTAATCTCACCAAGGACGTAGGTGTCCTCACCATTCTCACCATCAGCCAGCATGAAGTCCGCAGTCCAGATCAGCGGGATGTTGTCGCCACCGAGCTTCTCAGCGATGACCGGGCGGACGTCAGCGAACATGTCGACCAGCTCCTGCCACTCCTCCGGCTTCTGGTAGGTGTACTTGGCACCGGAGAACAGGGTGGCGGAGAAGGCGTCGCCGCCCTCGGCCGGCTTCTTGTGCACCACGAAGACCGGATCTGGGCCCACGAGAAGAATGCGGATCTCGCCTTCGACGATGCGCGGCATGAAGCGCATGTCCACGAGCATGCCGTTGTCACCCACGATGTACTGGTCGCAGAAGTCCATGAACTCGCCGAGCTCGCGCTCCTCAGTGTGGTTGTCCACAGCCTCGGTGCACTTGATCTTGGTGTCGAGCGGCAGTGCGGTGCCCGGCTCGACGGACTCGGCCAGCTTCTCGTCGGCAAGGCGCACGCGCCAGATGCCGGAGCCGGTGGAGCCACGGTTCTGCTTGAGCACGCGCTCACCGTAGGACAGCGAGGTCGGGAAGGTCTTGTGGAAGGACTCGACGTCGTAGTAGGCGGCGGTGTCAGCCGGAACCAGGTCCGTGTCATTGAGCTTGACCAAGGCATCCTTAGCGCCGTAGGCCATCATCTCGTACGGGGTGGACATGCCGACCAGTCCGGCCTCGGACACCTTGGTGAGCAGATCGAAGTAGCCCTTCTCACCGCCCGGGATGTTGCCCGGGTTCACGCGGGAGATGTAGGCATCGAAGTTCTCCGATACATACTCGAAGAGCTTCTCGGACCACTCAGGGCGGTAGAACACGACCTCGGCGTGCCAACCTGCATCCTTGATGCAGTCGACGATCGGCATGGTGTCCTTACGGTGTCCGTTGATCTGCTTATCGGATCCGCCCTCAACCTCGAAGACGACGATTGCTTTGTGCACAGTGATTCCCTTCCACTAGGGGGTTAGTGAGTGTCACTTCTTAAAATAACCCAGGTTGGACCCTCGCGCTCACCTAGAAAAGCACCCCCGAAAAGGCATAAAAAGCAAGCGTACCGCACTTTTTGGCCGCTGACCTGCACGCTTGTTATAACCAGTGAACGTGCAGCAGCGCTAACTGCAGAAGAAATGTATCCAACACCACAAATACGCCTCCCCCGTGACCACATGTCCGCCCAGCACGCTAGAGTTGAACCGAACGTTCCCCCTCAACGAGAAAGGCAGGTGGACCGTGGCCGAATTCGACCCGAATCCCCCTTTCCAGGAATACGCGCACCCTGAGCGCCTCGTGTCCGCACCGTGGCTGTCCGCGCGACTGGGCATCAACGGCCTCCACGTCATCGAGGTTGATGAGGACTCACTCCTCTACGACATCGGCCACATCCCCACCGCGATCCGCATCAACGTCCAAACTGAGCTGCTCGACAGCACAGCGAGGGACATTATCAGCGCAGAGGATTTCACCGCACTCCTCCGCTCCAAGGGTATTGAGCGCGACGACACCGTCGTCCTCTACGGCGACAAGTCCAACTGGTGGGCTGCTTTCGCGCTGTGGGTCTTCGAGCTCTACGGCCACGAGGACGTGCGGCTTCTCGACGGTGGACGGGACGCCTGGATGTCCGAAGAACGCGACACCTCCTTCATGGTCCCCGAGCCTTCTGCTTCCTCCTACCCGGAGGTTTCCCGCGAGGAATCCTCGCGCATTTTCGTCGACGAGCTGCGTGACTCCTCCGCCACGGTGGTTGACACCCGCAGCCCAGAGGAGTTCTGTGGCGAGGCCGCCCACAAGGCTGGAGCCGGCGAGTCCGCCTACGGCACCACAATGACCCACGGCCACATTCCCGGCGCCATCAACCTCGAGTGGGACCGCGCGATTTACCCGAACGGCTGCTTCCGCGCGCTCAGCGAGCTGAAGGTCAACTACGGCGAGCTCGAACCGGCAACGGAAACCGTCCTCTACTCCCACGTCGGAGCCCAAGCCGCGCACACATGGTTCGTCCTCAAGTACCTGCTCGGATTCGAGGCACCCCGTGTCTACGACGGCTCGTGGGCAGAATGGGGCAACATGGTTCGCATGCCCGTTGAGCGCTAGCAACACGCCGATATAAGCCCGCATCCGCGCTGGTGCGGGTTTATTTTTTGACACGAAACCAAGATGTGAAGGTATCCTCATGTTTTGGTGTGCAAGAATAGTACGCAGTCCTATCACAAATCATGGAGGAGGGTTCCTGCCGTGGCAGTTGAAACCAAGAACATCACCAAGGTCCTCGTGGCCAACCGCGGTGAGATTGCGGTCCGTGTTATCCGCGCGGCTCGCGACGCCAACATTGCATCCGTAGCGGTCTACGCCGAGCCCGATGCCGATGCCCCATTCGTCACGCTTGCCGACGAAGCCTTTGCACTCGGCGGCCAGACTTCCGCGGAGTCATACCTCGACTTCGGCAAGATTCTCGACGCCGCCTCCAAATCCGGCGCCGACGCCATCCACCCCGGCTACGGCTTCCTCTCCGAGAACGCCGAGTTTGCTCAGGCCGTCATCGACGCCGGCCTGATCTGGATCGGCCCGTCCCCGGAATCCATCGCGGAGCTGGGTGACAAGGTCACCGCCCGCCACATCGCCGAGCGCGCTGATGCTCCTATGGCACCGGGCACCAAGGATCCCGTCGCCAGCGCAGAAGAAGTCGAAGCCTTCGCCGATGAGCACGGCCTCCCCGTTGCTATCAAGGCCGCCTTCGGCGGCGGTGGCCGCGGCATGAAGGTCGCGCACACCCGCGAGGAGATCAAGGACCTCTTCGAATCCGCCACCCGCGAGGCCGTTACCGCTTTCGGCCGCGGAGAGTGCTTCGTCGAGCGCTACCTGGATAAGGCCCGCCACGTCGAGGCCCAGGTCCTCGCCGACCAGCACGGCAACGTCGTCGTCATGGGCACCCGTGACTGCTCCCTGCAGCGCCGCTTCCAGAAGCTCGTCGAGGAGGCTCCTGCCCCCTTCCTTACCGATGAGCAGCGTGCTTCCATCCATGAATCCGCCAAGCGCATCTGCCGCGAGGCCGGCTACTACGGCGCCGGTACCGTGGAGTACCTCGTAGGTGCGGACGGACTCATCTCCTTCCTCGAGGTCAACACCCGCCTCCAGGTGGAGCACCCCGTTACTGAGGAGACCACCGGCTTCGACCTGGTGCGCGAGCAGTTCCGCATTGCTGAGGGGCGTGAGCTCTCCATCTCCGAGGATCCCGCCCCGCGCGGCCACGCGATCGAGTTCCGCATCAACGGCGAGGACGCCGCCGCGGGCTTCATGCCGGCTCCTGGAACCGTCGTCACCTACTCCGAGCCTTCCGGTCCGGGTGTGCGCATGGATTCCGGCGTGCGCGAAGGTTCCGTTATTGGCGGCCAGTTCGACTCCATGCTGGCCAAGCTCATCGTCTGGGGACCGGATCGTGCCACCGCCATCGCGCGCGCACGCCGCGCCCTGGCTGAGTACCGCATCGAGGGCCTGCCCACCGTTATCCCCTTCCACCAGGCCATCCTCACCGATCCCGCCTTCACCGCCGAGGACGGCAACTTCACGGTCTACACCAAGTGGATCGAGGAAGAGTGGGTCAACGAGCTTCCCGCATACACCGACCCCGCCGAAGCACCCGAGGACGAAGAGCAGGAGGCGGCCCAGAAGTTCGTCGTCGAGGTGGGCGGCCGCCGTATCGAGGTGGCCCTGCCGGGCAACCTGCTCTTGGGCGGTGGTAGCAAGCGCAAGAAGTCGAAGAAGCGTCGTGGCAAGGGGGCGTCGGCAAGCGTGTCCGGTGACACCGTGACCGCGCCGATGCAGGGCAGCGTCATCAAGGTCGCTGTCGAGGAAGGCCAGGAAGTGGAAGAGGGCGAGGTCGTCGTCGTCCTCGAGGCCATGAAGATGGAAAACCCCGTCAAGGCCCACAAGTCCGGCACCGTGACCGACCTCAAGGTATCCACCGGCACGCAGATCAACAAGGGCGAGCCGATTCTGGAGATCAAGTAGTTCGCTAACGCTTCCCTGCCGACAGAGAGCAGTACAAAACTGCTAGAAACCTTGCCTCGATTAGCACAGTTAATTACTCTATGACGTGATACCCCGGTGGAGCTCTGCTCTGGGTCACTGACCTGCTGAGTACTACTTACCGGGGTGCTGACTTGTCGCTCCGGGGGGATGCAGCAGTGGCGCATCAGGATAGCCAGTGGATTACGCAATGGCTCTCAACACCGCGCTGGGAGCCATTTCTTCATGCTGCTCATCAAGACGGCGAAGCCGCATTAGCACTATATGAATGGAACATCAGCGTCGCGATGGCATTTCTCCACGACGCCTCACACGCCGAAGTTCTGCTCAGAAACTCTTATAACACTGTTTTGGAACGGTGGTGGCTGGGGGACCAGCATTGGCTTATAGATCCCAAGTCACCAGTGAATGCACCTCTCCACCGAATGCGCGACGGAGTACAAATAGATTCGAACGATAAGAACCGGCAATCAATAGCGGAAGCTCTGCGACGCAATCATACGAAGCATGTCAGTCCAGGAGCTTTAGTCGCCGAGCTCCCCTTTGGATTCTGGCGCCACTTAACAGACGCAGCTCATGAGCAATTGTTGTGGATTCCTGCGCTGCACAAGGCATTTGAGCCGCACACACGCCGCAAGGAAGTCGAACAACATCTAGCGCGAATCAATCGCGTCAGAAACCGCGCGGCCCACAATGAGCCATTCATAAGCTCACGACGTCGCAGGGAGGCTATTCACGCCTTCCGCTCGATCTTGAAAGTCGAGGAGTTACTGAACCCGCGAGTTACACGCCACACCACCGCCACGAGTACTCTTCTCTGGACCATAGAGAATCCACCAACGCCCCTCGAGCCACTCTGTGAGTAGCTAAATTCAGAGATCAAGTAGCCTCGAAAGGCATGAGCGTTAACGATTCCGAGTTCGGCGTACGGTTGGCCAAGGAGCACGACCGTACCTACCTCTCCCGTCTCCTTTTCCTCGCCGATGTCCTCGGTGACGAGGACGCCCATATCGGGGATTTCCACACACCTGACGTGGGAATGTACGTCGATGAATGGTCCCCGCACGTCGACGGCGGCGTCATCGCAGTCTCCAGCCACCGCGTTCCCGTCGGTGGTGCGTGGCTGCGCTACTACACCACCGAAGCGAAGGGCGCAGCCTACACCGGCAACCCCGAGGCCGATCCTTTCGATGAGTCCCAATGGGCCACCGACCTCGACCCGGAGGATATCCCCGAGCTCTTCATTGCTGTGGAGTCCCGCTACAGGGGCCTCGGCGCTGGGCGACGTCTCCTGCGCAACGCCTGCGACCTCGCCGAGGCGCAGCAAGCCCCGGCGATTTCGCTGTGGATTGAGCCGGAGAACACCGGCGCCCGCAAGCTGTATGAATCCGAGGGCTTTGTCGACATCGACGTCCCGGGCCGCCCGGATGCCCACGTGATGCTCAAGCGCTTCTAGTACCGCAAGCCGACAAAGGGTGTCGACTATACTCGACACCTTCGTCGGCGCGCCGACGGCAGCGCCAAGAGCGACGTTGCTCACCCGCCTATAACCTAGGTCGGGTCACAACGACCGTTTCCGTAGAACGCTGCACGTATCTTCGCGAAACGGATTACCTTCTTCGCACCCCTCGCAACGCACAACGTCTGCATGCCTCCATCGACGTGCTGGAGACATCTGCCAAAAGGCGTCTGGTAAAAGGCATCTGCCAAAAGGCGTTTTCACGGCTAAAAACGCCTTTTACTCATTGCAGATGGCGTTTTTGGACCCAAAGATGCCTTCTGCCAGATGCCTTTTAAGAGGGACGCCCTCCTGACTTAGGCCAATGCAGTGCGGAAAAATCCCACCCCACCGCAGAAACCACCGGTGAGCAGCGCCAAGAATGACGCTGCTCACCCATCCACGACCTAAGTCGACTTTTAGTTGATAACGGCGATGAGGTCGCCGCCCTCCACCTTGGTGGCGGCGCCAATGGCGACTCGCTCGATGGTGCCATCCTTGGTGGCGGAGATGGAGGCTTCCATCTTCATGGCCTCGATGACGGCGATCTGGTCGCCGGCCTTGACCTCGTCGCCAGGCTTGGCGGTCGGGTTCACCACGCCGGCAAACGGTGCGGCCACGTGGCCTTCGTTAGACGGGTCAGCCTTCTCCACGGTGGCGACGGTAGACTCGACGTTGTTGTCGCGCACCTTGAGCGGGCGGATCTGGCCGTTGACGTTGAGCACGACGTTGCGGATGCCTTTCTCGTCCGGCTCGCCCATCGCGTCAAGACGCAAGGTAATGGGCTTGAGATCTGCACGGTCGTTGGAGCCCTCCGGGAAGTGGTGAACAATGTAGTCCTTACCTTCTTCCAGACCGTAGAAGAAGACGGTGTCCGTCAGCGCCTCGGTGTTGCCGTAGGTGCGGCGGAACTCGTTGAACTCTTCGAACTGCTTCGGGAAGAGCAGGCGGTTGAGGGAAGCACGGCGCTCGGTGGAATCATCCGAAGTCAGGTGTGCCTTCTCCTCTTCAGGGACGGGCTTGACGGTGACGTCGCCAGGCGCGCGGCCCTCCAGGACCTTGTCGCGCAGCGGCGGCCAGCCACCCGGAGGCGTACCGAGCTCACCGCGCAGGAAGGCGATGACGGAATCCGGGATGTCGTACTTGGTGGGGTTGGCCTCGAAGTCAGCTGGGTCCACGCCAGCACCCACGAGGTGCAGGGCGAGGTCACCAACCACCTTGGAGGACGGGGTCACCTTGGTCGGGCGGCCGAGCATCTCATTCACCGCAGCGTAGGTGTCCTCGATGATTTCGAAGCGGTCCTCCAAGCCCAGCGCGGTAGCCTGTGCGCGCAGGTTGGACAGCTGTCCACCCGGAATCTCGTGGCGGTACACGCGGCCGGTCGGGCCAGGAATTCCCTTCTCGAACGGATGGTAGAGCTGACGCACTGCCTCCCAGTAGGGCTCCAAGTCGGAGACTGCCTTGAGGGAGATACCGGTGTCACGCGAAGAGTTCGAGAACGCCGCGATGATGGCGGACAGCGAAGGCTGAGAGGTGGTTCCCGCCAGCGGTGCGGAGGCGCCGTCGACGATGTCGGCACCAGAAAGCGCTGCCGCGTAGTAGGTAGCCAACTGGCCACCGGCGGTGTCGTGCGTGTGCACGTGAACCGGCAGGTCGAATTCCTTGCGCAGAGCCATAACCAGCTTGGATGCGGACTCCGGACGCAGCAGGCCCGCCATGTCCTTGATAGCCAGGACGTGGGCACCGGTGTTGACGATCTCTTCGGCCAGCTTGAGGTAGTAATCCAGCGTGTAGAGCTTCTCATCCGGGGAGCACATGTCACCGGAGTAGGCCATGGCAACCTCGGCCACGGTGGTGTTGGTCTCCAGGACGGCGTCGATAGCCGGGCGCATCTGGGTGACGTCGTTCAGCGCATCAAAGATGCGGAAGACATCCACGCCGGACTTGGCAGCCTCCTGCACGAAGCCGGTGCACACATCGTTGGAGTACGGCGAATAACCCACGGTATTGCGGCCGCGCAGCAGCATCTGGATGTTCTGGTTTGGCATAGCCTCGCGCAGCAAGTCCAGGCGGACCCACGGGTCCTCCTTGAGGAAGCGCATGGCCACGTCGTAGGTGGCGCCACCCCATGCCTCCACGGAGTAGAGTTCCGGGGTCATGCGGGCCACGGCTTCCGCCGCGGTGACCAGAGCAGTGCCGCGTACGCGGGTGGCCAGCAGGGACTGGTGAGCATCGCGGAAGGTGGTATCGGTGACGGCCAAGGCGTCCTGCTTGCGGATCTTCTCCGCCCACTTCTTCGGGCCCAGCTCCAGCAGATCATCGCGGGAACCGCGCGGCAGCTCAGAGTTAAAGTCCAGATCCGGCAGCTTATCGAAGGGACGCAGGATGGTCGGGCGCTCGCCGTTCGGCTTGTTAACGGTCACGTCCGCGATGTAGTCGATGATGCGACCAGACTCGTCCACGGCCGGCGGGGCCTTGAGCAGGTCTGGGTGCTCCGGAATGAAGCTGGTGTCCACGCGGGTGTTGACGAAGTCCGGCTCGCGCAGCAGTGCGCGCAGGAAGCCGATGTTGGTGGCCACGCCGGCCACGGTGAACTCGTTGAGCGCACGCTGGGCGCGGGATACCGCCTGCTCGAAGGTGGCACCACGGCAGGTCATCTTCACCAGCAGGGAGTCGAAGTTCGGGGAAATCTCCGCGCCGACGGCCGTTGCACCGTCGAGACGCACGCCCGCACCACCCGGCGAACGGTACTGGGTCAGCGTACCGGTATCCGGACGGAAACCGTTGGAAGGATCCTCAGTAGTGATACGGCACTGCAGGGCCGCGCCGTTGATGTGGATGTCTTCCTGCTTGAGACCCAGCTCGTCTAGGGAAAAGCCCGCGGCAATCTGCATCTGGGACTTCACGATGTCCACGCCCGTGACCTCTTCAGTTACGGTGTGCTCCACCTGCACGCGCGGGTTCATCTCGATGAAGACGTGATTGCCCTTTTCATCGACGAGGAACTCAACGGTACCGGCGCCTTCGTAGTTGATGTGCTCACAGAACTTCACGGCGTCCGCACAGATGCGGTCACGCAGCTCCGGGTCCAGCGTCGGGGCCGGGGCAATCTCCACGACCTTCTGGTGGCGACGCTGCACGGAGCAGTCACGCTCATACAGGTGCATGACGTTGCCCTGGGAGTCAGCCAGAATCTGCACCTCAATGTGCTGCGGGCGAATCACCGCGGTCTCAAGGTAGACGTTGCCATCACCGAAAGCGGCCTCCGCCTCGCGGGAAGCCTCCGCACACTTGGTCTTCAGCTCCGCCTCGTTCTCAATGAAGCGCATACCGCGGCCGCCACCGCCGGCAACTGCCTTTACGAAGACGGGGAACTCAAAGTCCTTGGAGTATTCCGCCAGCTTGTCGACGTCCGTCGAGGGCTTCGAGTCCTTCAGAGTCGGCAGCCCCGCCTCCTCGGCCGCAGCCACAGCGGCAGCCTTGTCGCCGGTCAAGTCTAGGGTCTCAGCGGTGGGGCCGATGAACTTAATGCCGTTGTCGCGGCATGCGCGGGCCAGATCCGCACGCTCAGAGAGGAAGCCATAGCCTGGGTAAATGGCATCCGCACCGGACTTCTTGGCGGCGCGAATCACCTCATTGATGTCCAGGTAAGCCTTGACCGGCTGGCCTTCGGTACCAATGCGCACTGCCTCGTTAGCGAACGCGCGGTGGAAGGAGTTGCGGTCTTCCTTGGGGTAAATGGCGACCGTCTTGGCACCAACCTCGAAGGCCGCACGGAAAGCACGCACGGCAATTTCGCCGCGGTTTGCCACCAAGACCTTGGAGAAGGATTTGTGGGCGGTATCAGACACTGGGAGTAATCCTTTCAGATAAGCACGATACAGATCTCAGAGTAGTGCCCTTCGTACTCACGTGAGGCGGAATTCGACATATAGGTCAACAGAAATCCGCAACCTGTACATAAACTGGGAAAATAGAAGCGAAAAGACCAGCGCACTGCATGAGCACGCTGGTCTAATTCTTCCTTCGCTAGATTTCCTTCGGCGGAACGGAGCGCTGCTCCTTGCCGTTGTAGGCAGACAGCGGGCGGATGAGGGAGTTGCTCTCGTTCTGCTCCACGATGTGTGCGGTCCAGCCGGTGATGCGGGCCATCACGAAGATCGGGGTGAAGAACTCAATGTCGAAGCCCAGGATGTGGTACGCAGGGCCAGCCGGGAAGTCCAGGTTTGGCTGGATCTTGATGGAGGTGTTCTCATACATGGTCTTCGCCATGATTTCGTACACCTCCACCCACTGCTCCTGGCCGTGGTCCTTGGCCAGCTCACGGAAGGCTGCCTCCATGGTCGGAACGCGGGAGTCACCGTTCTTGTACACGCGGTGACCGAAGCCCATGACAAGCTCCTTGTTCTTGAGCTTGTTGAGCGTCCACTCCTCTACCTTGGCAGGGTCACCAATCTCGAGGAAGTTTTTCATCACGGCCTCGTTGGCACCTCCATGCAGCGGGCCCTTCAGAGCGCCGATGGCGGCAGTGACGGCAGAGTAGGTGTCCGACATCGTCGAGGTCACCACGCGGCCGGCGAAGGTGGAGGCGTTGAAGGAGTGCTCAGCGTAGAGGATGAGGGACTTATCGAAGGCCTCAATATCGGAGCGCGACAGTGCCGGGGAACCTTCCTCCTCACCAAAGACCATCCACAGGAAGTTTTCCGCAAAGCCCTTCTTGCGGGAAGGCTCGATGTAGCCCTCACCGCGACGGCGGCGGATATCGAGCGCAACGATGGTCGGCAGCTTCGCCATGAGCTCCAGCGCGGTGCGGCGGATGTGCTCAGAGTCCTTGGTGTACTCCTCCGGGTCCTGGGAACCAATGAAGGAGACTGCCGTGCGCAGAACGTCCATCGGGTGGCAGGACTTTGGCATGGAGGTGATGAGGTCGATGAGGTGGCGGTCCAGGTGGCGCAGTGCCTTCTCACGAGCGGAGAAGCGCACGAGCTCACCTTGGTTCGGCAGCTCGCCGTTCCACAGCAGGTACGCCACTTCCTCGAACGAGCAGTAGCGGGCGAGCTCCTGGACCGGGTAACCGCGGTAGGTCAGGGAGTTGGTCTCCGGGACGACCTTGGAAATGGCGGTCTCATCAACGACAACGCCGTACAGGCCCTTGCGGATCTCTGGGGTCTCAGACATGGTATTTCTCCTTTGCAGTTATGGGGTATTAATCAAAAGTGGGCTTGTAAGTGTCCTTCGAGTACGTGAACACGCTCTGGTCAAAGGCGTTGTACTCGTCGTAGCGCACCAGCTCATAAAGGCGGGAGCGGTGCTGCATGCGCTCGAGCCACTCCTCGGATTGCAGTCCGGTTTCCTGCATGTCGCGCAGGAATTCTTCGGTAGCGCCCATGGCCACGCGCAGGGTGGACACCGGCCAGATGACGGCGTTGTAGCCCAAGTCTTCGATGCGCTTAGCCGACAGCAGCTCGGTCTTGCCAAACTCCGTCATGTTGGCCAGCAGTGGGGTATCCACGGCGGCGCGGAACTTCTCAAAGTCCTCAGGCGAGTACAGGGCCTCGGTGAAGATGAGGTCCGCACCAGCGTCGGCGTAGGCCTTGGCGCGCTCGATAGCGTCATCAATGCCGTGGATACCGGCGGCATCCGTGCGGGCACAGATGATGAAGTTCTCATCGCGACGCTCGTTGACGGCGGCGGTGATGCGACGGACCATGAGATCCGTCGGCACCACTTCCTTGCCATCGAGGTGGCCGCAGCGCTTCGGATTGACCTGGTCTTCTAGGTGGCAGCCGGCCAGGCCAGCGTCCTCCAGCGCGGCAACCGTGCGAGCGGCGGACATGGGTTCGCCGAAGCCAGTGTCGGCGTCGACAAGCACCGGCAAGTCCGTGGCACGAGCGATGTGCCCGGCGCGCTGCGCCACCTCGGTGAGAGTGGTCAGGCCGATATCCGGCAGGCCCAAGTCATTGGCCAACACCGCGCCGGAGACGTACACGCCGCCGAAGCCACCAAGGTCTTGGATAAGGCGCGCGGTGAGCGGGTTGAACGCTCCCGGCAGGGTGGTGATTCCCGGCGCGTTCAGCGCCTCGCGGAAATTCTTGCGCTTTTCTGCGTTGCTGATGGTGGAGCCAAACAGACCAGCCATTTAGAACAGTCCCTTCGGGGTTTCTGGTGCGGTAGCGAGTGCTTCGTCGGTGAGGCGAACGTTGAGCTCGTTGAGGTCGGTGAGATTCTCCAGGTCCTGTACCGCGGCAAGGAAGCGCTCCTGCTCTTCCTCCGAGACCTTGCCGGCGGCGAGCTTCTTGAACTTGTTGATGTATTCCTCGCGGCCGAAGGGGCGGGCGCCGAGCGGGTGGGCGTCGGCCACCGCGCGCTCATCCTCAATGACGGTACTGTCCTTGAAAGTGATGACGGCCTTGCCGCCGAATGCCTTTTCCTCCAGGTCGTTGGAGTGGTAGCGGCGGGTCCACTCCGGGTCCTCGACGGTGGAAATCTTGTGCCACAGGTCGATGGTGTCCTGGCGGTGCTTGCGCTCATCCGAGTAGGAGGTCTCATAATCCCACTCGCCGTCCTGCAGGGCCACGGCGAAGATGTACATGATGGAGTGGTCCAGGGTCTCGCGGGAGGCGTTCGGATCCATCTTCTGCGGGTCGTTGGCGCCGGTGCCGATGACGTAGTGGGTGTGGTGCGAGGTGTGCAGGACGATGGACTCGATGTCCTCCGTCTTCAGGCCCTTCTCCGCGAGGGTCTTCTTGAGAGCAAAGGCCATATCGATCGGGGCCTGCGCCTGGTATTCCGCGGAGTGCTCCTTGGTGTAGGTGTCTAGGATGGCGCGCTTTTCCTCACCCTCCGCCGGAAGGGGGACGGTGTAGGTGCGCTCCGGGGAGTGGAGCATCCAGGCGATGAAGCCGTCCTCGCCTTCCCAAATCGGGGCCGGGGCACCCTCGCCGCGCATGGAGCGATCCACTGCCTCGATGCCCATCTTGCCGGCAAAGGCCGGTGCATAAGCCTTCCAGGAGGAGATGAGGCCCTTGCGGGACTGGCGGGTAGCGGTGGTGGTGTGCAGCGCCTGGCCGATGGCCTGGTAGATGGTCTCGACGTCGAGGTTCAGCATGGTGCCGAGGCCCGCGGCGACGGAGGGGCCGAGGTGCGCCACGTGGTCGATCTTCCACTCGTGGAGGCAGATGCCCTTAACCAGGTTGACCTGGATTTCATAGCCGGTAGCCAGGCCGCGGATGAGGTCCTTGCCGGTCAGCCCCTTGTGCTGTGCCACGGCCAGAATCGGCGGGATGTTATCGCCCGGGTGGGAGTAATCGGCGGCGAGGAAAGTGTCATGGTAGTCCAGCTCGCGCACGGCAGTGCCGTTGGCTAGGGCTGCCCACTCTGCGGAATAAGCGCCGTCCACACCGAAGATGGTGGCGCCGCCTTCCTGCACCGGGTGAGCCTGCGCAATGACGCGGGCGGAGGTAACCGGGCGGCGGGTGGCGGAAGCGACGGCCACGGAGGCGTTATCGATGATGCGGTTGATGATCATCTCGGTGGTCTCGGCCGGAACCTCGACGGGATCGGCGGCTACCTTGGCGATCTTGTAGGCGAGGTGCTCTTCGATGGGGAAGTTCTCGGCTGACTTGTGGGTACGTACTTCGTGGTTAATCAAAGGGGTTCTCCTCCTAGACAAGAACAACGATTGCGATAGGCATCACACTAACCCCAGTCCGTGCGCCCTGCCACATGTGTAAACTGTGACTATCTGTTGCAGGGATTTGCGTTACTTGCAAAACTTGTGGAATCCCCAGGCAGGAAGGCTTTTTAGGAGGAAACAGACGGTGACCAAGCACTACGCGGGGGCGAGAATCCACGCATTACGCAAGGAACGCCACCTCACGCAAGCCGCCATGGCGAAGCAGCTGGGGCTATCCACCAGCTATCTCAATCAGTTGGAAAATGACCAGCGCCCGCTCACCGTCACCGTCCTCATGCAGCTGACCCAACGCTTCGGCGTTGATGCCACCTACTTCGCTGGGGACCGTGACCTGCGTGCGCTCGCCGAGCTGCGCCAACTCTTCCCCGAAGCATCTGAGGCAACTCTTACCGATCTCAGCGGGCGCTTCCCCGAACTTCTGCCCCGGCTTGTCGACGCCGCCGCGCACACCCCCGCCGAACCCGGCCCTTTCGAAGCGGTCCGCGACTTCTTTTACGACGCGCACAACTACGTCCACAGTCTCGACATCGCTGCCGAGGAGCTTTCCGATTCGCTCGGGGACCGAGTTCTGCGCCGCGGGCGCTTGGCTTCCGTCCTGCAAGATGAGTTCGGCGTTACGACGCGATTTTCCTCCTCGTCCCCGCGCCGACGCACCTTCCACAACCGGGAGCTGCACCTGCGCGCGGGCCTTACGGAATCCCAGCTGGTTTTTGAGATGGCCCTTCAGTACTGCCTGCTGGCCTACCCGGAGCACTGCGCGGAACTCGTCGCAGAATTGCCGGGCGAGGAAGCGCAGACCATTGGCACTCTGGGCCTCGCGCAGTATTTTGCCGCCGCCGTGACCATGCCTTATACCCAGTTCCTCGCCACCGCAGAGGAAACGCGCTATGACATCGACGTCATCGCGACGGCCTTTGGCACTGGTTTCGAAACCACCGCGCAGCGCTTGGCGACGTTACAGCGACCCGGCCACCAAGGTGTTCCCTTCTCCTTCATCCGCACCGACCGCGCGGGCAATATCTCCAAGCGCCAGTCCTCCACCGCTTTCCACTTCGCCCGCAGCGGCGGCTCCTGCCCATTGTGGGTGGTGCACCGCGCGTTTGAAACGCCCAACCGCATCACGCGCCAGGTGGCCTCGATGCCCGATGACCACACCTACTTATGGATCGCGCGCTTCGTCCAAGGACAGGCCCAGGCCTGGGGCACGCCGCGCAAGGAATTCGTCGTGGGCCTAGGCTGCGATATCGCACAAGCGGATCGCGTGGTCTACGCGGACGCGCTCAACCTCTCCCCTTCCGAGGCGACCCCCATCGGCCCCGGCTGCGCCGCCTGCCCGCGCCCGGCGTGCCCGCAGCGCGCCTTCCCGCAGGCGGGCCGGCCCGTCAGCCTCGACCTCAATGCCACGCCGGTGACGGCATACGCCACCTCGTAGTTCTCTCATTTTCGCCTAGGCTTTCGAATCTCTTGCGGCGATGTCCGGTGGGCTTGCCACTATAGGACGTGTTCGGCACCACGCCGAGTTCTCTTCACTCACCTATGCAGGAGGTTCTCTCTCATGTCCAACCCTTATGCAGCTCCCCAGTTCTCTCCGGAACCAACCTCAGGGCAGGCAGCACCGAAGAAAAAGAAGAAAGGCGGCTGCCTCAAGTGGGGCGCGGGGGCAATCGCGGTATTGGTGCTCGGCAGCGTCGCCCTCAATGCGGGTTCTGACGGCGATGACCCGACCAACACCGCCGCACCGGAGCCAAGCACAAGCATCACGGCCGTCGATATCAACAATGCCGCAGCTGACGTGGAATCCACTGCAAGCGATACTGGCAACGATGACAACGCCGTACCCACAGAGCACAAGAATGCTCTGCGCGCGGCGAAGCGCTATGTGGACTTTTCTGCCTTCTCTGAGGCTAAGCTCTATGACCAGCTCACGAGCGAATACGGCTCGCAATTCTCCCCGGAGGCGGCGCAGTACGCCATGGATCAGCTCGATGTGGATTGGAATGCCGAGGCTCTCGAGTCCGCCGAACACTACGTGGATTTCGCCGCCTTTTCCAAGGCCAAGCTCTATGACCAGCTGACCTCCGAGTACGGAGAGAAGTTCACACCGGAACAGGCACAGTACGCCGTGGACACGGCAAATGCTGATTGGATGGCCGAAGCCGTCGAGGCAGCGGAAAACTACCAGGAGATGATGCCGATGTCCGGCCCGGCGCTGCTCGATCAGCTCACCAGCGAGTACGGCGAGAGATTCACCATGGAAGAAGCCCAGCATGCCGTGAGCACACTGGGCTTATAAATCCGAGCCGAAGCTAAACCAGAGCCAGGTCTGATTTACTCGCGGTCTTTATTCAAGGTCGTCGTGGGCGACAAGGCGGCGGGCCGCCTCCGTGATGGTGCCCGACAGGGACGGGTAGACCGCGAAGGAATCCGCCAGCTGGTTCACCGTGAGCTGGTTGGTCACCGCCACGGCGATGGGCAGGATAAGCTCGGAGGCGGTCGGCGCGACGATAACGCCGCCGATGACACGGCCGGAGGTAGCGCGGCAGAAGAGCTTGACGAAGCCATGCTGCAGGGAGCGCATCTTGGCGCGCGGGTTGGTGTTCAGCGGCATCATGACGGTGCGGGCAGCGACCTCACCGGCCTCAATCTCTGCCTGGGTGAAGCCCACGGCAGCGATCTCTGGGCGGGTAAACACGGCGGTTGCCACGGTCTTCAAGCGCAGCGGGGACACACCCTCACCCAGGGAGTGGTACATGGCGATGCGGCCCTGCATTGCCGCAACGGAAGCCAGCGGGAACAGATCGGAGCAATCACCGGCGGCATAGATGCCGGCGACGTTGGTGCGAGAGACGCGGTCAACCTCAATGTGGCCGGACGGCGTGGTGGCCACACCAACGTGCTCCAAGCCGAGGTTTTTGGTGTTCGGAATGGAACCAATCGACATGATGACGTGGGAACCGTGGATCTCGCGGCCATCCTGAGTCTTGACCACGACGTTGCCGTCTTCTGTGCGGGAGACCGTCTCCACGCGGCAGTTCTTCTCCAGCTCCACGCCGCGCTCAGCCAGGACGGTCTCGAGGACGTCGGCAGCGTCAGCGTCATCGTGCGGCAGAATGCGGTCGCGGGACGCCACCATGGTCACGCGCACTCCCATCTCCGCGAAAGCAGAAACGAACTCCGCACCGGTCACACCGGAACCCACCACGATGAGGTGCTCCGGCTCCTCCTTGAGGTCATAGACCTGCTGCCAGGTCAGGATGCGCTCGCCGTCCGGCTGCGCGCCCGGCAAGATGCGCGGGGTGGCACCGGTGGCAACGAGGACCAGGTCCGCGTCGAGGGTTTCGGTGGTGCCATCTTTGTGGGTGACATCGATCTTATGCGCTGCCCCCTTCACACCGTGCTGGTCCTCGGAGAAGGCAGCGCGCCCATCGATGACCTTGACGCCGATCTTCTCTAGGCCCGCGCGCACGTCGCGGGACTGGTTAGCAGCCAGCGCCTGCACACGGCCGTTGAGGGCCTCCAGGCTCAGCTGCAGCGAGCCGAGCTGGTGGTTCAGGCCCATATCATCCGCGCGGCGGAAGTCGGTGCGAATGTTGGCGCCAGCGATGAAAGACTTCGAGGGCACGCAGTCCAAGAGAACGGAGGAGCCACCCGGGCCCTGTTCCTCAACCAACGTAATGTGCGCGCCGTACTTGGCGCCGGCGGTCGCAGCCTCGTAGCCTGCGGGGCCACCGCCGATAATTACGATGCGGGGGGCTTCCTGTGACACTGTCGCTCCTTTTTAAAATTCTGCCTATAAGAACTCTGGGAAATCCTTGTCACAGTGTAGTGCTTAGGCGCTTAATCCTCCACGTTGGCGAACTGTTCTGCTACGGAACCAAAGAGTTTGACACCCACGCCGATGGCCCGCTCATCAGGCGCCAAATCCCCCATGTGGAGATCATGCTGCTCTCCTTCACCAGACCAGCAGCCCAAACGGGCCATGGAGCCGGGAACCTTCTCTAGGTACCACGAGAAGTCTTCGCCGCCCGAGGATTGTGGGGCCTGAACCACGGCTTGCGGGTCGATGGCCTGGGCAGCGCTGGCGAGGAGGGCGGTGGAGACGTCGTCGTTAAGCACGGGCGGAACCCCACGGTGATAGACCAACTCATGTTCCACGCCCAAGGGCGCTAGCACCTGTTCCACCAACTCAGCGAAGAGCTGCTGCATGTCGCGCCAAATGCCAATGTCCGCCGTGCGCATCGTGCCGGACACAGAGCCGGTCTCGGGAATCGCGTTCGGGGCATAACCCGAATTCACCTGGCCAAACACCAAAACGGTGCCGGTGCGCGGATCGACGCGGCGCGAGAGCAAGCCCGGCAGATCCGTCAGCAGCTTGCCCAGGGCATAGACGACGTCTGCCGACAAGTGCGGGCGTGACGTGTGCCCGCCCGGGCCAGAGACGTTAATTTCCACAACATCGGTGGCCGAGGTGATCGCGCCGGCGCGGACGCCGATGCGCCCGACGCGCAGCTTCGGTTCAACGTGGACGGCGAAGATGGAGTTCACACCTTCGAGCGCGCCCCACTCGATAACGTCGGTGGCACCGCCCACCCACACCTCTTCAGCGGGCTGGAAGATAACACGAACACCGAAATCCAGCGGATGCTCGCGGTTGAGGTCCGCCAAGGCGCAGGCCGTAGCAAGTGCGATGGTGGTGTGCATGTCGTGCCCACACGCATGCATGACGCCGGGCACCTCGGAGGTGTATTCGAGGCCGGTGACCTCGGTGACAGGAAGCGCGTCGATGTCGGCGCGGAAGGCCAGGCGCCCGAGTTCCGTATCGGGACCAATGTCCACCATGAGGCCGGTTTCGGGGAAAAGCTGCGGCTCCAAGCCGTACTCGCGCAGGGTGCGGGACAAGAAGCGGGTGGTTTCCACCTCGTTATTGGAGGTCTCCGGGTGGCGGTGGATATGGCGACGCCACGCGATGACCTCCGCGCGGTGGTTGCTGAACCACTCACTGACGTAGTCCGAGATCACTGCTTCCTCCTCCGTGGTTTCCTATTGGGAAGAGTCTACAACTAGACCATGCGGTTCAGTTAGTCGGGCAGGTCACGCGCTAGATATACTGAGCGGTCTGCCCCGACCGATGGTTTCGCTACAGGTCGATATTGCGGGGACCATAGAGGCGATCGCCGGCATCGCCGAGGCCCGGGACGATGTAGGCATCCTCGTTGAGGGAGGGATCGATCGCTGCCGTGACCAAGCGGACTGGCAGCCCCGAGTTAGCCAGCGCATCGACGCCAGGCTGCGCGGAGACCATGCAGATTGCCGTGATGTCGGTAGCGCCGCGATCTGCCAGGAGCTTCAGGGAGTGCAGGAGGGAACCACCCGTGGCCAGCATTGGATCAACCACGAAGACACTCCGACCGCTGAGATCCTCCGGCAGAGCTTCCAGGTAAGGCACCGGCTCGTGAGTTTCTTCATCGCGCGCCATGCCGATGAAGCCAACTTGGGCATCAGGGATCATCGACAGCGCCGGGTCAATCATGCCCAGCCCAGCACGGATGATGGGCACGATAATTGGCGGGTCCTGCAGGCGGGTACCGTCGGCCGTGGCGACGGGTGTGACGCACTCAAAGTGCTCAACGGGCAGGTCGCGCGCCGCCTCATAAACAAGCATGGTGCCCAGATCTCGCAAGGCAGCGCGGAAGGCGGCGTTGTCGCTGCGGGCATCGCGCATGAGGGTCAGCCGGGAGGTGGCGAGGGGGTGGTCTACTACGTGGATATCCATGCCCTTCACTGTATAAGAATCGGCCGGGAACCGATCAGCGGGCGGCACAGTCTAATAAGCCATGACTAGCTTCGATACTTTCACCATTGATACTGAACACACTCGCCGCTTAGCCCACGAACTTGCCACTGTCTCTCAGGCCTCTCCCGCTCCTTCTCCCGAGCTACCGATAGAGCCGGTCGTGGACGGCTTTAGCAGTGCGTTCAACGCCGCCATGGAGAATCTCACAGCACGCCTTGCCCAGGTCAGGGCCGATGCCGGAGCGGTGGCAGAGTCCAGCTTCCGCATGGCGCGGGAAGCCGAGGAGACCGATAGTGGCCTCGCGAGCGCGTGTGGAGGTCTGTGATGTTGGAATCAGCGATAGCTCAGATTGCGCGGATGCAGCCGGCGCAGCTTCCCGACGTCTCCCTGCCCACTGTGCCCGATCTCACTGCCGCGGGACCCCTCGCGGAGATAGCGCACGGTGATCCGCGAACGCTGTTGGACACCGCCCGCCAAGCCACTGAGGATCTTTCCACGGCCCGCTCCGCTCTGGATTCCGCGCGCGGGCTGATTTCAGCGGCCATCAGGGAACTCATCGGACTGGGCTTCGAGCTACTCCAGCGCGGTTTACCTATAGCTCTGGGGTTGCTCATTCCGAACCCGGCGGCACAGGCCGCGGCACGCTCAGCTTTGCAGGCTCTCGCTATGGAGTACGTCGGCAAGGCACTTCAGCGCTTGAAGCACTTAGCCGGCGAACTTCTGCAGGCGGCGGCTCCCCTCGTTCCCATCGGCCAGCGTGCGGTCCAGCCTTCGGTGCGTGGCCCCCAAGAAGAAAACACGGCGCGCCACGCGCTCGTCGCTCCGGCGGCGGAGAACGGGGCAACCACGCAGGGACAGGCCGCAGCACAAGCAGCGCTATCCCAGGTGGGGACTCCTTATGGCTGGGGCGGAACCGGCAACGGTAGTTTCGATTGCTCAGGACTCACCCAATGGGCCTGGCGCCAGGCCGGCGTGGAGCTACCGCGCACCGCTGAAAGCCAGACCGTGGGCCGACAGGTCAGCGCGGAGGAGCTGCAACCCGGTGACCTCATCGTGTGGGATGGGCACGTGGCGATGTACTCCGGCGACGGGCAGATGGTGGAGGCCGGAAGCCCCGTGCAAACCAATCCATTGCGCACCAACAACATGGGGATGGCTTTCAAAGGCTTCTGGAGGCCCACAGGGTAGACTGTTTCCCCATGAACACCCGCGCTATTGTCCCTATCCAACTCTCCCTTTCCGAGGGCGATTTTTATACCCTATGGGCGCCAAAGTGGCGCCAGAACGGCTCCGAGTGGCAGGCATTTCTCGGTGATGACGAGTCTGTCCTGCTCTTTAAAACGGAAGCCGAAATGCTGTGCTTCCTCGAGTCGGGGACGAAGCATGACTTGCTCGATCACCCCAAGTGGGAAGTGTTCAACTCCCAAGCGGCAGACCGCGTGGTTCCTGAAAAGAAGCACGTGTACGACCTCGTCGGCATGCCGAAGTACCTCGCTGGCCGCCCGAGCCACGAGAACGTCTCCACGGTCGCGCGTTGCTTGGAGATTGCGCACTCGCTGGCAGAGGTCAGCGGCGCCGAGCACACCGTCATCTTCTTCGCTTCGCACTCCATCCTGCGCAACCCTGCCCGCGGTGCAGATCACTACGCCGGCGACCAGGGCATGAGCGAGTGGTCCGGCGTGGGCCGCGTTATCCACAGCAACTGGCGCGCAGTGATCGAAGACCTCGACAAGGTGGTCAAGGTCGTTCCTTCTTCTGATTTCACCCAGGATGCAACCACGAGCGCCGCCACCCGCATTTCCTCCGCCACCGAAGCGGCGGAGGAAGCACGCAAAAAGGCCGAAGAAGAGCGCAAGGCCGCCGCACAATCGGCAGATCCTTATGACAGCTCCCCGTGGGCAGCCGCAGGCATCGACCCGGTAAAGATCACCGCCGACCAAAGGACTGTCTACACCCTGCGCACCTACCTCGACGGCAAGCCAGTGTTCCTGGGCAAGTGGGGCGAGATCTTCACCTTCCCCAGCTCCAAGGTGCTCGTGCGCTGGATCATGGAAAATGACGACCACGACTTGGCCAAGGTCTCCACCTGGGAGGAGGTCGTTGCCGCAGCGAACGCCGGTGAGCTGGAGGTCACGGTTCACCCGGATAACCAGTACAACTTCAACGGCATCGTGCGTGACATTGAGAAGGGCCCGGAGGCGGTCGATACGGATCAGATGGGTCGCTGCTACGAAGTCTGCGCCGATGCTGCCGACTGGTCCGGGGATGACTCCATCAACTCCTACATGCTGCAGAACCCGCGATTCCAGGACTACCTGGGCTACATGCTCGGCTCCACCGAGCACGCAGGCTACGTTCCCTCCAAGCCCTACACCGAGCACGCGGAGTCCTGGAAGGGCCTGGAGGAGATGCTGACGAAGCGCTTCTCCCGCTTTTAGTTTCTAGTCGGAGGACTCAGTCTCTTCTTCCGCTTCTTCTGTCTCGGAAGCGTCCTCCGCGAATTCCGGATCCGCCAGCTCCTCGTACGCGGGCAGAATCTTCTGCTCGATGAGGCGCTGGCGGTCCTCTTCGCTGGCAAAAGAGTTCTCAATCGCCTTGATGGTGAGGTCGAAGAACTCCTCCAGCCCGTAGCCAAAGGTCTCGCTCAGGGCCAAGAAGACGTCGCTGAGCTTCTCCCCCGCCACCGTGCAGGTAAAGCCGAGCTGCTGCAGCAGCGGCAGAGGGTGATCAGCCAACTCCTCTGCGGGCAGCTCCTCCAGCGGCGCGAAGGTCAGCGCGATGCGGCGATCCCGCACCCACGCAGAGGCCCTGCCTGGGCGAACGCCGTCGAGATCCGCGCTGAAGTCATCGACAAGATCAGTGGCATGAACAAGGCGCGTCGCACCCGCCTGCACTGCAGCCACGGCATCCTCATAAGAATCGACATCGCGCTCCCACGGGATGAAGTCCGCGCGGAGCTTCTCAGCCGCAGACAGCTCGGTCAGCGCCACGCCCACCGCGGCCTCGCTGGCATCGCCCTCGACGATAAGCCGAGCATCGATTCCAGGAACATCCAACCCTTCCTGCGCGGCGGCGAGGGCCTCGGCCGCGTCGAAGGGGAAGGCGCCGGGGCTCAGCCGGAGCTCGGCGTAGACCACGTGGTCGTCGGCAAGCGCTTGTACAACAGCGTGCGTGGCCGCGCGGAGCTCGTCCGGGGTCGAAGCATCCGTGGGCAGCGGCGCGAAGAGCGTCACCTTGGGCAGGCCGGCGAAAATCTCGGCGCCGGAGTCTTTGTTTTCGGGACTAATCAGAGGTGCGTCATGCATGAGGTTCATCCTAGGACGGGGTCTAGGATTAAGCACGCTATGAAACATGTCCCCGCGATCCTGACTGCCCTCGCCTTAGCCGCGACGCCACCGGCGTTTGCAGAGGAGGAAGAGTCAACGTCGCCCACGCGCACCACCGCGCCGGATACCGACTCTTGCCCGCACTCCCTCGTTCCCGAGGAGCCAACCACCACCTCCGAGCGACTCTCCCCCGGCCAAGTCGCGCCCACTCCCCTGCCCGCTGTTGAGGGCGCTGCCTGCGGCGTGACCGCTCCGCGCGGTTTTCGGGTCAATAAGGACGTGGTGGCGTCGGCGTGGATGGTCAGTGACCTGGACACCGGCGAAATCATCGCCATGAAGGATCCCAATGGGCGCTACCGCCCGGCCTCCATCATCAAAGCACTGTTAGCGCTCGTGGTCATCGAGGAGCTTCCCCTCGACCAGCGCATCACCGCCACGCTTGACGACGCCTCCATCGAGGGCTCCGCTGTCGGCCTCGGCCCCGATGGGGTCTACACCGTGGAGCAGCTTTTGCAGGGTTTGCTCATGGCTTCCGGCAACGACGCCGCGCACGCTCTCGCGCAGGCTGTTGGCGGGGACGATGAAGCATTGGCAAAGGTCAATGCGAAGGCACAGGAGATTGGCACGCGCTCGACGGTAGCGGCGAGCTACTCGGGGCTGGACGCGGCAGGCATGTCGACGTCCGCGGCGGATATCTCGCTGATTTACCGCACGGCTTTTGCCAACGACACCTTCGCGCGCATCGTCGACACCGAGCACGTGGAGTTTCCCGGCTGGGGTGACATGCCCGGCTATGAGCTGTGGAACGACAATGGGCTGTTCCTCAACGACCCGGATGGCATCGGCGGCAAGACGGGCTATACCGAGGACGCACACCATACCTTCGTCGGCGCTATCGACCGCGATGGGCGCCGCCTCCAGGCGGTTCTCCTCGATACGACCGTCGAGCATGGGTTCCGCGCCTGGGAGCAGGCGCAGATGCTTCTCGACGAAGCCTCCGACGTCCGCGCCGGCGATGGCGTCGGGCACCTAGATGACTTCGCAGCCGGAAAGGAAGAGCCCGCGGAGTCTGCGGTTACGAGCCCGGCTCCCACCACCCCGGCTGCGCCCGCCACCGCGGAGGTGGCTGCGGAGTCTTCGTCCTTCGAAGGCTCGCAGGGCTGGATTGGCTGGATGGTGGCGGGGCTCGTCGCGCTCCTCGTCGTAGTGGTTGCTACTTTTTCACTACTTCGGCGTTAGCCATGATGTCGTGCTGGCCGCGTAGATTGTTCTTGGCCCCAATCGTGGTCACCACGTAGAGGGCACCAAAAAAGGCGATCAGCGGCCCAATGAGCGGCACGAGGGAGGCCACGCGCCACCAGTTGCGCCTGATGCTCTGCTGCCAGGTGAGCTTCTCGTGGGTCGTCACATCGCGCACGGTATACCCGGCAATCATCTTCGCAGGTGTTGCCCCGGCGAGGACCTCGAAACAGATGTAGTAAGCCACCGTGAAGATGCTGGAGATGCTGACGATCCACACCGAATTATCATCCGGGTTGGTAAAGCCAAAGCCGACGATGAAGGACACCACGAGGGCCGCGAGAAAGTAGTCAATGACGGCCATGAGCACGCGGTTGCCGGGAGAGGCGCGCCGCGCATCATCGCGGGGCGGAGTTGGCGTTGGGGCGTGCGCGCTCTCACCCCACCGGCCGGTAGTCGCGTAATCCTCCAGCTGCGCCCACGTGAGCTGGGCGCCGGACTCGACCTTTTGGTCATAGCTGGCGCGGGAGGAAGGCTCGCATAGAATGCGGGAGGCAACGGCAAGCTCCTCGCGCTCTGGGGCTTCGGGGAGGTAGCCGAGGCCTTCGAGGTGAGCGTCGGCAGCCGCCAACTGCACGCCCAGTTCTCGTGAGGTCGCGCGTGAATCGAGGCTGAAGTGCTCGTACAGGTTCGGGGCAAAAGACGCTGGTAGCATCGGCCTACTTTCGGCGCAGCAGGGCCCAGGCACCAGCTGCGGCTGCACCCAGGGCAGCACCGGCGCCCAGGGTCACGCCCGGGTTCGGGCCCTGGCGGATCTCGTTGCGGACGCGGATGACAGCCTGGTCTGGGACGGGCGGCACGAGCAGCTCGAGGGATTCCTCGGTGGTGGCCGTCCATGCGGAGACGTACAGGACGACGCGCCAGACCAAGTACATGACCACCATGAGGACGATTACGGGGCCGAACACGGCGCCTGCCGGGTTGCCCGCCGCGGAGGACATGATGACGGTGGACAGCTGCTTGATTACCTCAAAGAGCACCGCACCAATGGCCGCGCCCATCAGTCCCGACTTGGTGGGAACCTTCGTGCGCGGCAGGAAGGCCACCATCCACCAGAAGACGAGGAAGTTGGCGATAAGGCCGATGACGATACCGGCCACAACCAGCACTGCGCCCATGCCAGGGAAAGACTCAATACCGACCCACTCGAAAATCTTTTGGGTCAGTCCGGAAGAACCCGCCGCCGTCACGCCGAAGGCGATAACCATGGCCACGAGCAGGCCGATGAGCCCCAGCAGATCGCTGAGCTTCTTGGTCACAAAGTTGCCCGGGGCGTCAGTCGGATCCTGCATCCACATCGCCGAAATGCCAATGCGCAGGTTGTTCATCCAGCCCAGCCCGGACCACAGGGTAGTCAGGCCACCGATGCCGTACATCGCGCCGCGCTGTTCAATCGCGGTATGCAGAATCTGCGTAATCGAATCCCCCAGATCGCCAGACACGGAGTTCGCGATCTGCTCCTCCAGTTGCTGCATGAGATCGGGGCGATTGGCCAACACGGTGGCGATGGCTGCCACCGTGAGCATGAAGATGGGGAAGATAGCCAGAACCGAGAAATACGTAATTCCGGCCGCGAACTGGTTTCCGCCCTGGCTGCCGTAGCGGTCCAGCATCTTCATGATGTGGTCGATAAAACCGGACTTCTCGCGGACTTTATCTACCGCGCCCGGCTCATCGGCATTAGCACGCTCGATGCCGTAGTCATCGGTCTTCTTCTCATCGGGTTGAGTCGTTGGCGCCACAGGCTTTCCCCTTTTTATGAATTACAGAAATAAGTTACAGAGTCCTCTACACAGTCTTCATCATGCTAACCAACTCAGCCGCGGCGCGCGGGGAGGAAGCCCACCGCCTCGTAGACCTTGTCCACGAGCGGGGAGGCGATCTCCGTGGCGCGCTCGGCACCCTGGGCCAAGATGCGCTCGAGCTCGCCGCGGTCTTCCATGAGCTCGTCGTAGCGTGCCTTCAGCGGAGTGGTGAAGGCCTCCAGCGCTTCTGCTGTGTCCACCTTCAGGTGGCCATAGCCCTGGCCCGCGTACTTGTCCACGAGGTTCGGGATGCTCTCACCGGTCAGCGCAGACTGGATAGCCAGCAGGTTGGACACGCCGGGCTGCTTCTCGCGGTCGAAGGCCACCACGCCGAGGTCATCGGTCACCGCGGACTTAATGCGCTTAGCGGAGGTCTTAGGAGCATCGAGCAGGTTCACGATGCCCTTCGGGTTTGCGCCCGACTTCGACATCTTGGACGTCGGCTCCTGCAGGTCATAAATCTTGGCTGAGCCCTCCGGAATGAAGGCCTCTGGCACGCGGAAGACCTCGCCGTATTTGTTGTTGAAGCGCTCCGCCAGGTTGCGAGTGAGCTCGAGGTGCTGGCGCTGGTCCTCCCCCACCGGCACATAGTGCGGGGAATACAGGAGGATATCCGCGGCCATCAGGACGGGGTAGGTAAACAGGCCCACGGACGTGCGGTCCTGGCCTTGCTTGAGGGACTTGTCCTTGAACTGGGTCATGCGGGAGGCCTCACCGAAGCCGGTCAGGCACTGCAAAACCCACGTCAGCTCCGCGTGCGCGGGGACGTGGGATTGCACGAAGAGGGTCGATTTCGCCGGATCGATGCCCAATGCGATGAGCTGTGCGGCGCCCGCCACGGTGCGGTGGCGCAGCTCCTCCGGGTTCTGCTCCACCGTGATGGCGTGCAGGTCCGGGATGAAGTAAAAGGCCTCGTGCGAGTCTTGCAGGTCAATCCACTGCTTGAGCGCACCGAGGTAGTTACCGAGGTGGTAGGAGTCCGCCGTGGGCTGAATACCAGAGAGGACTCGAGAAGCGGAGGTCGATGCAGAAGTGGAGTCAGTCATGGTTGACTACTCTACTCTGCCGCCTCCGGCGGGGAGGCGGTGCGTCGGTTAAATCTTGCGGGAGGTCGGGCTAATGACGTCCATCATGACGGCGAAACCGGCCACCATGAACGCGCCGCCAACGCCCTGGAGGACGATCGGGCCAAGGAAGGCAAAGGACGGTCCGACGATGGTCCACCACCAGATACCCAGGGCAAGCAGAATAGCGCCGAGGACAAAGTAGATGATTGCGCGGGTCATGAGCATCTCCTGCGAAATAGAAAAGGACGTTAAGACGGGATTATCGTACCACTACTTGAATTCGGCTACTTGTACTCCACCAGAAGAGGAGAGTGATCGGACCAGCGCTCCTCCACCGTCGGCGCCTTCTCCACCCACGTGCGCTGCGCGCGCTCCAGCATAGACTTCGTGGCCGCTTGATAATCGATGCGCCACCCAGCGTCGTTATTGAAAGCCTGGCCGCGGTAGGTCCACCAGGTATAGGGCCCCTCAGCCTCCGGGTGCAGGCGCCTGGCGACGTCAAACCACTGCGGGTCCGCGGCCGCTTCCCAGGCGGTCTTGGTCTCATAATCCACCACGCCGAGCCAATCCCCGAGCCCCTTCTTCTCCTGCGGCTGCGCATCCGGGAAGGAGCCAAAGACGCGATCCATGAAAGCGCGCTCCTCCGGCAGGTGGCCGGACTTCTTCTCGTTGGGCTTGTTGTTCTTCAAGTCCTGGGCGCGGTGGCAAATATTCCAGTCACCACCGATAACAGCCTCCGGGTAGGTCGCAGCCATCTCATCCAAGACTGAAGAAAACTCGTCCAGGAAGAGGTACTTCTCATCCTGCTTCGGCGAATCCACATCGCCGGAGGGCAGATACAAAGAGGCCACGCGCACGCCTTCCACGGTGGCGGCAATGAAGCGGCCGGATTCGGCGAAGGAGCCGAAGCCCACGGAGACGTCGCCAAGCGCATGCTTCGATAAGATGCCCACGCCCGCGCGGCCCTTGGCGGCGGATTCGGCCTGCACCAGGTTCCATCCGGCCTCCAGAGCCGGGGCCAGGGCCTTCTGGGTCTGCTCGGGATTGGCGCGCACCTCCTGCATGAGGACGACATCGGCCGGCGTGGTATCCAACCACGCGTTCATCCCCGGGTTGTTCTCATTGCGCTGTTTGCAGGCCGCGCGGATGCCGTTGACGTTGACGGAGGCGATGGTGAAACTCATGCCGGTCAGTCTAACTCTGTTCAATAATCTTCACGGAAGGGCCCCGGCGGCGCTTGTCCCACATGGTGACGACCCAAGTAACACAGCCGGCCACCGCCAGGCCCGCGCCGGCCAGCGCGGTGGAGTTATAGGAGTAGCCCGCGCCCACGACCGCGCCACCGATAGCCGCGCCCGCTGCATTAGCGATGTTGAGCGCGGACTGGTTCAACGCCGCCGCGAGGGTCTGCGCATCCCCCGCTACGTTGACCAGGCGCAGCTGCAAGGAAGGCACGAGAATGGAGCCGAAGAAGGCCAAGACACCAAAGGCAATCGTGCCCGCCCATGCGTTGTGAGCCAGGAAGTAGAAGGCCACGGACACACCGACCATGCAGATGAGAGCAAAGATGATGCCGAATTCCAGGTTTCGGTCCGCCAGCGCACCACCGGCGACATTGCCAACAGTCATACCGATGCCATAGGCCATGAGCACAATCCACGTGTGGCTCGGGTCCATGCCGGCGACCTCCGTCATGGTCCACGTGATGTAGGTGTAGACGGCGAACATGCCACCGAAGCCGACGGTGCCGAGGAATACGGTGAGCAGAACCTGGCTGTTTTTCAGCGCGCCGAGCTCAGTAAACATATCCGTTTCCGGCATGCGCGTCATGTGCGGGAAGAGGAAAAAGAGCAGGACCATCGTGAGCCCCGCAATGGCCACGACCAAAAAGTACGCCGCATGCCAGCCCAATCCTTGGCCTAGGGCCTGGGCCGCGGGCACGCCGATCACGGTGGCGATGGACAGACCCATGCCCACCATCGACATGGCAAACCCTTGCTTGCCCGGTGGCGCCATCGATGCCGCAGCCAGATTAGCTACGGAAAAGTATGCGCCATGCGGCAGACCCGCGATGAAGCGCGCCACCAGCAGGACGCCGTAGTTCGGGGCCAGGGCTGTCAGCAGGTTACCCACGAGCAAGAAGGCGATGAGCAGGATGATGAGGCGGCGGCGTGGGAGCTTGCCTGTAAGTGCGGCGATGACTGGGGCGCCCACGACGACACCGAGTGCGTAGACGGAGATGACTACCGACGCCGTGTCTTCCGTAATGCCGAAATCATCCGCGATGAGCGGCAGCAGGCCCATGGAGGTGAACTCCGTGGTACCGATGGCGAAAGCACCCAGCGCCATGGCAATCATGACGATGGTGCGGCGCGTCGCGGAGATTTCCGTCTGGCGTGGGACGGGGCGGCGTTGGATACGGGTATTCATCGGTTTCACGTGGGCAGACCTTAGTACTTTCCCTGCCGAGCTCGTAAGTCCAGCCGGAAAGGTTGTGCCAAGTACACAGACTTCCCCCGCTGGTGGTGCGAGTCACAGGGGGACCGGCACCGCGAGAAAATAAGACAGGTATCCTGTGAGGTTGAACAGTTTTCAACTTCTTTAGGAGAACCATGGCAAAGATTATCTGGACCCGTACCGACGAGGCGCCGTTGCTGGCGACCTACTCCTTCAAGCCCGTCGTGGAGGCCTTCGCGTCCACCGCAGGCATCGAGGTGGAAACCCGCGACATTTCCCTGGCCGGCCGCATCCTGGCCCAGTTCCCGGAGCGCCTTGGTGACAAGAAGGTCTCCGATGCCCTGGCTGAGCTCGGCGAGCTGGCCAAGACCCCGGAAGCTAACATCATTAAGCTGCCGAACATCTCCGCTTCCCTGGTGCAGCTGAAGAAGGCCATCGCTGAGCTGCAGGCCGCCGGCTACGACCTTCCGGAGTACGAAGAGGCTCAGGAGAAGTACGACGCCGTCAAGGGCTCCGCCGTCAACCCGGTTCTGCGTGAGGGCAACTCCGACCGCCGCGCCCCGATTGCGGTCAAGAACTTTGCTAAGAAGAACCCGCACAAGATGGGTGCGTGGTCGGCGGATTCCAAGACCAACGTGGCCACCATGGACGCTGACGACTTCCGCCACAACGAGAAGTCCGTCATCATGCCGGAGGAGGACACCCTCTCCATCGTGCTGAAGACCGCCGAGGGCGAGCAGACCCTGCTGGAGAAGCTGCCGGTCCTCAAGGGTGAGGTCATCGACGGCACCTTCATGTCCGCCAAGGCACTCGACGAGTTCCTCAAGGCGCAGGTTGCCCGCGCCAAGGAAGAGGGCGTTCTCTTCTCCGCTCACCTCAAGGCCACCATGATGAAGGTCTCTGATCCCATCATCTTCGGCCACGTGGTGCGCGCTTTCTTCGCTGATGTCTTTGAGAAGTACGGCGAGGAGCTCGAGGCCGCTGGCCTCAACGGCGAGAACGGCCTGGGCGCTATCTACGAGGGCCTGGACAAGCTGGAGAACGGCGCTGAGATCAAGGCCGCTTTCGACGCCGCGCTGGCCGCGGGTCCGGACCTCGCCATGGTCAACTCCCACAAGGGCATTACCAACCTGCACGTTCCGTCCGACGTCATCATTGACGCCTCCATGCCGGCCATGATCCGCACCTCCGGCCACATGTGGAACAAGAACGACGAGGAGCAGGACACCCTCGCCGTCATCCCGGATTCCTCCTACGCCGGTGTCTACCAGGCCGTGATCGAGGACTGCAAGGCCAACGGCGCCTACGACCCGACCACCATGGGTACTGTCCCGAACGTCGGCCTCATGGCACAGAAGGCTGAGGAGTACGGCTCCCACAACAAGACCTTCAAGGTGCCGGCAGCCGGCACCGTTGAGGTCCGCAACTCCAAGGGCGAGGCTCTCATCTCCCACGACGTGGAGGAGGGGGACATCTGGCGCGCCTGCCAGACCAAGGACGCCCCGATCCAGGACTGGGTCAAGCTGGCTGTCAACCGTGCTCGCCTGTCCGGCATGAAGGCTATCTTCTGGCTCGACCCGGAGCGCGGCCACGACGCCAACCTCATCGAGCTGGTCAAGAAGTACCTGCAGGATCACGACACCGAGGGCCTCGACATCTCCATCGAGGATCCGGTCACCGCGACCAAGATCTCCGTCGAGCGCATCCGCAAGGGCGAGGACACCATCTCCGTCACCGGTAACGTCCTGCGTGACTACAACACCGACCTCTTCCCCATCCTCGAGCTCGGCACCTCCGCCAAGATGCTGTCCGTGGTTCCGCTCATGGCTGGCGGCGGCCTGTTCGAGACCGGTGCCGGCGGCTCCGCCCCGAAGCACGTCCAGCAGGTTCAGGAGGAGAACCACCTGCGCTGGGACTCCCTCGGTGAGTTCCTGGCCCTGGCTGAGTCCTTCCGCCACGAGCACAACACCAACGGCAACGCCAAGGCTGGTGTGCTGGCCGCTGCACTGGACAAGGCCACCGAGACCCTGCTGGATGAGGGCAAGTCCCCGTCCCGCAAGGTGGGCGAGAACGACAACCGCGGCTCCCACTTCTTCCTGACCCTCAACTGGGCCAAGGAGCTGGCTGCACAGTCTGACGACGCCGAGCTGGCGGAGGCCTTCAAGCCGGTTGCTGAGGCCCTCGAGGCCAAGGCAGGCGAGATTGAGCAGGCGCTTCTCGACGTCCAGGGCTCCCCCGTCGACCTCGGCGGCTACTACGCCCCGAACGAGGAGAAGCTCAACCAGACCATGCGCCCGGTTGCTGCCTTCAACGACATCATTGATGGCCTGAAGAAGTAACTCTTTCTCCCGTCATGTTTCCGACCGCCGCGCGTATCCCCTCCGTAGTGGAGCGCGCGGCGCCGTCGTTTTCCTACGAAGACGTCCTTAACCACCAAGTCACCTTCGACGCCGCTGCGTGACGCGAGACATGGTCCCACCTCACGCTCTACCGGCGGTGTAACACCCCCTCCTCCTCCGATGCCATTGGGCAATTTCTCCGCTGCCTAAAATCAGGTGACTAGCGTCCCGTACAACCATGGGAGCATCAGCTACGGTCGATGCCATCCACTTTTTGAATCTGGCGCTTCTTAGAAATGAAATAGGCTGATACCCAGAGAATCGTCGTAAGTAGGGCCGTCCGGACTACCCACATCAAGTCAGCAGAGGAATACCCCACCATAAGTACCGCGCCTATCGACAAAATCCAACCAGCCAAAAATGATTTCATGCTCTCAACACCTCTACTTAGCGAGAATTGCATCCCAGTCGCAACTGGCGTAACCGTTTAGGCCACCCGCTACAACTCCGGTCGCAATTGCCTTAAGCATTCCTTGCACCGCCCGGCCCGCAGGAACACCAGCAACGGTCATCGCCACTAAGCATCTGTTCCATGCCTCCTGCTTCTCGGGAGATGCACCAGTTGCCACTCCTTCTGGCAATTTGCACGTAGCCGGATTGTTCGCACAGTCTTGGATGTAAGAGTCGGAGGGTTCAGTGGGAAACGGATTGTTGTAGTTTTGCGCATGCGCAGTTGGAATCTTCACAAAGCCTGCCAGCATTACGCCAGCAATGACTACCGCGGTAGTCTTATGTTGTCGTGCAGGGGGGGCAGATCTTCATAATGCTCATGTGCTCAGGCTATCAATATGAGATTAGCCTCGCTATCCCTATTGGCAGATCTCTGTAGCCGACCATCAATTGAAGTCCGACAACGGCTTATGCAAACCCCTAACCTCATCAAAGGTTGTAAAAGCTACACCGCACAGCAAAAGAGAGAGTTTTTCAATCCACGGGAACCAAGCAACCACCGCCTCCGACTAGTAGTGCAGTTGATATCAGCGCCTGTCCATCGCCCGTCTTGAGTGCCCGAAAGCATTCACCCTCAGGCACCCACTACGGGCCCTACCTGTACACACTGAAAAGAGCACTACTTATGAGTCGGACGGCTCTGCGATCCTTCATTCAACGCATCCACTTTTATGGCGGCATGTTCGTCGGCCCCTTCATCCTCGTTGCGGCATTGACTGGCTGTCTCTATGCCATGGCGCCCACCCTGGAGAAGGTGGTGTACCGCGACGTCATGACCGTTCCGGCGGTCGAGCACCCCGTAAGCTTGGAAGAACAAATCCAGGCCGCACAGCAGGGGCACCCCGACATGCCCGTGTCCCAAGTCTGGCCGGCAACCAGCCCCACGGATTCGACGCGCGTGCTGGTTTCCGATGACAGCATCGACGAAAGCCTGCAGCGCACCGTCTTCATCGACCCCGCCAACGCCGAGGTCATCGGGGACTACCCCACCTACTCGGGCCTGGGTGAGATGCCGCTGCGCCGCTGGATTTCCTCCCTGCACGAAAGCTTCCACTTGGGCAAGGTCGGTGAACTCTACTCGGAGCTAGCCGCCTCCTGGCTGTGGGTCATGGCCTGCGGCGGTCTTTATATGTGGTGGATTCGCCGCCGCCCGAAGAACAAGGCAACCGCGAACGCAGCGCAGCAGCAGCCCAAGCGCTCTGCCCGCTGGAAGGCCACCCGCCTGCATTCCACTGTTGGCGCCTGGATCTTCATCGGCCTGCTTGGCCTCTCTGCCACCGGTATCACGTGGTCGGGACTGGCCGGCGACAACGTCGATTCCCTCGTCGAGCGCATGGACTGGAAGGCCACCCCGATCGAGACTGCCCTCCCCGGTACCACCGCCGAAACACATGAGCACACTGGCCATGAAGGACATGAAGGTCATGGGGTTGGAGGGGCGTCGTCAAGCGCGAGCGTGGCTGCCGACGCCGAGCGCGTCCTCGCCACCGGCCGCGCCGAGGGTCTGACCGGACCGCTGCGCCTCTACCCGCCGGAGGACGCCCACTCCGCCTGGCAGGTCAGCGAACGCTGGGTGGAATGGCGCACCACCTCCGATGCAATTTCGGTAGATGGCACTACCGGCGACGTCATCGACCGCCAGCCTTTCTCCAGCCTGCCGCTGTTTAGCAAGCTCAGCAGCTGGGGCATCTACCTGCACATGGGCATCATGTTCGGCCTTCCACTGCAGATTGCGCTGCTCGCACTGGGTCTCGCCACCGCCGCTCTCGTAGTACTGGGGTACTACATGTGGTGGAAACGTCGCCCGCGCTTCCTCCCGACTGCCCACTTCTCCTGGGCCACCACAGGGTTGGGCGCGCTTTTCGCCGCCACCGTGGGCGTCTTCCTGCCGCTCTTAGGAATCACCTTGGCGGCGTTCTTGGTTCTCGATGTCATCCTTGTGAACCGTGCCACCGCCCCGCGCAGGGAACGCACGCCAATCCCGGTCGGATAATTTAGTGAAAGCCATCACATAGGGCGGAGCTTATTAGGTACGGTAGTTTCTTATGACTAACCCACTACTGACACCTTCCACGCTGCCCTACCAGCTCCCGCCGTTTGCGGAGATCAAGGTCGAGCACTACCGCCCCGCCTTCGACGAAGCACTCGCGCTTCACGACGCCGAAATCGCCTCCATCACCGACAACCCCACCACGCCTACGTGGGAAAACACCGTGGAGGCGCTCGAGCGCTCCGGCCAGGACCTCGACCGCGTCATGGCCGTCTTTGGCAACCTCTCCGGCACGGATGTCACCGATGAAATGGAGGAGATCGCCGCCGACATCTACCCGCGCCTGTCCGCGCACTATGACGCGATCTACCAGAACGAGGTGCTCTACGCGCGCATCAAGGAGGCCACGCCGCCTGCCGACGACGCGGAAGGCCAGCGCCTCCACGAGCACCTCCTGCGCACCTTTGCCCGCAAGGGTGCCGACCTCGACGCGGCCGGCAAGGCCCGCCTGTCCGAGATCAACCAGCGCCTCTCCGCGCTCTCTGAAGAATTCGGCCGCAACCTCATGGCGTCTACCCGCGAGCGCGCGGTCTCCTTCACCGAGGAAGAACTCGAGGGCCTGCCCGCCGAACGCATCGCCTCCGCCAAGGCCGATGCCGAAGCACTAGGCCGCGAGGGCTTCGTCATCCCGCTGGAGTTGCCGACCGTGCAGTCCGAGCTGAGCCGTCTGGCGCGGGAGGATGCGAGGGGGAGGCTGTATGGGGCGTCGACAAGCAGGGGCTCCGAGAACAACATCCCGGGGCTCATCGAGGCCGTGCAGCTGCGCGCCGAGCGAGCCGAGCTGCTGGGCTTTGCCACGCATGCCGACTACGTCATCGCCGAAGAAACCGCCGCGACTGCCGACGCCGCCCGCACCATGCTCTTCGACCTCGCCCCCGCCGCCGCGGCCAACGCCGAAGGCGAGCAGAAGCTCCTCACGGAGGAAGCAACGCTCAACGGCCAGGGTTTCAGCTCCGCGGACTGGCCTTATTGGGAATCCAAGGTCCGCGCCCGCGACTTCTCCCTCGATGAGGAGGAGCTGCGCAAGTACTTCCCACTCGACCAGGTCCTGGAGAAGGGCGTCTTTGCCGCCGCCGAGCGCCTCTACGGCATCACCGTCACCCCGCGCGATGACCTCGAGGGCTACGCGGAGGGGGTTCGCGTCTGGGAGGTGCGGGACGGCAATCACGAGAGTAAGGGGATCGGTCTTCTTCTTACCGACTACTTCGGGCGTCCCACCAAGCGCGGCGGCGCATGGATGAGCGAGTTCGTGGGCCAGTCCCGTCTGCTGGAGCGCAAGCCGGTCATCGTCAACGTCATGGGCATCACCAAGCCCGCCGACGGCTCCCAGCCGCTGCTGAGCATGGACGAGGTCCGCACCGTCTTCCACGAATTCGGCCACGCCCTGCACGGCCTGCTTTCCGACGTCCGCTACCCCACCTTCGCCGGCACCAACGTCCCGCGCGACTGGGTGGAGTTCCCCTCGCAGATCAACGAGAACTGGGCGCTCGATAAGAACTTGGTCAAGGAGTACGCCCGCCACGTCGAGACGGGCGAACCTATTCCGGACGAGCTTCTCGACGCTATCTCCGCCGCCTCCGAGTTCGGCCAGGGTTTCGCTACCTCGGAGTATCTGGGAGCGTCGATCATCGACCTCGCGTGGCATTCCCTGAGTGCTGCCGAGGCCGCGGAGCTCAAGGCCACTCCGGAGGCCGTCGCCGAATTTGAGGCCGAAGCTCTGCGCGCGGCCGGGCTGGATAACGAGCTCATCGCGCCGCGCTATCGCTCGACTTACTTTAACCACATCTTCGCTGGCGGCTACTCCGCGGGCTACTACTCCTACCTGTGGGCCGAAGCGCTCGACGCCGATGGTTTCGAGTGGTTCAAAGAGCAAACCGACCTGCGCGAGGCCGGTCAGAAGTTCCGCGATGTCATCCTGTCGAAGGGCGCGTCTCGCGACTTCACGGAGGCTTACCGCGAGTTCCGCGGCCGCGACAAGGACGTCGCGCCGCTGCTCAAGCGCCGCGGCCTCGCCGGGGCCTAGTGCCGACTAGTTATCCACAGATTTCGATGGATGGCTAGTTGGGGGCTTGGAGTGGGGGTTGGGCGCTTTTAGGCTGCGGGGTATGAGATTGCAGACATTCTTCGCCGCCCTCGGCCGCGCCATTGACCTGGTGGCCGAGTGCGCGGGACTGTCTGAATCTGACTTGGTGGCCCTCGGCGCCACGCCTGCCGACGCCACCGTGTTCCTCTCCCTCCACCACACCTACTTCGGGCACACATCCTCGACGAAGAAACAGCGCACGGCGGTTGCAGCCGCGCGTCGCCGCGGACACGGACTGGTGACCTTGCAGCTTATTGAGCGCTTCGTTGCCAAAGTTCGGGACCACAACAAAGCGTGGGATTTGCGAGTGGAGCTGTGCCAGACCAGCGCGGAGCTGGTGGAAAAGGTCGCGCGCAAGCGCCTGCGTCAAATGCGCAAACCCCGCACGTATGCCGAGCGCGCCAAACTCACCCAGCATGGCAACGGTCTGGCCACGCTCACGGTGACGGCGGATTCGCTGCAACTGACTGGTGTATTCGAAGGCATCGACCAGGAACGCCCCGGCGAGAGTTTCTTGGAGAATCTAGACGGCGGTGGCGTCAAGACTGAGGTTGCCACCATGGCGGTCCTGCAGCTCGATGACTACGCCGAGCTGCTCAAGGGAAATACCGAGAAGGATGGCGAGGAGTTCATCGTCCGCACCACCAGTGGCGCGACGATGACCGGCTCGCAGCTGGTGGAGCGCGCTTTGCTGGACAAGGGGGTCATCGTGGCTGTCAGCCGCGAGCATGGCCCGCTCGATGTGTTCCGCTTCCAGCGCTTCGCCACCGCCAAGCAGCGTCTTGCCTTGGCCGCGGAGAATCCCTGCTGCGCCTGGGAGGGCTGCAAGGTTCCTTTTGAGAAGTGCCAGATCCACCACATCAAGGCCTGGGCCCGCGGCGGGCCCACCAACATCCTCAACCTGGTGCCACTGTGCCCGTACCACAACGGAGTCAACGACGATGACCCCGATGCCCCGCCCTCCCGCGGCCACATGGATCGCATCGGGGGCCGGGTGGCATGGATCCCGCCATACGACGCCGCGCCGGTCTTCACCAGCGCCTTCAACTAACGCTTCAACAAACCTCAAGGTCATCTTGCGCACCAGTGTGCCCCGCTCCGCCAGGGCACTCTTCCAGCACTGTTTGGTCGTACCCCGCAGGAAATCATCTCCTCGCGGGGCATTCGGCGTGCGGGTCGGTTGGCCGTAGATTCTAGCCGGCGTTGCGCAGCGCGGTGGCTAGGCCATTCATCGTGACCTGGATGGTCTTGGACACCAGGAACTGATCATCGCCCTTACGGTAGCGACGCAGCAGCTCCAGCTGGATGGCATTGAGCGGAAGCAGGTACGGATAGCGACGCTTGAGCGACCGCGCCTGGCGTTGGTTCTCACTGACCAACTCCGCGTTGCCGGTGACCTTAAGGTAGACCTCGCGGGTGCGCTCAAACTCCTCGGAAATCAGGCCGTAGATACGGTCCGCGATTTCTTTGTCGTCGACCAAGTTGGCATACAGGCGCGCCAGCTGCATCTCCGCCTTAGCCATGACTTGGGCCATGTTGGCAAACACGGAGCGGAAGAAGGGCCACGTACGGTACAGCTCGCGCAGCTCCTCCCAGCGCTTCTCCTCGCTCCCCGAAACCTCCCCTCCGGAGGCTTGCTGCACCCACGCCGTCACCGCACTGCCCACGCCGAACCAGCCCGGGATGTTGGTGCGGGATTGTGACCACGACAGCACCCAAGGAATCGCACGCAAATCCGTAATCGCGGTGGTCTGCTTGCGCGAGGTCGGGCGCGAGCCCAAGTTGAGATCACCAATCTCGTGCAGCGGGGTGGACTGGGTGAAGTAGGTGATGAACCCGGGGTCGTCGACAAGCTGGCGGTAGGCCACGCCACTCAACGCCGCCAGCTCGCGCATGATCTCGTAGGCGCGCTCCGGATCCGTAATGGGCTCGGTATCCAACAACGATGCCTCCAGCGCTCCGGAAACAAACGCCTCCAAGTGGCGGCGCGCGGTCTCCGGAGCTCCATACTTCGCAGAAATCACCTCACCCTGCTCGGTAATGCGCACCGAACCCGACACCGCACCCTTCGGCTGCGCCAAAATCGCGTCATAGGTCGGACCACCGCCGCGGCCCACCGCGCCACCGCGGCCATGTGCCAAGCGCAGCTCTACGCCATGACGCGAACACAACTCAACCAGGGCCAGTTCGGCGTCGTACAGCGCCCAGTTTGCCTGCAGGTAGCCGCCATCCTTGTTGGAATCCGAGTACCCCAACATGACTTCTTGGATATCCCCGCGCGAGCGCAGATGCTCGCGGTACACGGGCACCTGCCACAGCTTCTCCAGAATGCCGGCGCCGGCCTTCAAATCCTCGATAGTCTCAAACAGCGGCACCACATCGACCTGGCCTAGGCCCACCTCCTTGAGCAGCACCATCGGCTCCAAAATGTCGGAGACCGTTCCCGTCATAGAAATAATGCAGTGCGACACCGACTTCGGCCCAAAGTCCCGCACAGCGCGTGCCGCCGCACGGAAAATCCCCAGCTCCTTCGAGGTATCCTCGCTGAACTCCCGCTCGGAGCCGGGGAAGAGCAGCGGACGGTTGGTCTGCAGCTCGCGCACGAGCAGCGCGACCTTCTCCTCCTCTCCCAGCGCGCAGTAGTCCGGGGTGATGGTGGCCGCGGCGAAAATTTCGGTGAGAACGTTCTCAAAGGACTCGGAGTTTTGGCGCATATCCAGCGTCGAAAGGTGGAAGCCAAACGTGGTCACCGCCGAGCGCAATCGGGCAAGGCGATCATCAGCGATGATGTCGTCATTGAACTGGCGCAGCGAGCGGTCGATCACGTCCAGGTCACGTTTGAGTTCCTCCGGCGACGCATACGCGCTTGGCGACGTCTCCCCCTCCAGCCTCGCCAGCACCTTCTTCCGGATGCCGAAGATGGCCCGGCGGTAGGGCTCGTCGACGCGGGATTTTTCGTCGTTGTGGGCGGCGTCGGCAAGCGCGCCCAGTTCCTTGGAACTGGAGGAATATCGATCCGACAGGGAGAGCTCGCGCTCCAACTCGCCGAGCTCGTCGGCGTAGTACTGCAGCACCGTCGCTGCGGCCTTGCGGGTGGCGTAGGTCAGGGTGTGCTCGTTAACAAAGGGGTTGCCGTCATGGTCGCCGCCAATCCAGGAGCCGGGGCGGACGACGGGGGAATCGGGAAGCTGCTGGCCAAAGGTCTCACGCATGGCGTGGCGAATGGCGCGGTTGAGGGCGGGAACCTGGTCGAGCAGCGAAAGCTTGTAGTAGCGCAGGCCGACGTCAATCTCGTCTTCGAGGGTGGGGCGGGCGATACGAATCAGCGCGGTCTGCCACAACAGAGTCATGCGCAGGTACATTTCCTTCTCGATCGCCGCCATGTCGCCGCCGCGGTGCGCTTCCTTGAGGAGATTCTTGATGTGGGTCTGGGTATCGAAGACGGTGCGGCGGCGGGTTTCGGTGGGGTGCGCGGTGAGAACGGGGGCGACGTGAGCGCCTCGGATGACGGAGGCGGCGTCGGCGGGCGCGACGCCTTCTTCTTTGAGCTTGGCGAATGTCTTGCGCAGGGAAACCGGCGCCTCGACGGACTCGTCATCCAAGTCCTCCGCTAGATTCGCGATGAGCGCGAAATAGCTGAACGCTCGCGCCACGAGGTTGACTTTGGTGATGTCGAGGTCGCGGAAGATAGCGACGAGGTCTTCCGGCTTGGCATCGCCGTGGGCGATGTCGAAGGCCATGCGGCGGGTGGATTCGACGAGCTCAAAAACGTCCTCGCCTTCCTGCTGCGCGATGACCCGGCCGAGCACCCGGCCGAGGAAACGGATGTCTTCGCGGACTTGTTCTGGGGCAGGTGTGCTCACGGCGAGGAGCCTTTCTGGGAGTGATGTGTTCAGCTAGCACATCTCAATGTATCCCAGAGCACTATCGGGCGATAGTTATTTAGCAAAAGAAGCGAGCCACGCGGCGTGGAGGCGCGAGTCACCGTTTTCTTCCGGATGGAAGCTCAGCGCTGTGACGCGTCCCTGCTGCACACCGACGATCACTTCGGCCCCATCATGTCTGGCGCAATCTGCGTGTGTCATACCACCTTTGCCGCCCACTCCCGCACTGATGGCCCCGCTGCTACTTATCGCGCCACCAGCCCTTGTCGCTCCACCAGCCACAGAACCAAGCGCAGGGGCAGGCAGGGTGGCGATGACCTCGACACCGTCGCCCACGCGGGTAACGATGGGCGCGCGGATGAAGCTCGCCTCAATATCGAGCGTGATGCTTCGGGGTCCTATGCCATGAGCCTCGGCGTCCCGGCGCCGCGCCCCAACCTCTGAGGTCTCTGCATCGGGCCGCTGACCTTGCATCGCGACGGGAACGATGCGCTCCTGGGAGAAGCGTTGGTTGCCGAAGGCGTTGCGGCGCACGGTGACGTCGATAAGCCCCAGTGTCTGCTGGCCCGGCGCGGGGTTTTCCAGCTCGCGAGCGCTGTAGATGAGCCCCGCGCAGGTGGCCAGGACCGGCAGCCCTCCCTCGACAGCACGGCGCAGCGGCTCGGCGACGCCAAAAGAGCGCGCCAGCTTATCGATGGTGCTCGACTCTCCGCCGGGCAGAATGATTCCGTCCAGCCCGTCGAGATCCTGCGGCAGGCGCACCCGGCGCGTTTCAGCGCCGAGGCTTTCCAACACGGCGAGGTGTTCCTCCACGCCGCCCTGCAACGCGAGGACACCAACGTGTGGTCGCACCGCGGTTACCAACCGCGCTCTGCCAGGCGGTGCGGGGCGGGGATGTCGTTGACGTTGATGCCCACCATGGCCTCGCCTAGGCCGCGGCTGATCTTGGCCAGCTCGGCCGGCTGATCATAGAGGGTCGCCGCCTTCACGATGGCCTCCGCGCGCTTCGCAGGCTCGCCGGACTTGAAAATGCCGGAGCCGACGAAGACGCCTTCGGCGCCCATTTGGCGGACGAGGGCGGCGTCGGCAGGCGTAGCCACACCACCAGCGACGAACAGTACGACCGGCAGCTTGCCGGTCTCCGCGACCTCAGCAACCAGGTCATACGGTGCCTGCAACTCCTTGGCTGCGACGTAGAGCTCGTCGCGGTCGAGGTTCTGGAGGCGCGCGATTTCACCCTTGATGGTGCGCAGGTGCTTGACGGCCTCGGAGACGTCGCCAGTGCCGGCCTCGCCCTTGGAGCGGATCATGGCCGCACCTTCGGTGATGCGGCGCAGGGCCTCGCCCAGGTTGGTGGCGCCACAGACGAAAGGCACGTCGAAGTCCCACTTGTTGATGTGGTTGACGTAATCGGCCGGGCTGAGCACCTCGGACTCGTCGATGAAATCTACGCCCAGCTCGCCGAGGATCTGCGCCTCCACGAAGTGGCCGATGCGGGCCTTCGCCATCACCGGAATGTCCACAGCGTTGACGATGCCCTCGATGAGGTCCGGGTCAGACATGCGGGCCACGCCGCCCTGAGCGCGAATATCGGCCGGCACGCGCTCCAACGCCATGACGGCGGACGCACCCGCGTCCTCAGCAATTCGGGCCTGCTCCGGGGTGACTACATCCATGATGACGCCGCCCTTGAGCATGTCAGCCAGTCCACGCTTGACGCGCGTGGTGGCGCGTCCCTGTTCAATCTTCTGTTCAGTCATGGCTCACATAGTGGCCCAGAAAATTGGTCCAAGACAAGAGCCATTTTTAGAGTGTTGAATTAGACCACTTATGATGGGGTCGTGTCTTTCCGCCTCGATCCATCTGATACGCGCGCGTTGCCGGTGCAGATTGCCGAAGCCCTCCGCACCCAAGTCGCGGCGGGCATTTTGCTGCCCGGCGAGCAGGTGCCGTCGACGCGTTCACTGGCGCGCGATCTGGGCATTTCCCGAGGCAGCGTGGTTACCGCCTACGAGCAGCTCACCGCCGAGGGCTACCTCACTGCGTCGGTTGGCTCGGGCACCGTCATCAACCCGCATCTGCCCCACGGGCGCACCCCACAGCCTCACCCTGCACCGCGGCCCAGTCCTGCCCCACCGCGCGTGGAGCTGACCCCCGGTTTACCCGATACGGCCGGAATCATCACCCCCGAATGGAGGGCGGCGTGGCGCAAGGCCGCGGTGAATCCTTCCGGCGATCTTCCCCGCGAGGTGGCCGCGCACCTGCGCCACATGCGCGGGCTCACCGTCGACCCGGCCTACGTCGTCATCACCGCCGGCGCCCGCGACGGCCTCTCGGTGCTGCTGCGCGCGCTGGGCGGCCACTTGCGCGTGGGCGTGGAGTCCCCCGGCTACCCCAGCCTGCGCCGCGTTCCCCAAGCTTTGGGCCACACGCTTGTCGACGTCCCCACCGACGCCCACGGCGTCACCGTCCCCACCGTTGACCTCGACGTTCTCATCGTCACCCCCTCCCACCAGCACCCTTATGGTGGTTCGCTGCCGGCGGCCCGGCGCGCGGAACTCGTCGAGTGGGCACGCAGCAACGACGTGCTCATCATCGAGGATGACTTCGATTCCGAGCTGCGCTACGTCGGCCAGCCTTTGCCCGCGCTGACCGCACTCGCCCCGGAGCACACCGTCTTGCTGGGCACGTTTTCCTCGGTGATTTCGCCGTCCATTGCCTGCGGCTACCTCGTGGTGCCGCCGAGCTTACGCTCGGCGGTGGATCGGGTGCGGGAGGTCTTCGGCCAGCCTGTCGGCGCAATCCCCCAAGCAGCGCTGGCGAACTACTTGGCCAGCGGTGCGCTGCGGCGGCACACCGGGCGGATGCGCCGCGCCTACAAACGCCGCCGCGATCTCGTCCAAGCCGCGCTGGAAGACGCCCCCGCTACCCTTCTGCCCATCCACGGCGGGCTCCATGCGGTGTTGCTGTGCGATAACGCCGTGGTCGACCGCGCGGCTTCCCTAGGGCTAACGCTCACCCCGCTCAGCGACTACTGGGGCGGCGTGGCCGCCGAGGAAGGCGTGGTCTTGGGCTTTGGGCATTTGAGCGATGTCGAACTCGCCGCCGCGCTGGATCTGGTCAAGCAGGCCTTAACTAGCTGACACGTAGCTAGCCTGGCGCGTAGCTGCCCTATCGCATACCGGGCTAGCTAGCGCTGGCCAAGGTCACGGTGGCGAGGGTACGACCGGTGGGTTGCTCGCTGCCACCCGCGGGTTCCTCGGTAACCATGACTTTGACCGCGGCACCGTCGAAGGGCATCCACACCCCATCGTGTGGGGCCTGACCGATAACCCCGGCTGAGGCCATCTCACCATCTGCACTGACTGCCCACACCTGGGCGCCCATGCCGTCGGCCAGTTGCGGCTGGCCATCGACCATCGCGCCGGATTTCGCCATCGAGGCGGAGGAAACGATATCCAGTTGCGCTCCCGAGGCATCCGCATTGCCCTGCATAAGGTCCTCTGCGCCCATGATGTCGTGCATGGATTTTTCGCCCGGCGATTCAGCCTCTACTTGCGCGCTATCCGGTGCATCTTGCTGCCCCAACTGCAAGAGCTGCGGCGCGGCTACCACGCCTGCGACGAGCACTGCGGCGGCAGCCGGCACCGCTACGAAGGCCCGCCAGCGGCGGCGTGGAAGCTCGATGACCTCAGCAGCTTCGCCACCGTCAATTTCCGCAAAGACAGCATCTTTCATTCGCGCTGGCGGATGCACGTCTGGGAGGGAATCGAGGAAGTCGTCGAAAGTCTCATCAGAAAACTCATGCGTATTGCTCATCTTCCCTCCTTTCCGAGAATCGCTTTTAGCTTCTTAACGCCGTCGCGCACGCGCGTCTTCGCCGTACCCAGCGGTACTCCCGTTGATTCTGCCAGTTCAGCATGCGTCAAGCCATTGAAAAATGCGAGGGCTACCGCGGTGGAATGCGGCTCCCCAATCTCGTCGATGGCCCAGCGCAGGCGCTGCGCTTCGACATGTCCTAGGGCCTCATCTTCAAGAGGCTCGGTGTAGGTAGCCTGGTCCAACAGCGCGTCGCGGTTATCGCGTTGCACTGCAGCAACGTGGCTACGCAGCTTATCGACGGCCCTCCCATGCGCCAACCTGCCCACCCACGACCGCGCGTTTCCCCGCTGCGGGTCAAATTTCGCAGCGGAAGTCCACACCTCAACGAAGACATCTTGGGCAACCTCTTCGGCTAAGGCGGGATTGCGCAGAACGCTCAGGCACACGCTGTACACGGTGGGCGCGAGGGCGTCGTATAGCGCACTGAAGGCATGCTTGTCTGCCGCAGCGGTCTGAACGAGCAGGTCGTTCAGCCGCGCATGTTCATCAGGGGACATCGCAGACACGGGTGTAGAGCTTACCTCCAGCAGCGGGGCGGACATGGCACTTTTACTTAGTCATTTCTTCACTCGGCGCCATCATCTCATCGCTCTTCATTTCCTCAGTCATCATGGAATCCGACTCCATCGCATCAGAACTCGGGGCCATCATCTCAGAGCTGGGCTTCATGTCCACTTCTTCCTTCTTGTCGTTGCAGGCAACCAGCCCACTGGCGGCTACGGCAAGTGCAGCGGCGGCGGTAACAAGCTTCTTCATTTCGGTACTCCTTCTTCAGGTCTTCGGGTCCGGCCTTTCCGGACCCTGTATCTGACCATTCGGAGCCACCCTGCGATGCGGATTGGACGGATTTAAAAGCAATCCGCTTTTCACTCGTGTTCCGAACTAGTTGCATACGCACACCGCATCACAAGCGAAGGAGCACAGGATGTTATCTACGCTATTCATCGGGTTTACCGGTGGCCTTATCACCGGCATCTCGCCCTGCATCTTGCCGGTCTTGCCGCTGGTCCTCGCAGTCAGCGGCGGCTCACGGTGGCGGCCATGGCAGGTCGTCGGCGGACTCGTCACAAGTTTCAGCCTCGTCACGCTGTTTGCCACAACGCTGCTCAATGCCTTGGGCCTCCCGGCCGACGTCCTGTGGAAAGTGGGAATCGCGCTGCTCGTTCTCGTGGGCCTGGGAATGGTGTTCCCTCGCGTTCAGGAAGCCCTCGAGTGGCCTTTCCAGAAGCTCCCGAAAACTGGCGGCTTGCAAGCCACAGCCCGCGACAAGGGCGGCTTCGTCGTTGGCCTAGCCATGGGGGCTGTCTTCGTTCCCTGCGCGGGCCCAGCACTGGCCGCAATCTCCGTGGCGGGCGCCACCGGGACTGTCGACGCCCACATCCTCCTCCTCTGTCTCTCCTTCGCCCTCGGCGTGGCGATCCCGCTGCTGGCTTTCGCCTTAGGCGGCAACGAGGTGGGCAAACGCGTCGATGCTTTCCGCTCCCATCAGCGCGGGGTGCGCATCGCTGCGGGAATTGTAGTGATCGCTATGGCCGGCGCCATCTCACTCGGCGCGCCCGCGTGGCTGCAGCAGAAACTCCCCAGCATCAACGCCGGCGCCACGCCCGTTGAACAGGCCACCCGCACAGCGGAAGGAACCCCTGTCCCCGAATTTGCAGGATTGACCGGCTGGTTCAACACGGATGCGCCCGTCGATCCGCGCACCTCCGGCAAGGTCACGCTCATCGATTTTTGGGCTTATGCCTGCATCAACTGCCAGCGCAACAACACGCACCTGACCAAGCTCTATGCGCATTACAAGGACTACGGCTTCGACATCATCGGAATCCATGCACCGGAGTACGCTTTCGAGCACGAGGCCGACAACGTGCGCCGTGCGGCCCGCGAGCAGGGAATCGAGTATCCAGTGGCACAGGATAATGACTTCGCCACGTGGAAGAACTTTGGGAATCGGTACTGGCCGGCGCACTATCTCGTCGACAAGCACGGCATGTTGCGCCAATCCCACCACGGCGAGGGCGACTACGCCGAGACCGAGCGCCTCATTCGTGAGCTTCTCCTCGAGCGCGACCCCAGCATAGAACTGCCTGAGCCCATTGAAGCCGCCGATGCTCACAGCGCTCCGCGCTCGCCGGAGACCTACCTCGGCACCGCACGCGCACAGTATTTCACCAACCCCGATTACCACGACGGCACGCACCAGTTCACCACGAGCGAGCCGCCGTTAGGTCAGTATTCGCTGGGCGGGACGTGGACTTTGGCCGACCAGCCCATCACCGCCGGACCTAACGCGCGGCTGCGACTGAATTATCGCGCCGCCTGGGTACAGCTCGTGGCATCAGGGCAAGGAACGGTTCGCGTGCACCGCGCGAATGGTTCGGTCCGCACCTTCGACATCACCGAGGACGGCACGGTGGATCTCGTCAGGGAACCGGACAATCACACCGAAACAATCGAGCTGGAAGTAAGCGAAGGCCTCTCGCTGTATTCCTTTACTTTTGGCTAGCGTGGGGATCATGAAGGTTTCTCTGCATGGGCAATCCGCCGTGGCTGTCGAGGCTCCCCAGGGGCGCATCGTCATCGACCCCGGCCCCCTTTCAGACCTCAGCTGCCTGGAAGGCGCTGAGGCGGTGCTGCTCACGCACGCGCACGGCGATCACCTCGACGTCGATGCCGTGCGTGCAAGCGGCCTGCCAGTATGGGGAACGCAGGAAGCCATCGACGCCCTCGGCTCCGGCACCGTCGTTCATACCGGAGAGACGTTCACGGTTCTGGGCCTTGAGATTCACGCGGTGGGCGGGCTCCACGAGGAAATCCACCCCAATATCCCGCGCCCGGAGAACCTAGGTTATTTCTTTAATGGTGTGCTGCACCCCGGCGACCAATGGTGCGTCCCGAAGGGACGCACGGTAAATGTCCTCCTACTCCCCATCGCCGGGCCGTGGGTGCGCGGGGCGGACGCCGCGGATTACGCCATGCGCATCGGCGCGCGGCTGACGGTGCCCATCCATGACGCCGTGCTTTCCGACGCCGGCAAGCAAATCACCGACGGCATGCTCCAACGCGCCGGCGTGAGCGGCTATCGGCGCCTGCGGGTTGGTGAAAGCATCGACGTTTAAGCCGAACCAACTGCTCGGTCTATTTTTATTCTCGGGCTTGCCTGCGGTTTCCACAAAGCCACTAACAGCACTGAACCGCTTGGTCTAGCCTTTGTGGCATGAGCACCAAATACGATAATTCCGAAGTCAACGAGTGGTCGTTCGCGACCCGCGCCCTCCACGCCGGACAGAACCTGGACGGCTCCACCAACGCACGCAACGTTCCGATTTACCAAACCACCTCGTATGTCTTCAACGACGCCGAGCACGCCGCCAACCGCTTCAACCTCTCGGATGCCGGCCCGATTTATACCCGCCTGACCAACCCCACGCAGGACGCGCTGGAGGAGCGCCTCGCCTCCCTCGAAGGTGGCGTCGCCGCCGTGGCTTTCGCCTCCGGCCAGGCCGCCGAGACCGCGGCCATTTTGAACCTGGCCTCCGCCGGCGACCACATTGTCACCTCCCCGCGCCTCTACGGCGGCACCTCCACACTGTTTACCGTTACCTTGAAGCGCCTCGGCATTGACGTCACCCTCGTCGAGAACCCCGATGACCCGGCCTCCTGGCAGGACGCCGTCCAGCCAAACACCAAGGCTTTTTACGGCGAGACCTTCGGCAACCCGGTCGCCGATGTCCTCGACATCCCCGCCATCGCCGAGGTGGCCCACAAGAACCAAGTCCCGCTCATCGTGGACAACACCATCGCCACCGGCGCGCTCGCCCGCCCGCTGGAGCTGGGCGCGGACATCGTCGTGGTTTCCACCACCAAGTTCTATACCGGCAATGGCTCCGCCATCGGTGGTGCCATCATCGACGGCGGCTCCTTCGATTGGACCGTCGAGCGCGACGGCGAGCCCGTCTTCCCCTACTTCGTCACCCCGGACGAGGCTTACCATGGCCTCAAGTACGCCGACCTGGGCGCACCGGCCTTCGCCATCAAGGCGCGTGCGGGCCTGCTGCGCGATACCGGTGCCGCCATCTCCCCCTTCAACGCCTGGCTGACGCTGAATGGCATCGAGACGTTGCAGTTGCGCGTCGAGAAGCACAATGCCAACGCCCAGGCCGTGGCAGAGTACCTGGAGTCCCACGCCAAGGTCACCACCGTCAATTACGCCGGCTTGGACTCCTCGCCGTACAAGGCCACCAAGGAGAAGCTCGGTTACGCCTACACCGGCTCCGTGCTCTCCTTCGACATCGACGGCGGCCGCGAGGAGGCGTGGGCCTTTATCGATGCGCTGAAGCTGCACTCGAACCTGGCCAACATCGGCGATACCCGCTCCCTGGTGGTGCACCCGGCGACCACGACACACTCGCAGTCCGATGAGGCCGCGCTTAAGGCCGCGGGCATTACGCAGGCCACGGTGCGCCTGTCGGTGGGCATCGAGGATGTCAACGACATCATCGCCGACCTCGAGCGTGGGTTCGCGGCCATTGGTTAGCGCCATCCCGGAACTCGCGCCCGAAGGCGAGCTCACCGTCGTCCCCATCGGTGATTTCACCACGGAAGCAGGCGCCGTGCTTGCCGACGCCCACGTGGCCTACCAACGCTGGGGCGCTTTCGCCGGCGACCCGGACGGCGTCAACAATGTCTTGGTGGTTGAGCACGCGCTGACCGGGGATTCCAATGTGGCGGACTGGTGGTCCGACCTGGTGGGGCCTGGCAAGGCTTTGGACACCACGCGCTGGTGCGTTATCGCGACCAATGCGCTGGGCGGCTGCAATGGCTCGACGGGGCCGAAGTCGCTGCACCCGGATGGAAAGCCGTGGGGCGGGCGCTTCCCGGCGCTGTCGATTCGGGACTTGGTGGAGGCTGAGCACGACTGCTTGACGCAGCTGGGTATTTCCCGCGTGCACGCGGTACTCGGCGGCTCGATGGGCGGCGCGCGCACGCTGGAGTGGAGCTTGCTGCACCCGGAAAGCGTGTCCGCGGTGTGCGTAATTGCGGTGTCTGCTCGGGCTTCGGGCTGGCAGATTGGCATCCAATCCGCGCAGATTTCCGCCATCGAGCGCGACCCGTTTTGGCATGGCGGAAATTACTACCTCACGGACAAGACTCCGCGGGATGGTCTGGCAGCGGCGCGCCGCATCGCGCATTTGACGTATCGCGGCGAGCAGGAGATCGACGAGCGCTTCGGCGCTACCGCACAGCAAGGCGAGAATCCCTTGGGGCCGCACCGCCAGCTCAATCAGCGTTTCGCGGTGAACTCCTACCTGGATTACCAGGGGGCGAAACTCACCGAGCGCTTCGATGCGGGTTCCTACGTGGTGCTCACGGAGGCGTTGAACCGGCATGACGTCGGCCGCGGGCGCGGCGGGCTCATCAAAGCGTTGGCGGCATCCCAGGTGCCGACGATGGTCGTGGGCGTGGACACGGATATCCTCTACCCCTATCACCAGCAGGAGCACATCTCCCGCAACGTCAACCACCTGCTGGCGATGGCCAAGATTGTCTCCCCCGTGGGCCACGACGCCTTCCTGACGGAGACCCGGCAGATGAACCGCATCCTGCGCAACTTCTTGTTGCTGTCAGCCCCGAATGGCCTTGATGTGGGACCGGCCTACGTGGGCGACGAGTATTTCATCTGATAGAGCCGTTTGGCTCTTTTTAGGAGCCACACGCGTCATGATCCAAGCGCGTCGATGGAAAAGGCCACGAACACCATCGCCGCGCCCAAGGCCCCGGTAAAGCAGGCGTCAAAGCGCCGCGAGCGCACCGCCAGCACGCCGACCCGCGAGGAATCACACGTCAGGCGCACCACCGTAAGCCACATAAGCGCCCCTCCCAGCAGCATGGTGGCGCGCCGCCAGTGCTCGGATACCGCATAGATTCCCGATACCGCCACCGCAGCCACGAACAACCCAATGGCGACCCACTGCACTGCCGGGGGCAACGGCGAAGGCTTCAGGTGCGCGTCGTGTGGGTTCGACAAGGACACCGGCGGCGCTGCCGGCGCTTCTCGACGCCCCTCCCGTGGACCCTGCGTAGTCATCTGCGGCTTTATTGCGCGGCCAGCTTCTCAGCGCGCTCGACGATGTTGCTCACTAGGAATGCACGCGTCAGCGGGCCCACGCCACCCGGGTTAGGGGAGACGAAACCGGCCTTGTCCCACACGTCCTCGGCGACGTCGCCGGCGAGTTGTCCGTCGACGCGGGAGACGCCGACGTCGAGAACCGCGGCACCTTCCTTGACCATATCGGCAGTAAGCATGTGTGCCTTGCCGGCCGCAGCAATGATGACGTCAGCCTGACGAGTCTCAGCCGCAAGGTCCTTGGTGCCGGTATGGCACAGCGTCACCGTGGAGTTCTCACTGCGGCGGGTAAGCATGAGGCCAATTGGGCGGCCCACGGTCACGCCGCGGCCAATGACGACCACCTTTGCGCCGTTAAGCTCCACTCCGAAGCGGCGCAGCAGGTGGATGCAGCCGTTCGGCGTGCACGGCAGCGGGGCGTCCTCGTTGAGCACCAGCTTGCCCAGGTTAATCGGGTGCAAGCCATCGGCGTCCTTGGCCGGGTCGATGAGCTCCAGCACGCGGTTTTCATCCAGGTGCTTCGGCAGCGGCAGCTGCACGATGTAGCCGGTGCAGGCGTCGTCGTTGTTGAGCTCTGAGATGACGCGCTCGAGTTCTTCCTGGGTAACGTCGCCAGGCAAGTCCTTGCGAATCGAGTTAATACCCAGCTTCTCGCAGTCGCGGTGCTTCATCTTCACATAAGAATGCGAACCCGGGTCATCGCCCACCAGGACCGTGGCCAGACCCGGGGTAATGCCTTTCTCTTTAAGGGCGGCCACGCGCTGGGCCAGGTCCTCAAAAATCTCGTCGCGGTACAGGTTGCCATCTAGTTTGGTAGCGCTCATGCCCACCATCCTAGACTGATGCTTATGAGCCGCCTGCACATTGTCTTCGACAACCCCGTGATCCCTACCAATACTGGCAACGCTATCCGCACCGCCGCCGTCACGGGCGCGCGCCTGCACCTCATTGAGCCGCTGGGCTTCAATTTCGACGACAAACACCTCAAGCGCGCGGGCTTGGACTACCATGACTTGGCGGATCTGAAGATCCACAAGGACTTCGAGGCCTGCATGGACAGCTTGCCCGGCGCGCGGGTCTTCGCCTTCACTACCCACACGGATAAGTGGTTCACGGACGTCGAATACCAGGAGGGCGACGTCCTTCTCTTCGGCACCGAACCGACCGGACTGCCGGAGGAACACGCCTTCCACCCGCGCGTCACCGAACGCGTGCGCATTCCCATGATGCCGGCGCGGCGCTCGATGAATCTGTCTAACGCGGCGTCGACAGCCGTGTATGAGGCCTGGCGGCAGCTCGGCTTCCGTGGCGCGGTCTAGGAAGTCGCGGCACAATGTGGGTGACAGCCACGACGAAGGAGCACCATGTCGAACTTGCGCCCACTTCTTGATTCCCTCACCACGCGCGTAGAAAACGCCGCGACCGAGTACGCCGAGCAGATTGCCCGAGTGGCGCCCACGCACCGGCCCGGCGCGGTGAACCTGGTGCGCTACATGGCGCTGCGCTCCCAAGACGCCGTGGAGTTGCAAGAAGGCCTCAGTGCGTTGGGCGCGACGAGCTTGAGCCACCCGGAGCCGGCGGTGCTGGAGCGCCTACATGCGGCCCGTAACGTGCTTGATGCTTTCGACGGTCAAGCCCTGACCTACCCGATGCAGGCCATCGCCTCGGCGTATGCGTCCGCCGATGACATCCTCGACGCCAACACGCAGGCCCTCCTCGGCCCCACGCAGGACGGCACGCACGCGCGCATCATGGTAACGCTTCCCTCCGAAGCTGCCGAGGAATACGACCTGGTGCTGGACTTTGCCCGCGCGGGCATGGAATTAGCCCGCATCAATTGCGCCCACGATGGTGAGGCCGCCTGGGAAAAGATGGTTGAGAACGTCCACCGCGCCGCCGAGGAGGTGGGGCGCGAGATTCTCATTTCTTGCGATATTGCCGGCCCCAAGGTGCGCACTGGTGCCATCGAGCCGGGGCCGCAGGTCATCCGTGTGCGTGGTGAACGCACCGCGTCGGGCGAGCTTCTGACCCATCCAACGCTCGTGCTTTCCGACGTCTCCCGGGCCAAGGAAGCCCAGGGGGTGGCAAGGGAGGCGTCGGCAAGCGCGGCGCGGCCGGCTGTGCCACTCGAGGTAGATACTGAATGGTTGGCTGCGCTGGAGCCGGGCGATGAGGTGCGGTTTGCTGAGGCCCGCGGCCGTTCGCGAACCTTCTCCGTGGAGTCTGTCGAGGACGGCGTTGCTGTGCTGCGCGGCGAGCGCAATTGCTATCTGGCGGAAGGCACGGTTTTCAGCCATGAATCGGCGACGACGCAGGTGCACGGGGTTCCGGCGCTCGAGCAGAAGATTCGTCTGCACCGCGGAGACGAGCTGGTCTTAAGCACGTCGCAGGAGCCGGCGCGAGTCGTGGAGGGAGAGGTGACGACGATTGGTTGTACTCTCCCGGAGGTGGTCACCGCGCTCGAGGTGGGGCACGCCGTAATTTTTGATGACGGCGCCATCTCCGGCCGCGTTACCGAGGTCCGGGACAACGGGGCCGAGCGCGAAGCTGTCATCACTATCGACCATGCCGGGCCCACCGGCACGAACCTGGCGGCGTATAAGGGCATCAACCTGCCTGATACCGAGGTTCCGCTGCCGAGCCTTACCGAGGAGGACATTGCGGCGTTGCGTTTTGTGGCCACGCACTGCGACATCGCGGCCGTATCTTTCATCCGTACGCCGAGTGACGTGGCTTTTCTCTTCGACACCCTCGAGGAGATTGCCGCGGCACAGGAAACCGAGGAGCTAGCGCAGCGCGTGCGCGAGCTGGGTATTGTGCTCAAGATCGAAACGGTGCCAGCATACGAGCAACTGGGCGCCGTGCTGCTGGAAGGCATGCGCCACGAGAAATTCGGCATCATGATTGCCCGCGGTGACCTCGCCGTGGAGCTCGGTTTTGAGCGCATGGTGCAGGTTCCGGGGCGCATCATGAAGCTCGCGGAGGCCGCGCACATCCCCGTCATCATGGCCACGCAGGTGCTGGAGACCTTGGCGAAGACCGGTCTTCCCTCACGTGCCGAAATCACCGACGCCGGCTATGCGCTGCGCGCCGAGTGCGTCATGCTCAACAAGGGCCCGCATATCACGGAGGCCATCCGTATTTTGGACCGGATGTCGCGCAAGCTGGGCCGCTCGCGCCTGAAGAACCGCCAGATGCTGCGTCAGGTCGGCAGCTGGACCTACTAATCCGGCTCCACCGTGGCGAAACCGCGCCACGTGGTGAGGATCACCTAAGATTCTCACCCCAAAGACTAGACCTGCCTATCTTTGCTTAGGGTACCCTATATGGGTAAACAGGATAGGAAGAGAGCCGACCGATATGTTGTCTGGGTGCCCACGGCAAACTGCCGACGCCATCCCCATGGGATGCACCGTTACCTTGGGTAAAGAATGTATTTCCTGCACGTGCGACGCCGCTTTGGCAGTGCGTCTCGGTGAGCTGGGGATCCGCCCCGGCGCCACGTTGACCATGGGCCCACGCGTGGCGGGTGGGGCGCGCGTGGTGTCGGTGGGCACGTGCCGCTACGCCATCGATAAGGCAACACTTCAGGCCATCGAGGTCTAGCCATGGCCTCCGCCCCTAGCTGCCACGGCGATCCGGGCGGCGCGCTTGCCCCTGCCGGCGCACCCATCGTCGCTCTCGTTGGCTCCCCTAACTCCGGAAAATCCACACTGTTTAATGCCCTGACCGGCGCGAAGGCCCAAACCGGCAACTGGCCCGGGACCACCGTTGAGGTCAGTCGCGGCGCGTGGAAACTAGGTGAGCGCACGGCCGATCTCATCGACTTCCCCGGCACCTATTCGCTCGATCCACTCAGCCCGGATGAGGCGCTGACCCGCGCCATGCTCATCGAGTGCGCGGAGGACGAGCGCCCCGATGCCGTTGTTGTGGTCGTCGATGCCACCGCCGTAGCCCGCGGCCTCAATGTCGCGCTCCAGCTAGCGGAACAGCCCTACCGCCTCATCATCGCGTTGACGAAGACGGATGTGGCGCTCAACCAGGGACAGGTCGTCGACGCCTCTGCGTTGGCCGAGGTCACCTCCATCCCGGTGGTGGTTGTGGATGGGCGTAAGCGGGAGGGCGTCGAGAAGCTGCGCGAGGTCGTGCTCGAGTCTTTGGCGCAGCACCCGGTACAGCTGCGTGAGGATACCGGGCTGGAGGGGCGCTTCGCGGAGCTGGACGCGGCTGCGAAGGCCTCGGTACGCGAGGTCGAGCACGCCACGCCATTGTCTCACCGCCTCGATGCGGTGGCGTTGCACCCGGTTGTCGGTCCCCTGCTGTTTCTAGCGGTAATGTGGCTAGTCTTCCAGATCACGACCACGGTAGCTGCTCCCCTGCAGGACGGTCTGGAGGCGCTGGTGTCTGGGCCCTTGAGCGACTGGGCGCGGGCGGGGCTGGGGGCCATCGGCCTGGGTCATCCCCTCATCACGGGCCTGCTTGTCGACGGCCTCATTGGCGGCGTCGGCATGGTCCTCACCTTCGCCCCGCTTATGGCACTCATGTTTTTGTGCTTGGCGGTGTTAGAGGATTCCGGCTACATGGCGCGTGCTGCGGTGGTCACGGATCGTCTGATGCGGGCCATCGGCTTGCCGGGCAAGGCGTTTATCCCCATCGTCGTCGGCTTTGGTTGCAACGTGCCGGCGATTTCGGCCACGCGTGTGCTGGGCAGCCCGCGGCATCGCATCATGACCGCGCTGCTCATCCCGTTTACGTCATGCTCGGCGCGCTTGGTGGTGTTCGTGATGCTCTCGGCCACGTTCTTCCCCGAACATGCCGGCAGCGTGGTGTTCATCATGTACGTCATCTCCATCGCGCTGCTCGTGTTGGTGGGTTTGGCGCTGCGCAAGACTCTGTGGCGCGCAGTACCCGAAGAGGCACTGGTTATTGACCTGCCGACGTATCAGCTACCCACGGTTCGCCTGGCGCTGAGCGTGATGTGGACGCGTTTAAGGGGCTTCCTGCAGACCGCCGGCGGCATCATCGTGAGCACCGTGGTTGTGGTGTGGCTGCTCATGGCCATTCCGGTCGGCGCGGCCGCCCACGACACTACCTGGGGCGAGCCCCCGGCCCCGGAGGATTCAGCCTATGGCGCGGTTGCGCATGCCATCGCCCCGGCCTTTGCCCCGGCCGGTTTCGATTCCTGGTCCTTGGCCGGCCCGTTGGTCACTGGTTTCGTGGCCAAGGAGGCGCTGATTTCGACGTGGGCGCAGACCTACGCCGTCGAGGATGTCACCGACGCCTCTGCCGAAGAACAATCCCACAGTGCACTCAGCGACCACGTGCGTGAAGATTTCGAGCAGGCCTCCGGCGGTCATCCCCTGCCGGCGGTGTGGGCCTACATGCTCTTCCTGCTGGCTTACACTCCCTGCGTGGCCACGATTGCGGCGCAGCGCCGCGAGATTGGCTGGCGCTGGACGCTCTTTGGCTTCGGCATGCAGCTGGCCACCGCGTGGCTGCTGGCGGTGGGTGCCTTCCACATTCTGAAGGTGTTCATCTAATGCCCACCTCCCCTATCCAGGCTGTGCACGCAGCCATCGAATCCGGTGGGCGTTCACGGGCGGCCATCGCCGCGGAGACGGGGCTGGAACCGGGCACGGTGGATCTCATCCTTGACCATCTCACGACTTCCGGCGTGCTGGACATGGAGCCGCTGGGCTCCTGCCCCGCGGGCGGGTGCGGGTCCTGTTCCGCGGCCTCTGCCTGCGCGGGCCCCAGCAGCACCCGCGGTCCGGTGTTGCTTAAGCTTCGCCGCCCAGCGGGCCGTTAAGCGGGCCTTCCAGAACCGGGAGGCGGCGGGTGCGCAGGCGGGTGAGGAGCTCGGAGGCGTCGGCAGGCGTAAGGTCCTGACCCGCCATCCTGACTGGACCCGCCACGAGGTCGAAACGCACAGTACGCACGCCCGCAAGATGGCTTAGCGGCCCCACCTTAAGCGTGAGCTCCTGGATGTGCGGGGTGCCAATCACCATGACGCGGCGGTTGACGCGACCGCGATGCACGATGGTGACAGGCTGAGGTGAATCCACCAGCGTTACCGACTGTTGCTTGCGATCAATGGGGCTGACCCACCATGCTCGGCGCGGCGAGGTATACGTGGGCTGCGTGTGCCCCTCGGGCCGGGCATAATCCTCGATCTGTGCGCGGTCCAAGTCCGAAATGAGCGCCAGCAATTCCAGCGCCTGCTCACGGGTTCCCACCGGCAGGATGCGCGTAGAGCCGGACTGTTTGCCGCCGCCCTTGGTGCCGTAGCCAGCAACGGACACATGCACCTCGTACCAGCCGAGGCGCCGCCACAAGAAAGGCTGGCTTACCCGCACGCCGTGGATGCGACTTATGCGGATGGTCTGGCGGCGGCGGTCGGCGAGGCCGTAGGAGATGTTGAGGGCGTTGGCGGGGGCGTCGTGAAGCGCGGTGAAGGTCCACGAGGAATCCACCAGGCTCCACACACGGCCCACAAAGCCCACGATGATGGGCAACAGTGCGGTCCACATGCCGGGGATAAAGAGCAAGCCGCCGATGATGAGCGCGGTAATCAGCGTAGGCAGTCGCAGTGCCTCCGCAGCAATGGTGCGCACGATGGGAATCTCCGGAATGAGAGCCGGTTCTGCTATCTCTTCCACTGCTTGTTCTGGCTGCTCAGTCTGTCCACCGTTCGTGCGGCGCAGCAGCTCGGCGCGCAGCTCTTCCGCCTTCGCCTTGGACAGATACTGGATCTGGATCACAGAAGAAGTACCGCCCGCGGTCTCTATGCGCACCGAGGCGAGACCCAACAGGCGAGCAATGATGGATTCGACGACATCCACCGCCTGAATGCGCTCATAGCGCGCGGAGCGAAAAGACGTTGAAATCACGCCGTGGCGCAGCGCGACTTCATCATCGGTAAGTTTGTAGCCCAGTTTGCGCCACCACACTCCAGACACCAGCCAGATCACGGCACACACCAGCACAAAACCACCGATTCCCAGCAGAGTGCCGCGACCCACCTCGCCCAGATGTCCGCCCTGTAGGTAGGACACAACGTCCTCGATCATCGAGGCGTTGATGTTGAGAACAAAGATGGCGAGCAGCGCCAGAATGAGCGACCAAAAGCGCAGCAGGGGGGTGAGGCGGTGGACGCGGGTGTAGCCGTCGACGTCGACAAGCGCGCGGTCTTTCACAGTCCGCTCATCCTCTCGCGGGCTTTAATGGCGAGGCGCTCGCGCAGGGCATCGGCGTCCGCGGCAACCAGGCCGGGGATGGTGGCGTCGCTGCTGGGCGACGCCGTGTGCAGCTTCACCTTCTTCAGCCCCATCGAGCGCTCCACGGGGCCGGCGGTGACATCGACGAATTGGATACGGCCATACGGCACGACGGTGAAGGTGTGCCAGATTTTGCCGCGGGTGACCAGCAGCTCGTCCGCGGTTTCCTGCCAGCCTAAGTTTTTGACTTGGGCGGGGATGAGCCACAGTTCGTAGAGCGCCCACACAACGAGCGCGCCGGCGACCCAGTAGAGCCAGTCCCACCAGAAATACGCGGCGGCGGCAGCGAGGGCGGCGAGGATAACATCCCAGCTTAAATTCGTAATGTAGCGGGCTTTCGTGAGTGACGGGGATACGGGGTTCATGCCAACACACTAACACAAACTCTTGACAAGTCGTTGGGTTTATACAACACTGTGATGCATGTCCCCAAAGAAAAAACCTACCCGCCCACTCTTTAACCGGGTCCGCGTGCTCCGCGTTGAACGGGACATGACGCGCGCACAGCTTGCCGACGCCATCGGGGTCAACCCCCAAACCATCGGCGCACTCGAGCGCGGCGACCACTCCCCCAGCTTGGACCTCGCCTTCAACATCTGCGAAGTCTTCAACCTACCCGTGGAAGCCGTGTTCTCCCGGACCGAATTCACCCCCATGTCCTCCGAAATCTACCGAAAGGACTAGCCCGCACATGTCCGCCTCTATTCCCGATTCCGTTAAGACCCGCAAGCGCTACATCACCCTGGCCGATCTCTCCTCCTGCCTCATCATCCTGTCCCTCCCCCTGCAGTTCTGGGACTCCTTCACCTCACTCATGGTGGCCTGCCTAGGAACGCTGCTCACCGGACTGCTGACCGCCCGCCTGCGAGGAGCGATAGGTGCCGCTGACCTGCCCAGGACGGAGCTCGATGAGTACCAGATGCAGCAGCACCTCGAAGCCCGCGACGACGGCCTCAAGTTCTCCCTCGCCGCACTCGTCATCTTGCTGCCAGTCACAGGCCTTATCGCCTGGGGCGCGCGGACCATGCCCATCATGGATGGCATGTTCGTCTCCCAGCTCTACCTCAAGCTCATCTCGCTACTGCTGGTGTGGCTGCCCTTCTCCGTGGCGCGTTCCTTGGCCGGAAAAATGAACCGTGACGAGCTCATCTCGAAGGAGTAAGCACCCCTAGCGGAAATCCCTCGAGCCGCGCGAGAGTGCCTCGCCGAAGGCCAGCGGCTCCAGCTGGTCGGCGGCGACGGTAACCGCGCCGGAAGCATTCTGCACGATACCGCGCACGATGAGCGCAGGAGCCGTCCGAGCGGTGACCTTGTCTCGGGCCCATAGGCCGGGCGAGACCATCACGTTCATCAGCCCGGTCTCATCCTCCAGGCCGAAGAACACCACACCAGCCGCGGTCTGGGGGCGCTGGCGGTGCGTGACCACCCCGGCGATGCGCACGCGCGTGCCATCCTCCACGGCCGGCAGGTCCGCCGCCGACAGGACGCCGCGGGCACGCAGCGCCCCGCGGACCTGCTCCATGGGCTGCTGGTTGTGGGTCACGCCGGTGCTTGCTACATCCGCCGCCATGAGCTCGAAAGCACTCATTCCCGGCAAGGACGGCGCCTCGATGGCAGAAAGTCCCGGTAGCATCCCTGCCTGTTCCGTCGCGGCCACACCTGCCTGCCACAGCGCTTGGCGACGATCCACCCCAAAGACATCCAAGGCCCCCGCCACCGCGAGGGCCTCCACGTGATCGACGGTGAGATCGGCGCGGCGGGAGAGATCCGGGACGTCGGCAAACGGCGCGGCCGCCTCAATGCGGTCAGCGGCCTTATCGCCCAACCCCTTGATGAGGTTGAGCCCCAAACGGATACGTACCTGGCCATCCTCCCCCACCACGGCGCGGGCCTCACGGCCCGAATCGTTGACGGTGGCCGGCAGCACCTCCACGCCGTGACGGCGTGCATCCTGAATGAGGGACTGCGGCGAATAGAAACCCATCGGCTGCGCGCGCAACAGACCCACGCAAAACTGCGCCGGATAATAGCGCTTAAACCACGCCGAAAAGTACACCAAGGAGGCAAAAGACTGCGAGTGCGACTCCGGGAAACCATAGGCGGCGAAAGCGACAATTTTGGCCCACAACTTGTCCGCGACCTCCCCGGCAATCCCGTTGGTTTCCTGCAATCCGTCGTAGAAACGCTGCTTGAGTGCTGCCATCTTGGCCGGCGAGCGCTTCGAGCCCATCGCGCGCCTCAAATCATCAGCCTCCGCGCCGCTGAAACCAGCGGCATCGACAGCAATCTGCATGAGTTGCTCCTGAAAGAGTGGGATGCCCAACGTCTTGCCTAAGGACTTTTCCAACACCGGGTGGTCATACTCCACCGCTTCTATGCCATCGCGACGGCGCAGGTAAGGGTGCACCGACCCGCCCTGAATAGGTCCGGGGCGAATGAGCGCGACCTCCACCACGAGGTCGAAGAAGACCCGTGGCTTGAGCCGCGGCAGCGTGTTGAGCTGCGCGCGCGATTCCACTTGGAACACCCCCACCGCATCCGCACGGCAGAGCATGTCATAGACTTCCGGGTCCGCCAGGTCCAGCTCCCACAGGTTGACTACCCTGCCGGTGGTTTCCTCCACCAAGTCCATCATGTGATGCAGCGCTTCGAGCATGCCCAAACCCAGCATGTCGAACTTCACCAGCCCGGCTGCGGCACAATCGTCCTTATCCCACTGCAACACCGAGCGGTTCTCCATACGTGCCCATTCCACGGGCACGACATCCGCAATCGGCCGGTCACACAGCACCATGCCACCAGAGTGAATGCCCAGGTGGCGTGGCTGACCGAGGAACTGCTCGGCTAAGGATTCGACGTCGCTCGGCGCGGGTGCTAGGCCTTTCGACCACGCATCGGCCGAACCCTGCGGATAGCCCAACGCCCGCGCAGCATCCCGCAGCGCACCTTTGCGGCGATACGTAATCACGTTAGCCACCTGCGCGGCACGCTCGCGGCCATGCTTGGCGTAGACGTACTGGATAACTTCCTCGCGGCGGCCTGATTCAATATCAATATCAATATCCGGCGGGCCATCACGATCCGGAGAAAGGAAGCGCTCAAAGAGCAGACCCGCGGAAATCGGCTCCGCATTCGTAATCCCCAGCGCGAAACACACCGCGGAGTTCGCCGCCGAGCCACGCCCCTGACACAGGATGTTCTCCCGCCGGCAAAAATCCACGAAGTCACACACAATAAGGAAGTAACCCGGAAAGCCGAGCTGCTTCACGACGCCCAACTCATACCTCATCTGCTCCCACGCCCGCTCCCTAATCTCCTTAGGCCGCGTGGCGTAGCGCGTTTTCGCACGTTCGAAGGTGAGGTACTCCAACCAGGACATCTCGGTATGCCCCTCCGGCACGTCGAAATCCGGCAAATTGGGAGCCAGTGCTTCCCAGGTGAAGCTGCACTCCTCCAGCACTCGGACGGTTTCCGCGATAAGTTCTGGACGGTCTGGAAATAGCTGCGCCATCTGCTCCCCCGAGCGCAGCCAGGACGAGCCCATGGGGTGGGAGTTGGGGGAGGCGTCGGCAAGCGCGAGGCGCCGGGACAAGGCTTGTTTGGCCCCAGCCAACCGCGCGTGTTCCCGTGTGGCGGCAGCCGGGCGGGCCGTGGCGATAGCGCGCGGAACCGGGCAGGAATCCAGCAGCGCGTGGTGGTCAACGTCCTCCGGAACTTGGGTACAGGAGTACTCCAAAACCATGCTGTCTATTTTAATTCTTTCGCTCAGATAGTCGAACTGCTCTGCCCATTCCCACCCCACAAGAAAGAAGCAATGCTCCTGCAACTCCGCCGCAATATCCGCCAACGGCGGATAGGACACCGCGTCTTTCTCCCCCGCCTCCATACGTGCGCGGGAGATGAGCCGCGACAAACGCCGGTACCCCTCCGGAGTGCGCGCCAGCACAGTTAATGGCGCTGGTTCGAGGCTCAGTTCCGCGCCAAAAACAGCGGGAAGGCCGACCTTCGCGGCAGCCTCTGCAAACTTCATGAGCCCATAGAAGCCATCCCTATCTACCAGCGCCATTCCCTTTAAACCCAGCTCGACCGCCCGCGCCACAAGCTCCTCCGGCTCGGAGGCTCCCTGCAGGAAGCTATAGGAACTCACCGCATGCAGCTCCGCAAAAGGCACGGCAGAGTACCCCGCCTTCGGGGCATCCGTAGCGTCCGGCAGATGATCCACCGATACGGGAATGGGCCCCGGGCGGCCAGACAAGATCCGCTCGACGCGGGACCACGGTAGCGCTGCACCCCCATTGAACCTCATAGCCCCACACCTTATAATCGAACACTCATTCCCGTCAAGACTTTCATTGAACAATTACCGGAATAGACAAAGCGGTTCAATCGTTGCTAGTTTTTCGAGCAGTGTAATCACCTGCGGTGCCTCACCCCGTGCCGCACGACCAAGAAGGGACACTAAGACCCATCATGAGCATCCGTCGCGTACTTGCTGCCACCTCGGCAGCTGTCATCGCCGCTACCGGCCTGGTCGCCTGCTCCTCCGATTCCTCGGACTCTGAAGCCAAAGGCGACGGCGAAGAAATTACCAAGGACTCCACCATCACCATCGGCACCACCGACGCCAACATGGAAGAGTGGGCTGTCTTCCAGGACCTGGCCAAGGAGGCCGGCTACGACGTGAAGCTGGAGAACTTCGCGGACTACAACACCCCGAACCAGGCTCTGGATCAGGGTCAGCTGACCGCCAACAAGTTCCAGCACCTGCAGTTCTTGGCCAAGTACAACCAGGGCAACGGCACCGACCTCGTCCCGCTCGCCTCCACCGAGATCTACCCGTTGGCCATCTACTGGAAGGACCACAAGGACCTCTCCGACATTGAGGGCCAGGAAGTGGCCATCCCGAATGACTCCACGAACCAGGGCCGTGCTATCGGCCTGCTGGCCCAGGAGGGCCTGGTCACTCTTAAGGAGGACAGCCCGCTGATCCCGACTCCGCTCGATATCGACGAGAAGGAGTCCAAGGTCACCGTCACCCCGGTGGACGCCGCACAGACCCCGGCCGCCTACGGCGAGGGCAAGCCGGCCGTCATTAACAACTCCTTCCTGGAGCGCGCGGGCATCGACCCGAAGTCCGCTGTGGCAGAGGATGACCCGAACTCCACCGAGGCAGAGCCGTACATCAACGTCTGGGCCGTACGCGCCGAGGATGCTGACAACGAGACCCTCCACGAGCTGGCCAAGCTGTGGAAGGACCCGAAGGTCACCGAGGCCGTCCTGAAGTCCTCCGGCGACACCGCCGTGGCTGTGGACCGCCCGCAGGAAGAGCTGCAGGAGATTCTGGACCGCCTCGAAGAGGAAGCCTAAGCTCCCCGCTACTCCACATGTCCCCCCGCGTTCACGCTTCAGTGTGTGGCCGGGGGATTTGGCCGTTACACACGATTCACATAACCCCCACAAGGACACCTCACGTGATTGACCACACTGGCGCCCCTCGAGGCACCCGGATTGAGTTCCGCAACATCACCAAAGTCTTCACAAACAAAAAGACCACTACGAAAGCACTCGATAACGTCTCCCTGACCGTCGAGTCCGGCGAGATTGTCGGCATCATCGGCTTCTCGGGTGCCGGCAAGTCCACGCTGGTGCGCATGATCAACGGCCTCGATACCCCAACGTCGGGAGAGCTGCTTCTCGACGGCACCGATGTCGTCGGCATGCCCGAAAAGCAGCTGCGCGGTCTGCGCCGCAACATCGGCATGATTTTCCAGCAGTTCAACCTCATGTCCTCGCGCACCGCGGCGGGCAATATTGAGTACCCGTTGAAGCTGCAGGGCGTCGAGAAGCAGGAGCGTAAGAAGCGCGTTCAGGAGCTTTTGGAATTCGTCGGACTGGCGGACAAGGGCAATAACTACCCGGAGCAGCTCTCCGGTGGCCAGAAACAGCGCGTCGGTATCGCCCGCGCTTTGGCGAATAACCCTTCCCTGCTGCTGGCGGATGAGGCCACCTCGGCGCTGGACCCCACCACTACCCACGAGGTGCTCGACCTGCTGCGCAAGGTCAACCGCGATCTCGGCATCACCATCGTGGTCATTACCCACGAGATGGACGTCGTGCGCTCCATCGCCGACAAGGTGGCCGTTATGGAAAACGGCCGCGTCATTGAGGCCGGCAGCGTCTACGAGGTCTTTTCCAATCCGCAGACCAAGGTGGCGGAGAAGTTCGTGGCCACCTCGCTGCGCAACACCCCGGACGTCGTGGAGGCCGATGACCTGCTGGCCCACGAAGGACGTTTGTTCACCATCAACCTGACGGAAAAGTCGGGCTTCTTCGGCGCCGCCGGCAAGCTCGCGGACGAGGGAGTGTCCATCGCCGTGGTCCACGGCGGCATCACCACCCTGCAGAAGCATTCCTTCGGCAAGATCACCGTGCGCCTCAACGGCCCGGATGCCGCCATCGAAGACTTCTACGCACATATGCAACGCACCACCGACATTGAGGAGATCCAACGATGAACGTCACCTACCTCGCGCAGGCCAATTGGGATCGACTGGGCGGCACGCTTGTCGACGCCGTCAAGGACACCCTCATCATGGTCGCCACCACCCTGGTGATCGCCGGCATCATCGGCTTGGTTCTCGGCATCCTGCTCTACACCACCCGCCCGGGCGGCATCCTGCAGAACAAGCCCATCTACTTCATCATCAACATCCTGGTGAACTTTGTTCGCCCGATTCCCTTCATCATCTTGCTGGCCTTTGTCCAGCCGCTGACGGTGGCGGTGCTGGGCAGCTCTATCGGCCGTGAACCGGCCACGTTCGTCATGGTTATTGCGGCCACGTTCGCGGTGGCGCGCATCGTGGAGCAGAATCTCGTGGCGCTGGACCCGGGCGTGATTGAAGCAGCCCGCGCGATGGGCGCTTCGCCGTGGAAGATCATCACCACGGTCATCATTCCGGAGGCGCTGGGCCCGCTGGTGCTGGGCTACACCTTCCTGTTCATCGGCATCGTCGACATGTCCGCGATGGCCGGCTACGTCGGCGGCGGTGGCTTGGGTGACTTCGCCATCGTCTACGGCTACCGCGCCTTCGAGTGGGAGGTCACCGTGGTGGCTACGCTTATCATCATCGTGCTGGTGCAGGCAGCGCAGTTCTTTGGCAACTGGCTCTCGGCCAAGATTATGCGCCGCTAACCGCGCCGACCCCGTGCTCTATACGCTGCGCTTTTCGACGCGGCGCGCGGCATAGAAACGAGAGGTCTTCGGCTCGTCTCCACAAGAAGAGACGACGCCGGAGGCCTCTTTTTCTTCGAGTTCTACGTCCCATGCGCGGCCATCGCGGTGGCGCACAACGACGCTATTTCTCGCGGCGGGGGTTTCCGCCGCGTCGACGGTGAGGTCGCCGTAGTGGAGGGTCTCGGAGGCGTCGAGAAGCTGGCGCGCCACCGCGAGCTCCGCCACCTGCCCTTGGGGCGTGGTGAGGCCGGAACCGCGGTTAGCGGGATAGAAATACTCGCCGTGCAGCGCCTTGCCCACGAGTTCGCGGCCAGCTTCCACGTTGAGGCGACCGAAGGAATATCCCCAGGGCATCAGCAGCACCGACGGTGCGAAACGATGGCCTTTGGTGTGGGAGGTCTCCCACACGGTCTCCCCAAATTCGCACGCCAGGGAGGCGGCAAGCGGGCGGCCCTTGATTGCGCAGCAGGCATCGCGCTTGGCATGGGTACACACGAGCACCAGCGGCAGGCACGTGCCAGTGGGGTGCTCCAGATCCAGATCGAGGATGTCCTCCGGGCCGTTGAGGACATAATCCTGTACCAACCCCTCGCGTGCCCACACGACGAAACAGCGGAAGTGCCCCGCCCCCCGTTCATGCCCGGCGCGCCCAGGGCGGCGAATGAGTTGCAGGCCCGCCACGCCTTTGAGCTTGGCCTTGAGCTTCGCAGTCAAGCCGGGGCCAAAGGTACGTCCGTCAAGCACGTCGCGAGACCAGGCCGTGGGCCACTCAAAGAGGACGTACACAGATTCTTGTTTTGCGGTACCGGCCAGGGGCTCGACCTGGACGTCGGAGCAGAAGGTCATGGCGCCATCTTAACTGGCATCACTTTCTTCACAACAATGTGGTTACGATGCCTAGCTCGATGCATATAATTCCCCGTAGTGCCACTACGCTCGAAACCATGCCGAAACACAGTCTCTTGCGCACAGCCGCCCCAGTGGCCGCACTCGTTGTCTCGGGTGCACTCGCGCTTCAGGGATGCGCTCCGTCTTCCTCCCCGGACGGCAGCCCCGACGGCCCCACGAAGACTCTCGACGCCACCCTGTCCGGCGCCTCCACCTCCACGGCTACCGTTACTCCCACTGCCCCCTCCCCCGCCGCACCGGCTGGGCTGACCCCGCTGGGCGACGCCAACATGGAGATGAAAACCCTCCGCCCACCGGCCCCCTCGGAGCTGGTGGTGACTGATGTCCGCGTGGGCAAGCACGAAGGTTTTGACCGCGTGGTCTTCGAGTTTGTCGGGGACGGTTCACCGGGCTGGTTCATCGATTACACCGATGCCCCCGCCCAGCAGGGCTCCGGCAACCCGATTGCTTACAAAGGTTCCACCGCGCTCGACGTCAGCATCGACGGCACCGCTTACCCCTTCCAGCTCGACATGGAAGACCCGAACATCGGCACTGTAAAGGGCGCCGGCGGGCTGGTGACCCAGGTGGTCAACGGCGGCACCTTCGAGGCTCGCTCGCAGTTCGTTATCGGGCTTAATGAACGCCACCCGTACTCGGTCCAGGTGCTCAGGGGGCCGACGCGCCTGGTCATCGACATCTTGAATTAAGCCGTTCAGGCATAGGTTGCCTCCACAGACCAGCGCCCGCCTGCCCACACGAGGAGCCAGGCGCGCTGGCCTTTCTCGTTTTCTCCGACGACTTGCAGGCGCGCGCAGCGCTGCGCCGCACCCGCCTCCCACCACCCGGTGTCTACGGGCCACGGGCCGGCCCAACCGGTCACCCGGTAGCGGTGGCGCCCCCATCCCAGACCCGCCGGCTCCCCGGAAAGGAGGGCCTCGGCGGTGACGATGACCTCCTTCGAGGAGACGTCGATAAGCCGAATCCGCGCGGCCGGGTGCGCCAGGCTCGCCGGGAGCGGCGCCGGGATGCGCCCCGGCCAGGTGCCCTCCGGCTGCGGATCGCGCTGCTCGCCATAGGGGACGTACTCGATGCGCTCGGCCACCCCACGCCCGCCCGCCGGGCGAGGCTGCAGCACGCGGTCCACCCCCAGCTGGGATTGCACCCGCGCGATGACACGCTTGGCCTGCTCCGCGGATTCGCCTGCGCCCCACAGGAGTCCATCCCCCGGCGGGGCGACCTCCACCGGCTCCAACGCCAGCTTGACGACGCCTCCTCCCTCACCCGGCGCACTCCCCGCCCACGCAGCACTCAGCCAGCCATCGAGCTGCCAGCGCACGCGGTCCGCCGTGGCGGCCTCGCTGAGCGCTTCCTGGGTACGCCAGATCCGCTCCAAACGCTCGCCGCCCTCGAACTCCGCGGCAACGCGCAGCCGCAGACACACCACGCCGGCCTCATCGAGCACCACATGCAGGCGCGCCGCGAGCTGGCGCGCGGCAAAGGCCGCGGCGTCTACGCGCTCTAAGGGTTCTTCGAAGCCCTGCTCCACGCCCAGGTCCGGGCGTGCAAGCTCCGGCGCCACGCGCCGATCCGGTGCGGCCGCGGCCACCGCGTGGCACCGCCGTCCAGCCTCGCCGAAACGGGTGGTGACTTGGCGCAGCGGCAAACTCGCCAGCTCCCCTAACGTGCGCACGCCCAGCTGCTCCAAGGCATGCACCACGTCCGCCGCACACCCCAGCGCCACTTCCGCGGCCAATACTCCCACCGGCTGCTGAGCCAGAAAGTCGCGCGAGCCGCCTGCCGGGACTACCGCGCCCAGGTTGTGGTGGCGCGCGGCAATCAGCGCGGTGGCGATCTCATCGGCGACGCCGACGGTGGCGTCGAGGCGGGATCTGGAGGTGGCGTCGACAAGCATCTCTACCGCCTTCGCCTCACTGCCGTGGAAACGCCCGGCCGCGCCCGCATCCACAATGACCAAGCCCGGACGCAGCACCTCCACCGAGGAGGCCACCGCATCCAGCCCCGCGGCGATCTCCGCGAAGACCACGCCGTCTCGGTCCGGGTTGGCCTCCTCCACGCGCAGCTCCGGTAGGAGAGCTTGGGCTTGGCGCACCCGCATCCCGCGGCGCACCCCTGCCCGGCGCGCTGCTGCGTTGCAGACCGCCACGCGGTGCTGAGCAGCAATAACGCACGCTGCCCTGTCAGCGTCCTGCAGCGCCTGGATAGGCCAATCCGGGAACCACAGCGCCGCGACCCTCACACGACCTCCAGGCGTGGGCGCGCGTCCAGACGCTGCCCACACGTGAGCACTCCACGGCGCGGGCGCATGCTTGCCGACGCCACCCGCACCCCTATATCAACTCCCCAAATACGCCCGCTGCCCCGGCCCAAGCCATGCACCGCGACGACCTCCGCACCTATCTCCATCGCCGTTCCTGGCAGCCGGGTTCCCACGGTGAGCAGGGCCGCCTGCCCTGCTCGCACCTTCGCCAGCACGGGGCGCGCCCGGGTGGGGCTCAGCTCGCCTGTGCCTTTGTGCACCACCAGGTCCAGTCCCTCACACAGCACGCCGGTCACCGCCCAGGGCTCCGCGCCCGGTTCGGGCACCGCGATGACCCGGGAGATATCTCCATCCTCAACCACCTGTGCGAGTGAGAGATCGGGCCAGCCCACCACCGCAACGTGTCCGCCCGCCGCGCTAACATGGGATATCAGCTCCACCACGAGAGCGGCACATTCCGCACAGACGGTTGCCCGCTTGCGGGGAAGGCCACCGCCCGGGAGCAGCTCAGATAGCCCTTCGGGGACGCCGAGAAGCTCCACCTCCGGCTGCACCTGCGCGGCAACATCCGGGGTTTCCAGGCGTTGAATCTGGGCGCGCAGGACCGCAATTTGCTCGGCCTGCGATCCGCCCACCACACGAACACCTGTTTGATTCATGGCTCCTATTATGAACCTCTCTCCGGACGCGCGCAATTGCGCTGGTAGCGTTAGGCGCCATGAATCCCCTCCGCACGCACACCACCCCAATCCCCACTCCGCTGTGGGTGCGACTCGGCGGATCTGCCTTGGCCGGCGCCGCCGTGGCGGTGGGTACCAGCCGCATCCACTTCGGCCTCGCGCTGGGGCTCAGCCTGCTCCTCCTCATCGCGGCCTGCGCGCTCGTACTCCTACACCCCTACCGCGCGGACCTGCGTGATTATGCCCAGCGCCACAACGTCACCATGCTGCCCAACGCGGCGCAGCTCATCCCGCTTATGGTGCTGTGGTTGATGGTCATGTTCTCCCCGCTCCTCGCGCTGCCTGCCTGGGGCAGCGCACTGGTGTGGGTGCTCGTTTCAGGCGCGGCCTTCCTGCTCTTTCCCCACGTCGACGGCTCCCGCAAGCTCGCCTACGCACCCCCTGCCTAAACCCAACCCGCCTAGGCCAGGCTGTTTAAGCCAGGTCGCGCGAGGTGGCCCAGCGCGTGAGCTGATGGCGATTGGACTGCTGGGTCTTGCGCAAGATGTTGGAAGCATGCGTTTCCACCGTCTTCACCGAAATGAACAGCTGCTTGCCAATCTCGCGGTACGTATAGCCGCGCGCGAGCAACCGCAAGACCTCTAGCTCGCGCCGCGTGAGCGCATCCACCGCCGGGTCCTGTCCCTCCTCCGGCTCCGGCGCGGGCGAACCGGAGGAAAAAGCGTCGAGGACAAAGCCCGCCAGGCGCGGCGAGAAATACGCATCCCCGCTGTGCACCTGCACCACCGCCTCGGCCAGATCCGGGCCGGAAATATTCTTCGTCACATACCCGCGCGCCCCTGCCCGAATCAGCGCAATCACGTCCTCCGCCGCATCCGACACGCTCAGCGCCAAAAACACCGGCCGCGCCGGCTGATTAGCCGTCGCGTTAATAACGGCGAGGCCACCGCCGTCGGGCATGTGGACGTCGAGAAGCACCACGTCCGGGGAGGTACGCGCAATGCCCTCCAGCGCCTCGGAGACGGTCCCAGCATCGCCCACGATCTCAATCTCCGAGGACGCCGCCAGCTCCGCACGCACGCCCGCGCGAAAGACGGAGTGATCATCAACCAAAAAGACCTTCACCATGTTCACAACGCTACCGCGAGCTCCACCTCGGTGCCCTCCCCCGGGGTCGAGGAAATCCGCACGCGCCCACCAGCTCCCTCTACGCGCGCGCGAATACTGTCACGAATCCCGTGCCTATCAGCGGGAATATCCTCCACGTCGAAACCCACCCCGCGGTCGCGCACAAAGATACTCAGCTCGCCCGCCAACAACTCCGCATAAACATCCACCACGTCCACACCCGCATGCTTGCCGGCATTCACCATGGCCTCACGCGCGGCCTGGATAAGCAGCTTCGCGGACTCCGTCAGCTCCGTGTCCTCACCCACCGTCACAGCAGATACCCGCATGTCGAAGAGATCTTCCACCTCCCCGCACGCCGATTCGAGGGCACCGAAACAGGTGGTGGGGGCGGCGGAGGGGGCATCGAAAAGCCAGGCGCGCAGCTCGCGTTCTTGGGCGCGCGCCAAACGCGTCACCTCGCGCGAATCCCCCGCCCGCTTCTGAATCAGCGCCAGCGTCTGCAGCACCGAATCGTGCAGGCGGGCGGCAATCTCGGCGCGCTCCTCCGAGACCGCCTTGGCCGCCTGCTCCTGCGACAGCGAGCGCCAGAGCTTCAGCACCAGCGGCACCACCAGCGCGCCAAAGCCCACCAGCGTCAGCGCCGTGGCCAGGATCGCCGAACCCGATCCGCTCTCCCACGTCACCGCCGCCACCACGACGCCACCGATGACCAGGACGGCACCGGCCGCCACAGCAACCAGGCCCACCGGCGTGTTCAGCCCGCGGTCATACGCCAACCACGCCAGCACCGCGCCGATGGCCACCACCGCCAACGGCACCGCCACGCTTAGCGACGCCCCCGAAACCCCCAACACACCCACCGCACTACCCGCCAGCGCCAGGAACACCAGCACGAGGGAGAGGGGGCTGCGGCGGGTGGAGGGGGCGTCGTCAAGCGCGGGCGTGAAAATCCACAGCCCGGCATAGGCCATCGCCCCCACCCCACCCAGCAGGGTCAACGCGGTCAAGGCGATGCGCACGGAGAGCGCCGAAACCCCCAGATTCTGCGCCAGCCCCGCCGCCACGCCGGCGACCACGCGGCCAGATTGGGGACGCGACATCACGGGATAGGGCGCCGCGTTTTCTGCGGGCACATAGGGCGAAGTCATACTAGCCATAGTCCCACGCGCCACCCCTCGGGCACATCAGGGACAACCCTGAGGTCAAAAAATCAGGGCGATTACCGATACCGCCGCGAGGCCCCACGCGGCACCATAAAAGCATGACGAAGAACAGCACACTCAACCAGATGTGGACGACCCGCCCCGTCCGCCTTCCCAAGAAACAGGGCGGTGACGCGCACATCGCTGGTGTCTGCGAAGGCATCGCGGTGCGCTACCAGCTTGACCCCACGATTGTGCGCGTGGCCTTCGTGGTCGCAGCACTCGCCTTCGGCGGCGGCATCGCCGCCTACCTCCTCGCGTGGGCGCTCATGCCGCGCTTCGGTTCGCCCTACTGCCCGCTCGATGCGGCCATGGGCAAGGATGGCGTCAAGGAGGAACAAGAGCTCGGCTGGGTGCTGATTATCGGCGTCCTTCTGACGTTTGGCTCCGGCCCGCTGTTCCTCAGCGGACAATTCCTCGCCGGCCTTCCGCCCGCTGCGCTGACCTTCGGCCTGTTGGCGCTGGCGTGGTACGCCCTTCACCAACGCGAACCGCTACCGCCCAGCGGGCTGTTGGCTGCCGAACAGCCGGTGCGCGAGGAACCGGTCAACCTCAACCCTTATACCCCAGCAGACGGACACCCCTTCCCACCGGGGCGCACGACCCCGCCGTCCTGGGATCCACTCGGCGTGGTGCCCGATGCCTGGGACCTGCCGGAGCCGGGCCCGCGGGAAGAACCGAAAAAGAAGCGCGGTTCGCAGTGGGCTGAGGCCGCGATTACCCTCGGCGCTGTGGGGGCTGCCCTGACGATTGCCTTCTTTGGAGGCACCTTCGTCATCGAGGCCGACGAAGAATCCGGCTTCAGCGCCCGCTTCAATGTCGGTTCTCAGCACATCGCGCCCACCCATGAAGATGAGCTCCAGGAATACTATGACCTAGGTATTGGCACCTCAACGGTGGACTTGAGCCAAATCGAAGACCTCAAGGAAAAGCACGATGTCACCATCGACGTCGGCATCGGCAGCGTCGAGGTCATCCTCCCGAAGGACGTCCCTGTATCACTCACCTGTGACAGCGGCTTAGGAGAAAGCAACTGCACCAACCGCCATGACGATGATGCGCTGCTAGATATCCGCATCGACCAAGGCATCGGCGAGCTCACCGTCACCGGCTAAACTGGCCCACCATGATTCACTTCGGCAACGATTACCACCGTTTAGCCCACCCCCGCGTCCTTGATGCCATCGCGGGGGCGGGTGGGGCTTATGCCGGCTATGGCGCCGACGAGCTGTGCGCCACGGCCGCTGAGCGCATCCGCACTGCCTGCCAGGCGTCGAACGCTGAGGTGCATTTCATGGTCGGTGGCACGCAGGCCAACGCCACCATCATCGCCCACCGCCTGCGCCCCTGGGAAGGCGTTATCGCGGCGGATAGCGGGCACATCGCCACCCATGAGACGGGCGCCATCGAGCACACCGGGCACAAGGTCATCACGTTGCCGAACCAGCTGGGAAAAATCACCGCCGCGCAGGTTCGCGCCTGCATGGATGAGTACCGCGCCTCCGGGGTGGAAGAGCACATGCCGGAGCCCGCACTGGTCTACATCACGCAGCCCACCGAGTTCGGCACCGCCTATTCCCGCGACGAACTCGTGGCCCTGCGCGAGGTCTGCGACGAGTACGATCTGGGCCTGTTTGTCGACGGCGCCCGCCTCGGCTACGGCCTGTCCGCTGCGGATGTCACCCTGCCGGACCTGGCCGCGCTTGTCGACGTCTTCACCATCGGCGGCACCAAATGCGGCGCCCTCTTCGGCGAGGCCATCGTCTTCCCCGCGGGCGCGCCGCGCTTTCGCAATGCCATGAAGCAAAACGGTGGCCTGCTAGCTAAGGGCTGGCTGCTCGGCGCGCAATTTGCCTCCCTCTTCAGCGCACCAGGCGATGAGGTAACCAGGACGGCAGCAACGACCCTCTACGAGCAGATCTGCGCCCGCGCCAACGCCCAGGCCCAGCGCATCGCCGAGGCATTCCGCGCCGCAGGCATCGACATGCTCTTTGACTCCCCTACCAATCAACAGTTCGCTCTGCTAACCCGCGAGCAGGAAGAGAAGCTCGCGCAGGACTTCGTGTGCCAGTTCTTCGAAGAACACGAAGGCCTGCGCGTGGTGCGATTCTGTACGGCGTGGTCGACGGAGGAGGGGGACGTCGATAAGCTCTGCGCTGCGATTTCTGCGCTCAAGTAGCGAGGTTGCCCAACCTGGTTTAGGCTGTGGGCTATGCAACTGGGGGGTTACATTCAAGCACTAGCGCGCGGGCTCGACGTGGTCGAGCAATGCGCCGGTGTCACGCGCGCGCAGCTGGTTGAGATGGGTGCGCGGCCGGATTTCGCGGAGAAGCTCCTAGGACTGCACGCGGTGTATTTCGGGGACACGATGTTCCGCTCCCGGCAGCGCAAGGCCCGCCGCACGGGCCACGACGTGTTCACGCTCCTCGATATCGAGCGCTATTGTTCCAAGCTCAAGGCCCGCAGGGCCTGGGAGCTGCGCCAACTGCTAGCCGCTACCCCGCGGGAGAAAATCCCCATGGTGGCGAAGGCCAAGCTCAAAGAGTGGCGCCCGCTCAGGGACCCCGACCCGGGCGTGCGGGTGACGCGGCGCGCGGGCCGCAACCACACGCTGAGCATTACGGATTCCTCGCTCAATATTTCTAAGCTGCTGGCCGTGCTGAAGACCACTGACAAGGACTTGCTCACCGCGGCGCATACCGTGTTCCGCGGCGGGGGTGGCTCCGGCCAGAAGCTGCAGTCCAACGTCATCGTGCGATTGGATGAACTCGACCGCATAGTCGACGGTGATGGCGAAGAGATTGAACTACAGCTGACCAATGGGGCCACGATGACGGGTGCGGAGTTCGTGCGCGAAAAGCTTGCCGACGTCGGCCTCATCACCCTCGTCCATCCCCACCACGGCCCCGTGAACCTGTACATGGCGAGCCGTTTCGCCAACACCAAGCAGCGCCTCGCGCTGTCAGCGGAGCACCCGACGTGCGCGTGGCCGGGTTGCAACGCGCCCGCGGAGGATTCGCAAATTCATCACCTCACCCGTTTCCAGGACGGCGGGCCGACAAACATGGCCAACTTGGTGCCACTGTGTGCGTATCACAACGCGGTCAATGACGATGATCCGGAAAAGCCCACCGACCGCGGGCACCTCGACCGCATCGATGGCCGCGTGCACTACCTTCCGCCGTGGGCGGGGCCGCCAATTCCCATCGAAAGCCCGGCCCACCCGCCGCGCTCCGCTCCGGGGCCAGCTCGCGCATCCACGGATCCGCCGGCATCCGGCCCGCCCGACCCACGCTCCACGCCGCGTGGGACACCAGCCCCTGTCTCCGGCGCGCCACCGCATAACTCCGGCGAACCTCCGGACCCGCCACCGAGTTCATGAGTGCTTTTAGTCCGTAGACTTCGCCCTGTTCTCACGGTGGAAGCGCCACCCCGCCGGCTCAATGGTTCAGCGGCTCGCGGGTCACCGCTCCGCCGAACCAACCGGTCGCAAGCTGCCGCTCCGCAGCCCCACCAGCCGGAGACGCCCTAAGGCACACAGCCGCTTTAACCAGCCGCTCGCTGAGAAAATTTGCTCGGCGTGCGGCTACTCGCGCGCGCGATATAGAGGTATGCGTCCTTGTGCCGTGCGTACTAACGCCGTCGATACTGGCAACGGACACGCTAACGCCATGCAGACTGGCGCCTGTCGCGACCACCCCCTGGAGGGTACGCAGGAGCCTGGCACCGCGCCATCTGCCCCCATTCCGCGGAGCTGAGTGCCGGGGATCGAAAACGGGGAACGCGGCCGCGCCCTGCTAATTCAAGGCGCGGCCGCGCTACACAGCGTCTGGGAGTTTGCTTCGCTACCCGCTTTCTACCACCGAGCTATCTCACTGAGATACTCCACTGCACTGCTACAGTGCGTGTCCCAGTGCCTTTCGGCTGCGCTTACTCCCACTCGATGGTTCCCGGCGGCTTCGAGGTTACGTCGAGCACCACGCGGTTGACTTCCTTGACCTCGTTGGTAATGCGGGTGGAGATCTTCTCCAGCACGTCGTAGGGCAGGCGCGTCCAGTCGGCGGTCATGGCGTCCTCGGAGGACACCGGGCGCAGGACGATCGGGTGGCCGTAGGTGCGGCCGTCGCCTTGGACGCCGACGGAACGGACGTCGGCAAGCAGCACCACCGGGCACTGCCAGATCTCGCCATCCAGGCCAGCGTTGGTCAGCTCGGTACGCGCGATGAGATCCGCCTGGCGCAGGGTCTCGAGGCGCTCCTCGGTGACCTCACCAATGATGCGGATGCCCAGGCCCGGGCCCGGGAAAGGCTGGCGCGCCACGATTTCCTCCGGCAGGCCAAGCTCACGGCCAACCGCGCGCACCTCATCCTTAAAGAGCAGGCGCAGCGGCTCGACGAGCTCGAATTCGACGTCGTCAGGCAGGCCGCCCACGTTGTGGTGAGACTTAATATTCGCGGTACCGTCACCGCCGCCGGACTCCACGACGTCCGGGTACAGCGTGCCCTGCACCAGGAAGGCGGCATCCTGGCCGTCCAGGGCCTGGTCGACGGCGCGCTCGAAGGAGCGGATGAACTCCGCACCGATGGCCTTACGCTTGGCCTCCGGCTCGGTCACACCAGCCAGCTTGGAAAGGAAAGCCTCGCGCTCATCAGCGGTGATGAGCTTGGCGCCAGTCGACGCCACGAAGTCCTTCTCCACCTGTTCACGCTCACCCGCGCGAAGCAGACCGTGGTCGACGAAGACACAGGTCAAACGGTCACCGATTGCGCGCTGCACGAGGGCTGCGGCTACGGCGGAATCCACGCCGCCGGACAAGCCGCAGATTGCGCGGCCTTCCTCGCCGATCTGCTCGCGCACATCGTTGATGAGCTGCTCCGCGATGTTCTCCGCGGTCCAGTTCTGCTCCAAGCCTGCCACCTCAGTCAGGAAGCGCGTGAGCACCTCCTGGCCGTGCGGCGAGTGGAGAACTTCCGGGTGGTATTGCACGCCGGCCATCTGCTTGGACAGGCACTCGAAGGCTGCCACGGGAGCGCCCTCGGAAGAGGCGGTGACCTCAAAGCCCTCCGGGGCTTCCGTGACCGAATCGCCGTGCGACATCCACACCTTGTGGGTGTCCTCCAGGCCCTTGTGCAGCACGCCGCCGGACACGGTCATGTCCGTGCGGCCGTACTCGCGGGCACCCGTGGAGGCCACGGTGCCGCCCAGGGCTTGGGTCATGGACTGGAAGCCGTAGCAGATACCAAAGACCGGGATGCCGAGCTCGAGCAGCTCCGGCTTCAGTGCAGGGGCGCCGTCCGCGTATACGGAAGACGGGCCACCGGAAAGGATCAGCGCGGCCGGGTTCTTGGCCTTGATGTCCTCCACGGAGGCGGAATTGGGGACAACCTCGGAGTAGATGTTGGCCTCACGCACGCGCCGGGCGATGAGCTGCGCGTACTGGGCGCCAAAGTCCACCACGAGGACAGGACGCGGGGTTGTATTTGGGTTAGTCACGGTCATCAGTTTAACGCAAGAACCCGCACCCTAGACCGCAGGGAGTGGCCCATAATCTTTCGCGGTGGCAGCTGCCTTGCTCAACGCCGCCCGAAACGCCCGCAGCGCAGGGTGTCCCTCGCGCCCAGCGCGAACCGCGGTGTAGAGCGTGCGGGTGGGATTACCAGGCAAGGCAACCACACGCACGCCTTCAATTTCCTCGAGGAAAAGGTCCGAGATCACCGCCACCGCGTGGCCCGTACGCACTAGGTGCGCGTGCAGGAACGGGTCCGGGGTTTCATAGAGCACGCTGGGGTTAAAACCATGCCGGCGGCACAGCCGGTGGACGAACCTCCCCAACAAAAACTCCTCCGGGTCCATGGCAAAAGGGATTTCGTCATCGAACGCTGCAAAATCCTCCAATCGCAACTCGCTCCAGGGTCCGGTGAGTGGGGTGATGAGGCGGAGGGGGTCGTCGAGAAGCAGCTCCCGGTGGGTGTGCTCATCCGTGGCGGGCATGTCCGACTCGTACTCTTCACCCAGGATGAGGTCCACCTCCCGGCGCGCCAGCAGCTCCATCGCGCCTTCGGCTTCGCGCTGGATGATTTGCACGCGCAGGTCCGGGTACTCCCTGGCCAGCTCCGTGAGCGCCCGCGGGACCAGCGAGGACATGATGGTTTGAAACGTCGTGACCTTAATCGTGCCCCGCACCGCGTTGGTTGATGCGATGACCTGCGACTCCGCCTCATCCGCCAACGCGAGCATCCGCTCAGCATAAGACGCAAGGATTTCCCCCTGCTCCGTCAAACGCACGCGCCGGCCGACCTTTTCATAGAGCGCCACGCCGACGTCCTTCTCACACTGCGCCAGTTGTTGGGAGATTGCCGAGTGCGTATAGCGCAGCGATTCCGCCACCGCAGTGACAGTGCCGAGGCGGTGCAGCTCGTAGAGAATGCGCAGACGATGCAGATCCAACATGACAGAATCCCTAACAGGTACGTGTTAAAAACTGTAGATAGACTAACAGTTCTTCCCACCCCACAATGGTCTGCATGACCAACCCGTTTGCCGTTCTATGCGTCATTGGCTCGTGCATTTCCCTCCAGCTCGGAGCCAGCCTCGCCATCCAAATTTTCCCCACCGGCGGGCCCTGGGGCACCGCCTCGCTGCGTTTGCTTTTCGCCGCCGTGATTCTGCTCGCCATTGCGCGACCGCGCGTGCGCACATGGAGCCGCGAGAAATGGATCTCTGCCACCATTTTCGGCCTCACTCTGGGCCTGATGAATGGCTTCTTCTATTCCGGCATCGAGCTGGTTGCGCTGGGGCCTGCCGTGACCATCGAGTTCCTCGGCCCGCTGCTGCTGGCGGCGTGTCTCTCCCGCTCGCTTCGCGACGCCACCTGCGTCGCCCTCGCCCTTCTCGGCATGGGTCTGATGGGCCTGGATTCCTTCAACGGAGACCCCCTCGACCTGCGAGGTGTGTTCTTCCTGCTGTGCGCCGGCGCGATGTGGGCTGCTTATATCTTGGCCAGCAAGAAGGCCGGCGCGCTCTTTAGCGGTGCAGACGGCTTGGCTATGGCTTTCCTCATCGGCGGCCTCGTGCTCCTGCCAGTGGGTGGGCGCGGGGCGGTGGCGTTGGCCAGCGACCCCACCCTATTGCTGTTTGCCCTGGGCACGGGCGTGCTGGCCTCGCTCATCCCCTACTCGTTGGAGTTCCTGGCGCTACGCAGGCTTGCCCCCAACGTCTTTTCCATCTTGATCGCTTTGGAGCCCGTTTTCGCCGCGCTCTTTGGCTGGATCCTGCTCTCCCAGAACGTGTCTCAGCTCAAGCTGGCAGCTATCGGGCTGGTGGTGGTGGCCTCGGTGCTGCAAACCATGGCGCCGGCGCGCGGGCGCGTGGTTTTCCGCAAGGTGGCACTGCGCCCACGCCGCCTGAAGAAGCCCCGGCTACCGCGGTTTCACAAGCCACGCAATCGCAGCTCTGATCCAGCAGTGAGTCCAGTGCTCAGCACAAAGGACGCCGAGGCAGCGAAGTAAACTCCGTCCCGAGGCAGGCTGAGCGGCGCAGCGCCCCAACGGGGGAAGCTGCGCCTGCAGGACTAGCGAACGGCTAGCCCAACCTTCTGGAAAGACTTCAGATCCGTGTAGCCGCACTTTGCCATGGCGCGCTTCAGCCCGCCAACCAAGTTGAGCTCACCCAGCGGTTCGTTGGACGGGCCATGGAGCACGACCTCCAACGAAGGCGCACCCGCTGAGGCATCCTCGGCGGTGCCAGAAGCTGCGTTGCCAGAAGCAGCGGCGTCAAAAGCATCGGCGCCAGAAGTGCCGGTGCCCAGGAGGGCATCGGCCACGCCAATCGGCTCGATGAGGCCGCGCGGGAAACGCGGGTGGCCGGCCGTGGACGGCCAGTACCAGCCCTTGCCGCCGGCCTCCGCCGCGCGGGCCAGCACTGGCCCTAGAACGACACCATCGGCGCCACAGGCAATGGCCTTGGCGATGTCGGCGGAGGTGAAGATGTCGCCGTCGGCAAGCACGTGCACGTAGCGGCCCCCAGTCTCATCCAGGTAGTCGCGGCGTGCGGCCGCAACATCCGCGATGGTCGTCGCCATGGGGATATCGATGCCGACGGTCTCCGGGTTGGTGTTCACGCCGGAGCCAACGATAATGCCCGCAGCACCCGCGCGCATCAGGTGCAGCGCCGTGGTGTAATCCGCCACGCCACCGGCAATCACCGGGGTATCCAGCGAGCCGATGAACTCCTTCAAGTTGAGCGGCTCGCCACCAGTCTGCACGTGCTCGGCGGAAATCAAAGTGCCGTGGATGAACAGCAGCTCCGCGCCGGCCTTAATAACCACGGGCGCCAGCTCGCGGGCGTGCTGCGGGGAGACGCGCACGGCCACGGTCACGCCGGAATCGCGCACCTGCGCGATGCGCTCTGCCAGCAACTCCTCATTCAGGGGTGCTGCGTGCAGCTCCTGCAGCGTGGACAGGTCGCCGAAGTTCTCCGTCACGCGGGCAATCGCGCCTTCCAAATCCTCGTGACGGCCCCACAGGCCTTCGGCGTTAATAACACCCAAGCCGCCCTGCTTGCCCATCTCGATGACAAATTCGGGTGTGGCCAGCGCATCAGTCGGCGCCGAAACGAACGGAACGTCGAAGGTGTAGGCATCGATGTGCCATGAGGTGTCCACGTCCTTGGAGGAACGGGTGCGGCGAGTCGGCACCAGGGAAATCTGGTTCAAGTCATAGGTGCGGCGGGCCTCGCGGCCCACGCCGATTTCTACGTAATCGCGCATTCTTAGTCCTTAGCGGTAGTTCGGAGCTTCGACGATCTGCTGAAGGTGGTGCGGGTGAGACTCCTTGAGGCCCGCAGCGGTGATCTGGACAAACTGCTTGGTCTTGAGCTCAGCCAAGGTGGCGGAGCCGGTGTAGCCCATCGAGGCTCGCAGGCCGCCCACAATCTGGTGGACGATGGCATCGATATCACCGCGGAATGGCACGCGTCCCTCGACGCCCTCCGGCACTAGCTTGTCCTCGCTCTTGACGTCGGCCTGGAAGTAACGGTCCTTGGAGTAGGAGCGCTTCTCACCCGTCAGGCCGCGGCCCTGCATGGCACCCATAGAGCCCATTCCACGGTAACGCTTGTACTGCTTGCCTTGGACCACGACGATGTCACCCGGCGCCTCCGTGGTGCCGGCCAGCATGGAGCCCAGCATGACGGCATCGGCGCCGGCTGCCAAGGCCTTGGCGACGTCACCGGAGTACTGCATACCGCCATCGCCGATAACCGGCACACCTGCCGGGCCTGCCACGGCGGCGGCCTCCATGATGGCGGTGATCTGCGGGGCACCGACGCCCGCCACGACGCGCGTGGTGCAAATGGAGCCCGGTCCGATGCCGACCTTGATGGCGTCGGCGCCAGCCTCAATCATGTCGCGGGCTGCTTCACGGGTGGCCAGGTTGCCGCCGATGACGTCAATGCGGTCGCCGAAGTCCTTCTGCACGCGGGAGACCATCTCCAGCACGCGGTTGTTGTGGGCGTGGGCGGAGTCGACGACGAGGACGTCTACGCCGGCGTCGACAAGCTGGCCTGCGCGCTGGTAGGACTCCTCACCGGTGCCAATGCCGGCGGCCACGAGCAGGCGCCCGGAAGCATCCTTGGAGGCGTTGGGGAACTGTTCAGTCTTGACAAAGTCCTTGACGGTGATGAGGCCAACGAGCTTGTTCTCATCGTTGACGATGGGCAGCTTCTCCACCTTGTTGGCGGACAGCAGCGCCAGCGCCTCCTCCTTGCTGACGCCTTCCTTGGCCACAACCAGCGGCATCGGGGTCATAATCTCGGAGACCTTGCGGGAGAAATCCGGCTCGAAGCGCATGTCACGGTTGGTGCAGATGCCCACGAGGGTGCCCTGCTTATCGACGACCGGCAGACCCGAAATCCGGAACCGCGCGCACAGCGTGTCCACCTCGTCGATAGTCATGTCCGGGGTGGCGGTGACCGGGTCGGTCACCATGCCGGACTCGGAGCGCTTCACAATTTCCACCTGCTGCGCCTGATCCTCAGCAGAGAGGTTGCGGTGCAGGACGCCAATGCCACCTTGACGGGCCATGCCGATGGCCATGCGGGCCTCGGTCACGGTGTCCATCGCGGCGGAAGCCAGCGGCACGCCGAGGCGAATGTTGCGGGTGAACTGCGCCGAGGTATCCACCTCGGAGGGAACGACGTTGGATTCTGCCGGCAACAGCAGGACATCATCAAAAGTAAGGCCGTAGAGTGCAATCTTGTCGGGGTTGTCTCCGCCGGTGTGGACGTGGCTCATGAGGGTGGGGCTCTCCTAAACTGACCAGATAGTTTTATGCGGTAGCCCTCACTGTAGTGCGTGGACGCCCCGTAGTGGTAGCCGTGGGTGGACGAATCGGTGTCGAGAGAGAATTGCTATGCGCGCACGGAGTTAATAGGCTCGCAGACGTGAACTTTTTCGCCAACATGCCCCGCGATCCTTTCGCGGACGATCCCAACGACCCAGCTTCCTTCCTCGAGGAGGAGGACCACGTCGAGCCGCTGTCCGAGGAGGACCGTCTCGCCGTCATCCACGATCTGGCCATGGTCCAAGAGTTCGCGCGCGTTCTCAGCCCGCGCGGCATCGACGGCATTTTCTTTTTCTGCGAGGACTGCGAGGAAAACCACTTCTACGAGTGGGACATCATGGCCTCCAACATGCAGGCCACGCTGGCAGGCCAGCTCGCCCCTGTCCACGAGCCGGGCGCGGAGCCGGACCCCATGCGCTACGTCCCGTGGGATTATGCGGTGGGCTACCTCGACGGCATGGATTCGCGCTACTAACGCGCGCGGTTGGCGCGGATTAAGTACCGCGCCTTATACAACGAAAGAACCTCTCCTCCCTGCTATGGGAAGGAGAGGTTCTGTGCGTTTTATTGCTGGAACTGCGGCGGCGGGAGTTGGCCGTTATCCCCAGTACCATCCCCGTCGGAGTTACCGCCCTGCGGAGGCGTTGGCTGCTCGCCACCACCCGGCTGGCTCGGCTCCGGGTAAGTAGGTGCTGGAGGGTTCAGCGGGTTACCGGCCGACACCGTCTGGGTGACCACAACGGTGGACACCGCAGTCTGCGTCTGCGTGACGGTTGCCGGCTCCTGCGGCGGCTGCTCCTCTTCCACCGGAACGGGCTTTTCCACGGTCTGCGTCTCCGTCACCGTGGCGCGGGTCTGCGGCTTCGTCGCACGTGGGGTGTCCGCCTCGCGTTCCCGCTTGGCCTGGTCCACCATCTTCCGGGCTTCTTCGAGCAACTGGCGGGTGCCGTCCATGTCTCCCTGTGCGGAACGCTTTTCCATTTCGTCGAGCGTTCCAGCCAGCTCCACTACGGACACATCCTCATTGTTCGTGCCGAAGAGCGACTGATTCACGCCATAAAGCGGCGATCCCGGGCCGGCGTTGACGACCACCGCTCCGCTACCTGCGATCAGGAGCGTAGCTGCGGCCGCGCCGATGAGGCCGTGAATGAATGGCTTGCCCCGACGACGGCGACGTGCCGCATCCAGGGAAATAACCTCCGGCTCTTCGTCCGCGCCTTCAATGAGCGGGGCCGGGGGCATCTGCTTTTCGACGTCCCCGCGCAACTCCAGCAGGAGCCCTGCCAGCTCATCACCGCCATCGGAGGGATCCGTTCCTTCGGAGAGAGTGGTGAGGAATGCATCATCATCAACCAAAGGCTGCAGCTGCTCAGCGACGCCCTGCTGAGGCTGGTCCTTCTTTGCCACGATGTCCTCCCTTCCTTGATAGAGAAATTCTTAACTTGTCGGTGCCAAGTGCCGATGGCTCACTGCTAGCTTGTGCTAGCCCCACTGCTGGTTCATAGCGTCTCGTGCGAGTCGAGGGATTTGCGCAATTGCGCCAGTGCACGATGCTGTGCCACGCGGACTGCGCCAGGGGTGGACTCCACAATTTCTGCGGTCTCCTCTGCCGACAGCCCCACGAACACACGCAAAATGATAATGTCCCGGGCCTTGTCACTTAACGTATCGAGCATGGCCCGCACTCTGTTACTACCGTCCATGACCAGAGCGGATTCTTCGGGGGTAGCGTCCTCAGCAGCGTCTTCCGGGACGTCGTCCGTGGGGTGGGTCTGATCGCGGCTGAGGGCGCGGTGGGCGTCGGTCACCTTGTGGGCAGCGATGCCATACACGTAGGCCATAAACGGGCGGCCCTTGTCCTTGTACGTGCCAATCGACGTCGCTACCGCCAAGCAGATTTCCTGCGCCACATCCTCTGCCGTGGGCTGGCGGTGGCCGCCGATGCGGGCGCGGCAATAGCGCAGGACCTGCGGGTGAATAATGCGCATGATGCGCTGAAGGGCGCGGCGGCTACCGTCGACAGCGAGCGGAACGAGGTCCGCTAGTTCCTTATCGCTGTCGCGCTTCGACGCCGCTGAGGAGCCGCTCGCGTCTGTAGCTTGAGTAGCCACTGTCATCCTTGCTTGTTCTGCTTGGTGTATTAGTTCATATTCTGCACGAATATCATGTCACAACCTTTGGTTGAAACCCGAAACGACGGGCCTATTCCCCACCCTTCGACGGCTATGAGAAAAGTTCATACACCGTTCATCTTAAGCGTAGGCGCAGGTCATTCAGGGTAAAAGTGAGAGGTTCCGACCTGCTACACCTACATGTCAGCATTGCGTAACGCGCCGTTTACCCAAGGGGGACACACTTCTATCTCGTCTCACCTCGCCCCGGTGCTCAGGGCATCACGCCCCGTGCGGAGGCTTGCCCACAGCACGATGCGCACCAGGGCGCTCTATCTTTGATTAAGGAGAATCGAACGTGTCTCAGTCCTTCCTGCTCCCCGGGCCGAATGCGGACTTTTGGGATTGGCAGCTCCACGGGGCATGCCGTGGAGAAAACTCTGACGTGTTCTACCACCCGGACGGCGAGCGCGGGCGCGCCCGCGCTCAGCGCGAAAGCCGCGCCAAGGCGATCTGCCACACCTGCCCAGTCATCGAAATGTGCCGCGAACATGCCCTGGCCTCCGGCGAGCCCTACGGCGTGTGGGGTGGCATGAGTGAATCTGAGCGCGTCGTAGCTCTGCGCTCGCGCGACGCTCACGCCACCGTCAGCGCCTAAGCCCCTCGCTTCACGCTTCGTAGCCGTAACGGGGCCAGACGCGCGGTTTCTTTAGGTAGCATCATTTCCCGCTCGTACCGACAGTCTTCGCGTCGAGGCAACCCCCGGATTCCGTGCCCACATCCCAGGGGATAGCACGGCTAGCTCCGTAGAACAGTTGCTCACCGGTGAGTCACCGGTGAATGCAGGACAAAGGCCCGCAGCCCCTTCCCCACGTACGGGGCTTGGGCGACGGGCCTTTTCTTGTAGCTCTTTGCTATTCCCGGAGAAACGTTGTTTCCCCGCGCTTTTAGTGGGCGTGCGCGTGGCCTGCCTGTGCTGGTTCCTCCTCGGCGGGCTTCTCCACCACGGAGGCCTCGGTGGTGAGCACCATGCGGGCCACGGAGGCGGCGTTAACCACGGCGGAGTGGGTGACCTTTACCGGGTCGATGATGCCCTGCTCCAGCAGGTTGCCGTACTCCAGGGTGGCGGCGTTGAAACCTTCACCGTTGGCCTGCTCGGCAACGCGGGCGACCACGACGGAACCATCCAGGCCGGCGTTCTCAGCGATCCAGTAGGCCGGGCGGGTCAGCGCACGGGCCACAGCCAGCACGCCAACCTTGGCCTCGCCCTCGAAGCCCTCGGCGAAGGCCTCAAGCTCCTGGGAGATCTGAACGAGCGCGGAGCCGCCGCCAGCGATAACGCCCTCTTCAACGGCCGCGCGGGCGGCGTTGATGGCGTCCTCGACGCGCAGCTTGCGCTCATTGACCTCGGTCTCGGTAGCGGCACCAACGCGGATGACGGCAACGCCACCGGAGAGCTTGGCCAAACGCTCCTCGAGCTTCTCCTTATCCCAGGTGGAGTCGGTGCGCTCGATCTCGCGACGCAGCTGCTCGCGGCGCTCCTCGACGGCCTCAGCAGTACCTGCACCATCCACGATCACGGTGTCCTCCTTGGACACGGTGACGCGACGTGCGGAGCCGAGAACCTCCGGGCCGACCTCCTTGAGGTTGATGCCAACCTCCGGGTCGACGACGGTAGCACCGGTGACAACAGCCAGGTCATCCATGAAGCCCTTGCGACGCTCGCCGAAGTACGGGGACTTCACGGCGGCGACCTTGAGGACCTTGCGGATGGAGTTCACCACGAGCGCCTGCAGCGGCTCGCCCTCGATGTCCTCAGCAATGATGAGCGTCGGGCGCGAGGACTCCGCGATCTTCTCCAACAGCGGCAGGAAGTCCGGCAGGGAGGAGATCTTGTTGCGGACGAGGAGAATGGCGGCGTCGTCAAGCACGGCGTTGTAGGTCTCCTCTTCCGTCGCGAAGTACGGGGAGAGGTAGCCCTTGTCGAAGGAAATGCCCTCGGTGACGTCCACGGTGGACTCAATGGTCTGGGACTCCTCGACGGTGACGACGCCGTCCTTGCCCACCTTGTCCATGGCGCCAGCAACCATCTCGCCGACCTCCGCATCGCGGGAGGACACGGTAGCAACCTGGGAGATCTCCGCAGAGGAGTTCACCGGGGTGGCGCGCTTCTTGAGCTCCTCGACGACCTTCTCGGCCGCCGCCTCGATGCCCTTGTTGAGCTCCACCGGGTTAGCGCCGGCAGCAACGTTGCGCAGCCCCTCGAAGACGAGTGCCTGGGCCAGCAAGGTGGCGGTGGTGGTGCCGTCACCAGCGATGTCGTTGGTCTTCACGGCCACGGACTTCACCAGCTGGGCGCCAAGGTTCTCAAAAGGATCGTCGAGGTCAATATCGCGGGCGATGGTGACGCCGTCGTTGGTGACGGTCGGGCCGCCGAAGGCCTTGGACAGTACGACGTTGCGGCCGCGGGGGCCGAGGGTGACCTTGACGGCGTCGGCCAGCGTGTCTACACCGCGCTGGATGCCCTCGCGGGCCTCCTGGTCAAATGCAATCAGCTTTGGCATAGGGTTAATCGCCTACTTCTCGATGACAGCGAGCAGGTCACGAGCGGACAGCAGGAGGTACTCCTGGCCGTCGTACTTCAGCTCGGTGCCGCCGTACTTAGAGAAGATGACGGTATCACCCTCGTTAACGCCAACCGGAACAACCTCGCCCTTGTCGTTGGTGCGGCCCGGGCCTACGGCTACGACGGTGGCCTCCTGCGGCTTCTCCTTTGCGGAGTCCGGGATGACCAGGCCGGATGCAGTGGTGGTCTCAGCTTCAACGATCTGGACGAGGACCTTGTCCTCCAGCGGCTTAATGTTTGCCATGATGATTTCCTCCAAAGTGTTCTCAATGCGCGCCCACATGAGCGCGCGTGTGCCGGTTGTGGGTAGCCCAGCACAGCCGTCGTCGCGGGTGAACAACTGTGGGTCAAAACAACCTGACTAGCACTCTACCCGCGCGACTGCTAGCCCTCAACAGCCCGGGCCGCCAACCCGTTCGCCCTCCGCGAACGCCGCCCTCGCGCGCGCGAGAGTTGTCATGATTCCCGCCGCAACCTCGGCCAATAGAACCGGAGAGCGTCTCGAAAACGGCCAAAGACGCTCGGACTCGATACGAGCCGTCGCGTCCTTGGGTTCCTGAGGGCTGCGCTAACGCACCCTAGGCCTACTTATGGGATTTACGAATTTAAACCTGCTTATCGGAGTTGATGACGGCCGCGCGCCACAGGTTGTATTCCTCCGGGTTATCCTCGCGGTAGTTCTTCACCGCGCGGATACCGTGCTCAACGGCCTCGACGACCTCGTCGATGTTCTTGTCGTCGCCGTCGGCAGTGACGAAGATGACCGGGCCGCAGATGGAGCGGATCGGGTCCTGCAGGAAAGCGGAGTTTCCGGTAGCGGCGGCGTTGCGGGCCAGGGAGGCCACTGGGTTCGGGTCGGCGTCGTCAGCCTTCGCGTTCGGGTTAAACAGCGCCGCGTAAGTCTGGCCATCATCCTGGAAGGCCACGGAAACGCGATCCTCGGTGGTACCACCGAGGAATTGGTTTGCCTGTTCGAGCTCAAACTCGATGATGCGGCGGGACAGGTCAGGGTTAACGAGGAATCCAGTGGTCATAGCGGTGTGAGCTCCTTGTGTGTGAGCCGGACGATTATCGGTCATCACACTACCTGCACCCTGGAGGTTGCGCATCCGCTAGCGCGCAGCGGCCACGAGCGGAACCTCCACCTCAAGCTGCGTATCGGTCCCACACGCCAGGCCGGAAGGTTCAGCGCCCTCGTGGATGAGCTGGGCAGCCACCGCGGCGATCATCACGCCATTGTCGGTGCACAGCTTGAAACGCGGCACGCGCAGCTCGATTCCTGCGGATTCGCAGCGCTTCGCCGCCAAGGCGCGCAGACGCGAATTCGCCGCCACGCCGCCGCCGAGCAGCAGTACCTTGGCGCCTGTGTCCTGGCAGGCGCGCACGGCCTTGGCGGTGAGTACATCAGCCACCGCTTCCTGGAAGGAAGCGCACAGGTCCTCAACCTGGACCGTGGTGCCCTCGCGCTCGGCCTTTTCCACGTGGCGTGCCACCGCCGTCTTGAGTCCCGAGAAGGAGAAATTGTGGCGGTTGGGCCCGCGCAGGTCCTCGGCCTTGGACAAACCTCGCGGCAGGTCGATGGTGGGCTTTCCTTGGGCGGCCAGCTTATCGATGACCGGCCCTCCCGGATACCCCAACCCCAGGAGGCGGGAGACTTTGTCGTAGGCTTCGCCGGCGGCGTCGTCAAGCGTGGTGCCCAGTTCCTTCATGGGTTTGCCCACGGCTTCGACCTCGAGCAGCTGGGTGTGGCCGCCGGAGACGAGCAGCGCTACCGAGTGCGGAAGCTCCTCGCCCTCCAGGTTGGCCACAGCGACGTGCCCGCCGAGGTGGTTGACGCCGTAGAAGGGCACGCCCCACGCCGAAGCAAAGGCCTTGGCGGCAGACGCCCCGACGAGGAGCGCGCCGGCCAGTCCGGGCCCCACGGTGGCAGCCACTGCATCTGGCTTCTCGACGCCTGCCTCCTCCAACGCCGCCTTCATCACCTGCGGCATGGCTTCGAGGTGGGCGCGGGAGGCAATCTCCGGAACCACGCCGCCGAAGCGCGCGTGCTGTTCCATGGAGGAGGCGACGACGTCGGCGCGGATCTCCATGTGTCCGTTCTCAGACAGCTCGATGATGCCCACGCCGGTTTCGTCGCAGGAGGACTCGATGCCGAGGATTAACATCTCTCACTCTTTCGTGGTCGGTACATGGTGTGGGCGTCCGCGCCGGAGGGCTGATAGTAGTTGCGGCGCAGGCCGTTGATGACAAAATCATAGGCCTCGTAGAGGCGGATGGCCGGATCGTTGCCCACGCGCACTTCGAGGAAGATGGGCGCGTCGTGGGAATCTGCAAGCTCGACGATGGCGTCCATCATCAGCCGCGCGATGCCCTGCCGTTGGGCGGCAGGGTCGACACCGATGGTGTGGATTTCGTACTCCGGCCAGGCAGCGGGCCCCATCCGTCCCACGCCGGCGTAACCGAGAACTTCCGCGCGGTTGTCGTTGTGGTCGTCGCTTGCGTCAACCGCCCAGTAGGTGGTGTGGCCCGCCGCGATTTCCTGCTCGAAGGCATGCGCCGGCCATGGGTGTTCGCCGGGGAAGAGTACCTTTTCCAGCTCGGCGCAGCGCGGCGCGTCCGCGGGGGTCAGTGGGCGCAGCCTCATGATTCGGGAGTGTCCTCGATGCCGCCGACGAGCGCGGCCGAGCGCGGCTTGGCCTGTGGCTCCACGGCATCGGGACGGCGAAGGTAGAGCGGGACGAGTGGCGCGGGTTCAGCGGACAGATCAGCGCAGGCCACCAAACCCGCGGCGCGCGGTGTGGCCCACTCGCGGGGAAGGTCAGCGATACCTTCCGGCAAACGCGGGGCGATGGACTCTGGGAACACTAGGCGCGTGCTCTCCGGACTCGAAAGTCCGGCGGTGCTCAGATCGAGGGATTCCGGCTTCGATACGTTCGGGCCGCTACGGCGCTCCCCTTCGTCATAGGTGGCCCAGTAGACCTCTTTGCGGCGAGCGTCGATGGCCACCAGCCACTCCCCCATTCGACCATGCGCGATGGCATCCAAGGTGCACACGCCATGCACGGGCAGGTGGAGGGCCACGCCCAACGCGGAGGCGGTGGCCATGCCCACGCGCAGGCCGGTAAATGGTCCGGGCCCCGTGCCCACGACGATGGCGGAGAGATCTGGGTAGGTCAGGGAGGCGTCGGCAAGCAGCTCCTCGATGGTAGGGATGAGCTGCTCATTGTGGGCGCGCGTACCGCTGATGACGCGGTCGATGCTGTCGCCAGTGTCGGTGTCAACGATGCCCGTGACCAGATCCGTGGTGGCGGTATCGAGTGCGAGGACCTTCATTAGCCCACGAACTGCCAGGCAGGAGCGTCCTCATTGTCAGCGCCCTGCTGCAACATCTGGTCATCACCGCGCAGGAACTGCAGCGGCTCGCCCGGCTGGATGCCGCGCAGCGGCGGAGCGTCCTGGCCCTGGGCCTTGGCCATCTCCACCTGCTCGAGGACGCCGGAGCAGAGGTCCACCTGGGAGCGGTTCAGCTTCTCCACCTGGTACTCCTGATTGACGCTGACGGTGACAAAGTAGTTCTCATCCTCCGCCACCTTGCCGTCGACAAAGTCGATACCGGCGACATCCACGCCGCCTTCCCCAAGCTGCTGCTCCGTAGCACCCGGGCAGACGACGAGACCGGCAATCCAATCCTGGCCGTAGACGTCGGGGACCAAGAGCGCGGAGAAGCTCAGGTTCTTCGGGTACGTGTCCAAGGTTTCACCCAACGTCGAGGAAGGCTCCTCCGGCGAACGGGTCATGGACAGCGCGATGAGCAAGCCAAGGACGATGGCAAAGCCGCCGATGACGACGGTCGTGATGAATTGGCCGATTTTATTCATGGGGATGTGCTCCTAATATTAGGGAGTTCAGTACGGGGATATCCTACGTGACCGCCCTGCAGCGACCCTGACCGGCCCTTCCGGTGCCGAGAAAAGGATCAGACGATCAACAGGGCAAGGACCTGACACATGAGGATCTTGCCGATCATCGCCGTGGGGTACACGGTGGCATAGCCGCGCTCTGCCAGCTGGGTGCCGGTCTGGGGGTTGAGGTAGGCCATGATCGCCGGGTTCGTGGTCATGCCTGCGGCGATGCCCATCGACTCATCAAACTTCAGGCGCAGCACCAGCATGGATACCGCGACGATGCCGATGGCGGAGACCAGCGACAGCACAATACCCACGCCCATATACTTCAGGGAGGTCGGATCCGACAAGGCGTCGCGGAACTGGCCGCCAGCCGACGTTCCCACGCCCGCCAAGAACAAGGTCAAGCCCAGCGTGGAAATAGTCTGCTTGGCGTGGAAAGGAAGCTGCCAGTTAATCGGGCCCGAGCGGCCCAGCGCGCCCAGGATGAGGCCGACGACGATGGGGCCGCCACCGAAGCCGAAGGACAGCGTCGTGCCGCCTGGCAGCGGAATCGGGATAGCACCGAAGAGCAGACCAATGAAGAGGCCGAGGGCAAAGGGGAAGAGATCGACGTTGCCGAGTTTGGCTTCGGAGTCGCCGAGGAAACGGCGGACGTCGTCAAGCCTGCCCGGCGCGGTGATGACGCGCACACGGTCCGAGTAGTGCAGGACGGTTTCCTCGTTCGGCACGACGTCGGAGTCACCGCGGCGCACGCGCGCGATGAGGAAGCCTTCCTTGACAGTGTCCAAGTCCTTGAGCTGATAGCCCGCAACACGTGGGCTGGACACGGTCAGGCGGCGGTAGACCAGGCCATCTTCCTCGTGGAGGTTGAGGTGGATCTCCTCACCCAGCTGGGAAATCGCACTATCGAGCGCTGGTGCCGTGCCGTTGAGCAAGAGCTCCATGCCGGCGCGCAGCGGCAGCTCCGGGTAGGCCAGGTTGTGGTTGTGGGGATTGTTGACGTGGCGGGTAGCGATGACGCGCTCGCCAGTCACCTCCTGCAGCTTCCCTACCGTTGCGTCAAAGTCGCGGGTCAGGCGCACCGCCCGCCACTCCAGCGGCTCCGCAATCATGCCCTCGGCCCGGGCGTCCTCAACGTGATTCACGCGCAGCGCCTTCGCGCCGATGGCGGCCACCAAAATGGTTCCGATAATGCAGCCAGGGTAGGCCAAGGAATAGCCCACCACCGGGGTGCTATCGCCGCCCAGGGCCTCGACGACCGCGGCCATACCAGGCGTCGAGCTCAGCGAACCTGCCAGCGTGCCCACGCTGATCGCGGGGTCCAGATCAAAGAGGCGCATCGCCAAGGTTGTCAGCCCCGCAAGGATGAAAAAGAAGACGATGACCACCATGGACATCTTCCAACCGCGCCGGCGGAAATCTTCGAAGAAGCTGCGGCCGAAGTTCAGGCCGATAACGTAAACGAAGATGGCCAGACCAAACTGATAAACAAAGGCGGGGACCACGATGTCTGGGTTCGCCGCGGACAAGCCCAAGGCCACGAACATCGCCGCTGCGGCGCCGAGCGAAATGCCGAAGACATTGATCTTGCCCACGGCCAGTCCCACCGCCATGATCAGAAAGAGCGTCAGCAGGGGCTGTTCGGCAAGAAAAGCCAGCACGTTAGTTCACCCATTTCCATGTAAAGACGCGGACGTCATCGTCCGAGTCGCGGTTGATTGTGATGGCGAGGTACGCATCGGACAGGCGCTCCATGAAGCCCCCACCCCACTCGGCAACGACCACGGCGTCCTCGATTTCGGTGTCCAAGTCTAGACTGTCCAGCTCCCCCAACGGATCATCCGAATGATCGAGCAAGCGGTAGGCATCCACGTGCACCAACGTCGGCCCGCCCACGCGGGAAGGGTGCTCGCGCGCGATGACGAAGGTCGGCGACGTCACCCGTCCCTTCACCTGCATCCCGCGGGCAATGCCCTGCGTAAAGGTGGTTTTCCCGGCACCTAAGGGGCCGTCGAGGATCACCAAGTCCCCTGCTTCCAGCGCCGCGCCCAGCTCTTCGCCGAAGGCCTGGGCATCCTCCGGGGTGGCAGCCACACGGCGCCCTTCGTGCGGAAAATCACTGCGCATCGTTAGCTCCTTCACAATAGGTGCGCGTGGTGCGCCCGGTCGGGCGGCACACCACTTCATAGTTGATGGTGCCAGCGGCCGCGGCCAATTCTGTAGCGCTCATACCGCCGCGCCCAAAGATAACGGCGGTGTCTCCGGCGCGCACGCCGTGAGGGTTGGCGCCGAGGTCGACGACGATCTGGTCCATGCAGACCCGCCCCACCTGCTGGTACAACTCGCCACCAATGCCTACCTGCAGCGCCCCCTGAAAGGCGCGCGGCAGCCCGTCGGCATAACCCACGCTGACGGTGGCGAGCTCGCGGTCACTATCCGCGGTCCAGGTCAGGCCATAGCATGTGGACTCCCCCGCCAAAATCGGCTTCACAGCAACAACGGAAGCCTCCCACGTCATGGCTGGTTCCAGCCCATGGTCGAGCCCGGCCACCGGTTCAAGCCCGTACAGGGCCACACCGGCGCGCACTTGTTCAAAACGTGCTGAGGGGCGAGTCAATGCCGCCGGCGAATTGGCCAGGTGGTTCAGCGGGCACTCCAGCCCCACCTCGCGTGCAAGCGCTAGGGCCTGGCGGAATTCCGCCTCCTGATGATCATTGTGCGGGTGCTCCGGCTCGTCCGCACAGGCAAAGTGGGACATGAGGCCTAGGACGGTGATGTGGGGGGCGTCGGCAAGCAGGCGGAAGGTCTCCTGCCACGCATGCTTGTCGACGCCCGACCGGTGCATCCCCGTTTCCACCATCACGAAGGCTTCGGTGGGCGCTTCGGCAGCCTCGATGAGGGCTCGTGCGTGCATCAAAGATGGGATGCCGATCTGAATACCAGCGGCAAGGGCTGGGGCGAGGTCCTCCGTTGGCTCCCACAGCCACGCGGCGATGGGAAGGTCCTCGATGACGCCTCGCAACTCCACGGCCTCGACGAGCGTGGCCACCCCGAAGGCGTCTGCCCCCGCCTTCGCCATGACCGGTGCGCAGCGCTGCGCACCGTGCCCGTACGCGTCCGCCTTGACCACGCACATGAGGCGGGCCGGGGCCACCGCCTCCTTCACGCGAGCAACATTGTGGGCAATAGCGTTGAGGTCAACGGTGGTTTTTAACATACCCACCATTGTGCCACTTGAGGGCTCAGCGCTATTCGACGGTCACCGACTTCGCAAGGTTACGCGGCTGGTCCACGTCATAGCCCTTGGCGGTGGCTACACCGCAGGCGAAAATCTGCAGCGGCACAGTAGCCAGCAACGGCTGCATGAGCGTCGGCGCCTGCGGGATGCGGATGATGTGGTTGGCGTAGGCCTCGACCGCCTCGTCGCCCTCTTCCGCGATGACGATGGTGATAGCGCCGCGGGCGCGAATCTCCTGGATGTTGGAGACGACCTTGGCGTGCAGGGAATCGCGACCGCGCGGGGAAGGCACGATGACAAAGACCGGCTGGCCCTCCTCGATAAGCGCGATCGGGCCGTGCTTGAGCTCGCCGGCAGCGAAGCCCTCCGCGTGCAGGTAGGCGATCTCCTTGAGCTTGAGCGCGCCCTCCAGCGCGACGGGGAAACCGACGTGGCGGCCGAGGAAAAGCACCGACTTAGCGTTCTCCATGGCAGTGGCCAGATCGTAGACCTGTTTTTCGTTGTCGATGACTGCCTGGACCTTATCCGGCATCGCACGCAGATCATCCAGGACGGAGTTGACCTCATCGGAGAACATGTTGCCGCGCAGGCGCGCCAGGTAGAGGCCAAGTAGGTAGGTCGCGGTGATCTGCGCCAGGAAGGCCTTGGTGGAGGCCACGGCGATCTCCGGGCCGGCGTGGGTGTAGAGGGCGGCGTCGGACTCGCGCGGAATGGAGGAACCCTGGGTGTTGCAAATAGCAATCACCTTGGCGCCCTGCTGGCGGGCGTGGCGCACTGCCATGAGGGTATCCATGGTCTCGCCCGATTGGGAGAGGGCCACGACCAGGGTCTTCTCGTTGACAATGGGATCGCGGTAGCGGAACTCGTGGGCCAGCTCCACCTCACACGGGATGCGGCACCAGTGCTCGATGGCGTAGCGCGCGACGTGGCCGGCATAAGCGGCGGTGCCGCAGGCGATGACGATGATCTTGTCGATGGACTTGAGCACCGACTCCTCAATGCGGATCTCATCGAGGACCAGGTTGCCGGTCTCGTCGAGGCGGCCGAGCAGCGTATCGCGCACTGCTGCTGGCTGGTCGTGGATTTCCTTCTCCATGAAGGAGTTGAAGCCGCCCTTTTCGGCAGCGGCGGCATCCCACTTGATCTCGAAAGGCTTGCCCTGGGCGGGGTTGCCGTCGTAGTCGGTGATCTCGATGTCATCCGCGGTGATGGTGACGACCTGGTCGTTGTCCATCTCCACGGCGGACTTGGTGTAGTCGATGAAGCCGGAGACATCCGAGCCGAGGAAGTTCTCCCCCTCACCCAAGCCGATGACCAGCGGCGAATCGCGGCGCGCAGCCACGATGCGATCGGCCTGCTCGGCATGAATAGCCAAGAGGGTGAACGCGCCTTCCAGGCGCTTGCCGGTCAGCTGCATAGCCTTGGTGAGGTCGCCGCCGGCCTCATTGTGGAACACATCTGCCAGAAGGGTGGCGGCTACCTCGGTGTCGGTCTCGGACACGAAGTTATGGCCCTTGGCCTCCAGCTCGCTCTTAAGCTCGGCGAAGTTCTCGATGATGCCGTTGTGCACGACGGCGAGCTTGCCGCCGTCCACGACGTGCGGGTGGGCGTTCAGATCGGTTGGACCACCGTGGGTTGCCCAGCGGGTGTGCCCAATGCCCAAGACGGAATCCTTCAGCGGGCGCGCAGCGATTTCAGCTTCCAGCGCAGCGACCTTTCCAGCCTTTTTGCGCCAGGAGATCTCCCCATCGGCGTACATTGCGACGCCTGCTGAGTCATAGCCGCGATACTCCAATCGGCGCAGGCCCTCCAGCACAACGTCGAGGGCAAAGTACTCACGACCATCGGTGTTATGGCCAATGTATCCAACGATTCCACACATGGAACGGAATTTTACAGCATGATTTATCGTGCCGAACCGCAAGGATCGTGCTTAAAACCTTCCCCCACCTATCTGGTACATGTCCACCTCTTTGTCTACGCTTTCCTCTATTCTGTAAAGCGTGTCTGCGAATTTGAAGAAGCATCTCGGTACGTTGTCCAAGCGCGGCCCGCACCGCGTCCTCGTTGGGGACCTGTCTTATGCAGGGCTAGAAGGCAAGGTCTACACCCCTGCTGAAGGCAAGGGCCTGCCCGCCGTGGCGTTTGCTCACGACTGGACGAAGAGCATCAAGGACTACCACGCCACTCTGCGCCACCTAGCCAGCTGGGGCATCGTGGTGGTTGCTCCCGATACGGAGACTGGTGTGTTTGCCAAGCACCGTAACCTGGCTGCCGACCTCGAATCGGCTTTGCAGATTGCCGCCGGCGTTAGGCTGGGCGCTGGCAAGATTTCGGTGTCCGCTTCCAAGCTGGGCGTTTTCGGCCACGGCATGGGAGGCGGCGTAGCCACCTTGGCTGCCGTGGATAACCCGAAGGTCCGCGCCGTCGCAGCCCTCTACCCTGCTGATACCTCACCATCCGCCGTTCAAGCTGCCCGCTCCGTCAAGGCACGCGGCCTCGTTATCGGCGCGGGCCAGGATGACATCTTCCGCGCCGGCAACCCCGCAAAGCTGGCCAACGCGTGGGGCGGACCGGTGGCCTACCGGGAGATTGCCAAGGGCACGCAGTCCGGTTTCAGCGAGGATAAGTTCTTCAAGTTGGCGCTCGGTTCCGGCTTCTTCCAGGGCTCCGCAGTCGAGACCGCCCGCGGCCTTGTGACCGGCTTCTTCCTTTCCACCCTGGCTGGCGAATCCAAGTATGACGGCTTTGCGGATGCCGACGCCTCCGCGAAGGGCGTTGAGAGCTTCACCGGCGAGGACCTGGCTCAACGCGCCGGCTTTGAGTACAGCAAATAAAGCTCCAACGAAATAGCGCTTCACAGCGCGGCTTTTCCTAACTACAGCAGGACGATCAGTTGTCGTCCTGCTGTAGTTGTTTTAGCTTAGGGACTTCAAGAAAATACCAGGCAATAAGTGCAATGCCCGGCAGAAGCAACTGAGCGGCCGTCCACAGCTTTATGTGGGACATTTCTCTGTCGAATTTAATCTCAATGCCAAGCACAACAAAAGCCACCAAGAGGTACAGCATGGGAAGAACGCCCCACAGGACGTCATGAAGCCAAGGCACTGTTGTCATGCGGCATTCTCCTCACCCTGGTTGATACGTGCAGTAGGCAGTCACCTCACGGTATCACCTGTGGCTGCGAGGAACCAGACTTGTTTCTCGCTGCTGCTTCAGCTGCGCCTGAGCACCGACTGCACCTGACCGCGCGGACGGCCCCGGCCCTGCCCCTGCGCTTGACTATGCGGCACGCCCCTGGACTCTGGGTTTCGCCCCGGCGTATGTGTGTGCGGCGCATGTGTGTGCGCTTGGGCTTGGGCCGCGCGCTGAGCGGACTTCTCGAGCTCGTCCTGTGCCTTGGCCATCGCTTTCTCAAACTCCAACAGCCGTGCGGCTGTGCGCTCACGGAATCCGCGTGCGAACTCATCGAAATCATTGTGCGGCATTACCACTGCCCTGCCTTTCGCGCCTGTACGGATGGGGAATCTGAGCTTTCTTCCGGTGCCGTTTCCGGTGTCATTTCTGGTGCGGCTCCCGCGCCGGGAGCCGGCCCAGACGCTGGCTCAGGGGGCGGTTCAGGGGCTGGTACCGGTGCAGGTTCCGGCACTGGTGCCGGTGCCGGCGCTTCCGCTGCCTGCATATGCGCCAGCTTCTCCGGTGGAGCTTCTGGCTCCGGAACGTTATTTAGCTCTGGCGGTGGTGGCGTGACTCCGTTGTCCGGGGCTGGTTCTGGTGCCGGCGGTGGACCTGGCTCCGGTTCCGGCTGCGGCTCTGGTTCTGGTTCGGGCTCAGGCGCAGGTTCCAGCTCAGGCTCCGGTAGGTTCTCAATGAAATCCACGGCGGCTTCAGCCAGCAGCCCAAGCCCCAGAATGGCAACTCCTACGCCTAGGATGCCCAGACTTCCGCAGCAGGATTCCTCCAGCTTACACTCACAGGATTCCGCGTTAGGACTCTCGCCGCTTTCTTCCTCACAGTCTTCAGCTTCTACAGGCTCGTCAGGCTCCTCGACCTCTTCGACTACCTGCACCGCCTCCTCCGGGCATTCAGTCACCTCCGCCTGCACGGGTGCGGTCGGCACGTCAACCTCGCTGGGCACCTCAATCCCGGCGTCGGCCGGCGTGGTGGTTCCCACGTCGCGCGGCTGCTCAGTGCAGGTACAAGACTGCTGCTTCTCCTTCTCCGCGTGGCACCCGCACGGCTTGTGCGCTTCTTCTGTTGCGGTGGAATCGGGTGTGGGCTGCGCTTGCGCTGCGGGCTCAGTCGGCACGGTATGCGGCGTGTTCGGTTTCGCTGGCTGAGGCTTGTCTTCAGCCGGCGGGCATTCTTCTTCCGTCACCGCCGCGGGCTGGGTTGGCGCAGGTTTTTCTGGCGGTGCCACCGGTTTAGATGGTTCCGGCCCAACTGGTTGCTGCGGTGGAGCGGGCTGCGCTGTCGGCGCCGGTGGCGTTGGCTGGGCTTGCGCCGGTGCCGTTGGTTCTGCGGGGCTCACAGGTTTCGTCGGTGCACAGGGCTCAGGATCCGGTTGTGGGCACTCCTTCGGCTTCTCCTCGCCACCGCATTCAGGCTCAGGCGGGGTTTCCGGCAGCTCCCGCTCGCATACCTCGGCGCAGCGCTTTTCAAACTCGCCGTAGCAATTCTCAATGGCGGTGTCGCGGTCCCGGCAGGTTTGCGAAATGGTGTCATTCGTCTGGTCAATCAGGTCACCGCCAATGCGCGAGATAACCGGGACGATGGCCTTGCCCAACGGGTGCCGCTGCAGCAACATGGTCAAGATATTCAGCAGCGGAATTACTGCAGAAATCAACTCCGCTACTGCAGATTCGGAAACACTGACCACGTCTTCGATGGCCTCGGAGCACTGCTGCGCGGACTCCACCAGATCATCGGCTTCGTCTCTTTCCTTCTCAAAGTCATCCTGCACGCCGCGCAGGTGATCCATGATCGCTCCCCCAGCCAGCGACAGCACCGTGCCAAGGAGGAAATCCCGCAGACCATTGCCGCCGCGCAGTGGACGTCGCGCGCCCATCGCCGACGCGGTATGCGTCACGAGCTCTCCTGGGTTGATCCCGTCGACGGAACCCACCATGTCCCCCAACAAATCAATCGGTGTGCTGGGACCGGAGTAGCCGCCAAGGCTCGCAGCCTGAAATTGGGAGACTACCTGTGAATAATCGCCCAAGAGTGACTTGATCATCGTGGACATCAGTTCACCCCCGCTTCCTGGCTGCCGAATTGGCCAGCGAGGCCACGGTCGACGTCGCCAAAAGCGCGCACCTGCTCACGCGCGGCGCCCGCGGTGGCCGATATGTTCTCCAAGCGCCACGCACCGCGCTCGTGTAGCCGACTCAGCAACGCCTGAATCTGTGCCCCATGCCCGCTAAAATCCCGCCCCGCAGAAGACGGGGCAAAGCTCGGTCTGTCCCCGCGGTGCGCGTCACTTTGGGCGCGGGCTTGGTCCATGACGTCGTCGAGAAGCCGCGTGGCTTCCTCCTCATCAAAAAATACGTCGGGCATGTGCGCCCTCCTTCTCGTCCACAACAAACAGTGATTCCTGCTCTTATTGGACTGAGAAAGCCACCCGCCGGTTCCCCCACCGCACAGAAAAAGAAGAAACCCCAGGCCAAAGGCCCAGGGTTGCGATTATGCGGGTAGAACTAAACTGCAGCAACGACGGCAGCGAGCTTGCCCGCTACCTTGCGTGCCTGCTCCTTTTCAGCTGCTTCCACCATGACGCGGAAGAGCTCCTCTGTGCCTGAGGGGCGCAGCAGGACGCGGCCCGTATCACCAAGCTCTGCCTCGGCGGCGGCAATAGCTTCCTTGACTTCGGGGGCATTGAGGATGACCGCCTTATCGGACACCGGCACGTTGATGAGCACCTGCGGCAATACCGTCATCACGGAGGCCAGCTCCTTGAGAGTCTTGCCGGACTTAGCCATGCGCGCCATGATGGACAGTCCCGTCAGTGTGCCATCGCCAGTGGTGCAATCATCCGGCAGCACCACGTGACCGGACTGCTCGCCGCCCAGGGAGAAATCACCGCGGTTGAGCTCCTCCAGCACGTAGCGATCCCCCACGGCGGTTTCCTTGACCTCAATGCCCTGCTCCTGCATCGCCAGCTTCAGCCCCAGGTTCGACATCACGGTGGCCACCAGGGTGTTGAAGCGGAGGTCGTTCTCTTCCTTCATGCCCACCGCGAGGATCGCCATGATCTGGTCACCGTCAACGACGTTGCCCTCAGCATCGACGGCTAGGCAACGGTCAGCGTCACCGTCGTGGGCCAAGCCCAGATCAGCGCCGTGCTCGACGACGGCCTCCTGAGTCTTCTCAATGTGGGTCGAACCGCAGTCCTCGTTGATGTTGAAGGCATTGGGCTTGTTGTGGATAGCAATGACCTCAGCGCCCGCTGCCTCATAGGCCTGCGGAGCAACCTTGGAGGCAGCACCGTTTGCGGTGTCGACGACAACCTTGATACCGCTCAGATCCGTGGTGACGACCTCTGCTAGGTGCTTGAGGTAGCGCTCCCGGCCGTCGGGGGCCTCCGAAATAATGCGGCCAATCTTGGTCCCCGTGGGCCCACCGTCGGTGAGGTTGTCCATGGCAGCCTGGATGCGGTCTTCCACCTCATCCGGCAGCTTCTTGCCGCCCGCGGAAAAGAACTTGATGCCATTGTCCGGCATCGGGTTGTGGGAGGCGGAAATCATCACGCCGAGGTCCGCCCCAAAATCATCGGTGAGGAATGCGATGGCCGGGGTCGGCAGCACGCCGACGCGCACGACGTCGACGCCGCGTGAGGCCAAGCCCGAGGCAATCGCCGCATCCAACATCTCGCCCGACACACGCGGGTCGCGCCCAATAATCGCCAGCGGGCGGCGCTCGTAGGACTCCCGGTCCGAGGTCAGCACCTCCGCCGCTGCCTGCCCTAGGCGCAAAGCCAGAATGGGAGTGAGCTTCTTGTTCGCGAGGCCGCGAACTCCATCGGTTCCAAAAAGTCGAGTCATAGTTGTTTATTATGCCCGCTCCCCCTTGCCTGGCGCAGGTCGGCTCGTTCTTGTTGTGTAAACTTCTTCCCACCTTCTGCCCTGTGAGCAGGGCCGGTGGGGAGTTTCCCCAGTTAACGCGCGCGCTGGGCCGTCCTCTGCTTGAATAATCACCATGTCCTATGCGAAAGGCTTGACTCGCGTGAGGGAGTCGAAGGGAGTGAAACTCTTCAAAGCCCTCACCGATGGTGTGCTCACCAAGTTCAACATGGCGGTACTCGTTGTCGCAGCGCTATTTCTGGTGCTCGGAAATACCGAGCCCGCGGAAACGGAAGAACCTGCAGTCATCGCTCCGGGCGAAACGGTGGAGTTGCAGCAGGCCCAGGTGGTCGTCGATAAGCCCCGCGTCGAGGCCGGCCAAGTCCACGTCACCGCCACGTTCCTCAACACCCAAGACATCGCCTTCACGGACTACCAACAGATGTTTAGCCTTACCCGCAATGGTGAGACTATCCCCTTTGAGCAGTTCTCCATCGCGCCCTCACTGGAGAACGGGGCGGTGACCAGGCCCAACCCCGGGGTTCCCTTCGCCGTCGACATCACCGTCGACGATGCCCCCGGAACAGCGCTTGTTCTCAACGATCTGACGGTGCGCAAATCCAGCCTGGACATGTCCTACCGATGGTTTGACCCCACCCCCGTAGCAGAGATGGAGTTGGCATGACCCACCGCAAATCTTCCTCCCTGCCCCTGCTCAACCGCAAGAAGGTCCCCATGATCGCCGTGGCCGCAGCGATCACCTCCCTGGGCATCTTCATTAGTGACCAGATGCCCGATCCGCGCGAGGTGGAATTCTCCCACTTTGAGTACACCGACGAAATACCCGGGCACACCCGCATTAGCCAGGTAGACGTCCACACTCGCCCACTGGCGTCCGGCGACTACGCGGAATTCACCGGTACTCTGCCCGAGGGCGAGGAGCTCAGTGAGCTGTATGAAGTAGCCGTCGATTTCACGCTGGAGCGCACTCACTCCTACCCCCTGAGCCTGAAACTGGAAGACTCCGAGGGCCGTGTTTTCCGAACGACCACACCGCAATGCGACGCCGAGGTCGTCTCCCTCCCCATGACCTGTACCAGTCTCTTTGTACTCCCATCGGATTCGCTGGGCCCCGCCACGCTGGCGCTAGAGGTGGAGAATCTCCTCGGCGACTTCCACCAACAACCGGTCCCCATGGGCAAGGAACTTCACACAGCCGTGGAGGTTAAAGCATGACGTCCCAAGACACAGCATCGAAGAAGGCCTCGAAGGCGTGGTGGTGGGCAGCAACTCTTCCGGCGCTCGCGATCATGGTGGCGGCCTCCTCCTCCGTCATGGTGCACGGCTACCGCCCGCTGTCGATGCATTCAACCGTCGAGGCCACCAAGCAAGAGCCCGCCGAGTTCAGCTTTGATTATCAGCTAGACCACGATACCGCCCGGCGCTCGGCGACGGTCACCCTGGCCGCCATCGACAAGGCAGACCCCTCCGAATTCAGCTCCCTTTATGCCGACAAAAGCCTCATGGATCCCCCTGCGCTCCCCGGGGACACCGCACTCTACAAGGCCACCGTGGACTGGCATGCGGATCCGGAAAGCCCACTGGAAGGCTGCGAGGTCGGGCTCCGTGACGGCCAAGGGATCGAGCAACCTGTCCGCCTCGTGTTGTCCCCGCAGGACGTGCCGACCGATATGCCCGCCGCCTTCCCCAACCTCTGTGAACCCGAAGGGGCTGCGGGGCCGATGGCCATCAATCCTTTCGAACTAGATGCCAATATCCTCCCCGAGCCCAGCGCGCGGCCGGCTGAATGGGAGATGACGTACTACTTCGTCACCAACGCCGATTTCGAGCCTTCCGAATTATTCGTCACCTGGGGCGCCCCTTATGAGGTGCGCCTGCGCACAGGCGCTTAGAAGCCTTCTGCGCGGACAACCGCCTCAACGTCCTCCGCGCCCGGATCGGTCTTGTTCCACGGCCACGACACCATTACCTTCTCTTCTGGGTAGTAGACGAAAATGTCGCCACCGCCGAATCCATCCTTGCCCCATTCGTTGACGAGGACTTCCGGGGCGGAACCATTCGCCTCGCGAACAGTACGGGTCGACGTCTGGAAGGCATCATCGTGATAATCGGGCAAGGCTCTGTACATCTCTTCGGCCTCCTCCCCAATGACAATGTCCCGCGGACTATGGAATGTCATGAGCCCCTCAGCGTCCTGCTCCTTGGTAAGCCACGGCTTGCAGGAATAGCCGTGGGCTCCTTCTAGCAGAGCATTCTCGGATTGCAGCGGTGCTTCGGTACACAGGGCGATCTTCTCAATGAAGGCCTCCGGCAAGACGTCCGCGGTCTCAGGGCGCAGGTTCACGATGTGGTCCTCCCGCAGGTCCGGACGCGCCAGCTCCTCGCTGGACCCGCGCCTGTTGATCTGCTCAACCGTAATCCCGCCAGCAATCAACACCACCGCGACAACCAGGGTGAGAATGTTCAGCTTGCGCGCGCTGATGTGGGTATCAGGATCGGTCGTGGCTTCTGCGCGATCCACGTCACCGGCTTGAGTGTGCTCAGTAGTCTGTGTCACCGATTCCACCTACTTCTCTCCCGCCTGGCTCGCTGGGACGGCAGATTCAGCGTCCGGCTCTTCGCCTTGGTTTTCGTCGGTGCTCTCATCTGCGTCCTCCGCCTCGGCGTACTCAGCGTTGAGGAAGCGGTCCAGCGCGGCTACCACCAGCGGGAGCGCAACGAGGAAGTACACGGCTCGGGCAAGGACCAGCACATAAGGCTCAAGCCCAATGGTGATGGTCCCCAGCGCCAGCGGTTTGATGATGGCACGCAGGGCATAGATTACGCCCAGCTCAGCGCCCGAAGCCAAGACGAAGACGAGGCAGAAGGTCAGCATGGGGACCGCACCGGCGACTGCCAGCGTCTTGAAATTGCGCCACGCATTACGGAAGGGGCCGACGAGTGGCTGCGCGGCGTTGTCCAGCATGTCTCGCGTCGTTCGGAAGGCTGCTTCCGAATAGCGACGCCCATAATCGGCCCACATCTTCTGCTCGGCATGCGGGGAGAGCTTTCCTCGTTCGGCGGGACCTTCGATGGGGGCATCGGCTACCGTCTGCAGGGGCGGTACCGCGTCCTCCTCGCCTGACGTGTCCGGCTCAGAACTGTCCTTCTCTCTGGTCAGGCTCGTGTTGTAGACCACCGCGCCGAGGGTCAGCCATGCGAAGGGCACGACGATAAAGTTGCCGATTTGCGCCGCGTTATTCCACAGCCACCCAATCACCGCACCAATGACCCAGGTGTGGGCGACGATCCAATCCTTCGCCGTGACAATAGAGTCCCACACGGGGCCAATGCCTTGCCGGCTAAGAATCCACACACGGACCTTCTCAAAATTGCTGGTGATACTTAGCGACGCCGTGGCCATCCACAGCACCTCCAGGTACGCCGCCGCAGTGGCCACGCCAAAGGCGCGCTCCCCCAACTGCAGCGCACCAATGAGTTTGCGCAGCACCACGATAGAAATGAGAAACCCTGCAAATAGCCATCCGGAGTTTATGAACGAGCGCCCGAAATCATAATCGAGAAAGCTGGTGGCCACCTCGATGGTCACGGAGTCGTAGACAAAGGTCCGCGCGTCATCCCGCAACAGGCCGTGGGAGGAATACACGGTAAGGAACGGGATGAGGAGGCCACCGACGGTCAGCAGCGTGGTCTTATCCAGTTTGCTAAAGCGGGTCTCGCCGCCAAAGAACTCCATGGACGGCTGCATGATCCAAAAGCACACGATGACGCCGGTCATCACAGAAAGCGGCGCAAAGGGGAAGATGAGCGTGGCGGCCAACGGCGAATACTCAGAAATAACCACCGCCAACCACAGCACCGCCGCGCGCACGGCCAGCGACAGGCAAATCACCGTGATCAGCTGCGGCAGGTACCGCCACAGCAGCTTTGCTGCGTCCAAGGGGACTGATAGTGCGTCCCGCGCGCTCTCAAGAATGACTTTCACGCCGCTTAGTATAAGGAGAATCACACCAGTGCGCTGCCCGAACGGGGAAAGCCGCCACCTCCCCCGAAAGGGAAGCAGCGGCTTTCGAAAATGCAGTATGCGCGAAGATTAACGCTTGGAGTACTGCGGGGCACGACGTGCCTTGTGCAGACCAGCCTTCTTGCGCTCCACGGCACGAGCATCACGGGTGAGCAGGCCAGCCTTCTTCAGGGCCTGGCGGTCAGCCGGGTTGTAGATGTTCAGTGCGCGGGCGATAGCCAGACGCAGGGCGCCGGCCTGGCCGGTCGGGCCACCACCGGTGACGGTGACCTTGAGGTCAAACTGGCCCTCGCGCTCGAGGATGGTCAGCGGCTGCAGGATGTCCTGCTGGTGCAGCTTGTTCGGGAAGTACTCGTCAAAGGCACGGCCGTTGACAGAGATGTTGCCGGAACCAGCGACGAGGCGGACACGAGCGATGGCGCGCTTACGGCGGCCAACGGTCTGAATCGGGCCCTCGTGGATAGCCGGGGCAGCGGTCTCAACCTCAGCCTCGGTGTCGGTTGCCAGGGAATCACCGATGGTGTTGGTGAACTCCTCGGTAGCGGCGGTTGCTGCAGCGATGTCGGCAGCGTCGGCTACATTGTTGTCGATGTTCTGCTCGGTCATTACTGTGCCACCTGCTTAAACTCAAAGGTTTCCGGCTTCTGGCCGGCGTACGGGTGCTCCTCGCCCACGAAAACGTGCAGCTTCTTGATGGAGGCGTTGGAAAGCTTGTTGTGCGGCATCATGCCCTTCACAGCTTCCTCGATAACGCGAACCGGGTTGGCGTCCAGGGACTGACCAAGGGTCATGGACTTCAGGCCGCCCGGGTAGCCGGAGTGGCGGTAGCGCATCTCGCGCTCGCGCTTGTTGGAAGAAATGTGGATCTTGTCCGCATTCAGGATGATGATGTGGTCGCCGCAATCAACGTTCGGTGCGTACTGGGGCTTGTGCTTACCGCGCAGCATGTCAGCCACGGTGGAAGCAAGCTTGCCCAGAACCACGTCGGTAGCGTCGATGACGTACCACTTGCGGGTGATGTCACCGCTCTTCGGGTGGAAAGTAGACAAAATGACTCCTTGAAAGTCTGTCTCGGAACTGCCGGCCAACGCTATGTAAGCCCCTACGCGGTACATACAGCGGCCGGTGGAGACCTGCAGCACGCGCGCACCCACGTAGACGCGGGTGCGGACACATAGGTGTTTCACTTTAGTATGAGGCTGTTTGAAAACCCAAAACGCCGATATCGCCCCTCACCAACGCCTCCATCCCCAGATACTTCGGGGTGGGGGTAGAGACAGAAACGTTGATGAGAAGCGATACCGGCGCCTTTCACTAGGTGGGCAGAAAGTGCTGACTGTGAGGTGGTGCGTCCAGCCCTTCCATTGACTGCACCCCCTCTCCTAGCCCTTCACGCCTTCCTCCACGCCACCCACCGCTCATGGTTGTGAATGGTGATGGAAGACTGCGCCCATACTCCTAGCGAAAGACCCGCAGTCGAGACGGTTTAGCCCCAGCTAGCGGCGGCGCGGCGGTTGACGTCACTCATATTGTCATTGCCCTGGGACACCGTGGTGGAGATGGTCGCTAGCACCGTGTTGAGCTCGGCGGCAGCTTTATCCCACTTGGCCTGCGCCGCGTTATATGCGGCGGCGCTTTCTCCCTCCCATGTCGATACCATCGGCTGCAGGGTGGCCTTAAGGTCACCGAGGAGCCCGTTGATGCGGCCGGAGGTGGAGTTGATGTCGGCGGCGGCACCAGCGATGGCGCCAAACTGATACTTAATTCCAGACATTGCGTGTTCCTTATCTTCTGTGTGCTCGTGTGTGGTTCAGTGCGTACGGCTATAGGAGGCTGCGGCTCTGTTTAAAGGGCCAGGCCCGCGCCGCCGACGTTGTCGAAGGACTGGGCGTTATCTGCCTCGACCGAATCAAAGTTGCGGGCATTGTCCCTGATGTTGTCGCTGATGGCGGTCAGTGCCTCACGCAGCTGCTGTGCGGAGGAGTTGTAGCGCTGCATCAGGTTGTCAAAGGAAACCTGCGCGCGGCCTGCCCAGCTGGCGCGGACGGAGTCCACAACTCCCTGCAGACGGGTGAGCTCACCCTGTACCTCGTCATTGGTGGAGTCGACGCGGCCGGCGGTGGCCACCATTACGTCGGCTTCTGTGCGGAACGTTTGAGTCATTGTTCTCTCCCTTTCTTTGTTCCCTACCTGGGGCATGCCCTTTTACTACGGGGCCTGATGTGTGTTTCTTTCCCCCCGAGAAGCACCCTGTGTCCTTCTCACCCTTATTGGACTGAGTTAGTGGCGCATCGGTTCCCACCGGTTTCAAAGTTTTTAATTTTTCTGGCTTGCCGCTGCTTAGTCCTTCTTAACCAGCGATTCCGCCGCCATTCGGCACGCTGCCTTCTGCACCACGTTGGGCTCGAACTTGGTGTGGCAGCCCACGGACATCTGGTGGCCTTTGTCCTCCCACATCATCCAGGTCACCCGCGAGCCATCGCCGGGGTCCTCGGTATAGGTCAGCCGCCCGGACTCCTCTACCGGATCACGGAGGGCGGGATCGGATTCGATCTGCTCCTTGATCTCCGCAAAAAGGACGTCAACGGGCACGTTGAAAAGCGGATCTGCAGCGACAAGGATCCGCAGGTTGGGATCCTCACCGGCCGCGGTAACGAGCCCATCTTCCACGCTGGTACGAAAACCCTGTGGCAAGACCAAGGACATCCCTTCCACGTCGATGGCTTGTTGGCCCGGACGCAGCTGCGCACTGCCGGTATCCCCGGGCGAGCCTTGCGTCCCGCCCTCCTCAGTCGGCGCGTCCGAGCTCTGGGTCGGGGCCGTACCCGGCGAATGGGCAGCACTGGAAGTACTTACCGCCGTCTGGTGTGGTGTCGCGGCTGCTAAGGCTGCGTCTTTGCGTCCCACGGCCCACCAGGACACCCCGGCCACGACGAGCACCATGACCGCAATGGCGATATAGAAGGGGTCGATGCCTCCCACGAGCGCAGAAAGGCGGTGTGGTGTCGCGCGATGGGAGCGTCGCGCGCGCGTGGCTCGCGGCCGCTCAGCTGTCACGGTGTCTGCATGGCCCTCGTCGTGCCCGTCCACAACCGCCCTTGTAAGAGTCGGTGTTTGTTCCACCACGGGCGGCGATGGTTCTGTTTCCACTACCGTCGCGCCCGCGCCGGTCAGTTGGCGGCGCAGGATGCTCACTGCCTCGTCAGTGATGTCCGTACCGGATGGATCCGCTACCACCTCGGCGCTTACCTCCGGCCACTCCGCCCCGCAGACCTTTTCTGCCTGGTCAAGGACGGCGTCGAGCGCCCAGCCTTCGGCGATGCCAGTGCCGGGTAAGTCATAGCGGTAGATCGTCTCCGGCCCCTCATAGATCGTGGCGGCGTCGAGCACCGTGATAACGAGTGTGGTCTCTGGCGTAGTCGACGGTGTGCGCAGTGCATGAGTCGCGGTCATTGGTTATCTCCCTTGCTGGATGTGGTGTGTGGTGGTTCTTCTGGTGTGTCGGTGTCCGGCACATACACCTGTGCCAGGCCTTGGGGTGCCCCACGCACGACCCATTGGCCGCGGCCGGGCGGCAGCGCTACTGGTTTGATGCCGAAGATGGCGCCTTCGTCGCGGTCGGCGTCGAGAAGCAGCAGTGCTGGCTGCAGGTCGCGCACTGCCGAGAGGAACTGCCCAAACAGCGCGCGCCCGATTCCTCCTGATTTGCGTGCGAGCACTAGGTGCAGGCCCACATCGCGGGCGTGCGGGAGAATCTCCACAAGTGGTGCCAGGGCAATGTCACTGACCAAGTCGAGATCATCGATGACAAGGTAAATATCCGGCCCCTCCCACCAGCTCCGCGCGGCCAACTGCGCGGGAGTGACCTCGGGGCCGGGGAGGCGCTGCTCTAAGGTGCGGACGGTATCGAGGATGGCCTGGGTGGCTGCGCTTGCCGACGCCCCGTAGACCGCCACCATCTCCTCATCCAGCGTCCCCAAATGTGCCCGGCGCTCATCGATAACCACGAGGCGGGCTTCCTCCCGGTTCAGTTGGCTGATACCGGCGAGAATCACGCTGAGGAACTGCGACTTACCGGAACCTTGAGAACCAATGCACACGAGGTGGGGCTGCGTGGTCGGATCCCACGTCAGAAGGTCCAGGTCCGGCCCGCCAATTCCCCAAGCCACCCCGGCCGGTGGGCTGCCGGCCGGTTGTGGAAGCTCGGTGAGCAGGGCGGGCAGCATCTTCAACGGCGGGACCGGCTGGGCGTCCGCATGCACTCCGCAGATATGAGCGATATCCTGCGGGGACGTCGCAGCGAAGAGCAGGTTCTCCCCCGCCAGCGTGATGCCCCGACCGGGCGCTGCCGGGAGTTTTTGTTGTGCTTTGCGGTCAATGAGGGAATCCATGGCTTCACCCAGACGCAGCTCGAGGCGCGCCGCGATAAGGTCCCGGATTGACGGCCGCAGGCTGGTCCACCGCGCCGCCGCGATCAGGACGTGAACGTGGGAAGACGCACCATCTGCGACCAGCTGGGTAATCGGCTCGGCGAGATCTTCAAAATCCGCCCCAGAGGTGCCAATGTGGTGCCAGCCATCCACAATCAGGAAGGTGTGGCGGGATTCCGGGCGACGCACGAGGCCAGCGACTTCGTCGACGATGCGCCGTACCTTCTCCGGTTCCTCGCGGCCGGCCACCCCGGCCACGTGGGGCAGCCGCTCCAGAACCTGCAGTTGTCCGCCACCCAAGTCGATGACATAAAAGCGCACCTGGTCCGGCGAGTGCCGCAGTGCCATTCCGGAGGCGATACTGCGCAGCGCCATTGACTTGCCCGACTGCGGCCCACCGCACAGGGCCAGGTGCCCGCCACCCGTCGTGAAGTCCACGGTGAGTAGGTCTTGGCGCTGGTGGTAGGGGCGGTCGATAAGCCCCACCTCGGCGCACAGCCCGCCGCCCGCGCCGGGCGATTCTACCTGCACAGCGGCGACACTGGACAGCTCCACCACGGCGGGCAAGGGCGGCAGCCAGATTCGCCGCGCTGATTGACCGCGCCCGGCGGCTTCGTCCCGGGCAGCCCCCACCACGGTGTCAAGGAGGGTGCTCGAGGAGTCCACGAGTACTGCGAAGTCTAGGTCCTCCTCCACCACGCGGTGCCCGGTGAAAAGCTCTAGGCGCGCCGTGTGCTGTGCGGAAGCATCATCTTCTAGCGCTACCCGGCGCGTCACCGGGCCGGACACATAGGAGGCCTGGAAACGTGTGGGGGCATCGGCATCCGTCTTGAGGTAGCCGGATCCCGGCTGGGCGGGGAGGTGGTAGGCGTCGGGCACACCGAGGACCTGGCGGGACTCCCCGGCGGAGAATGTCTTCAGGCCAATGCGGTAGGACAGGTGCGAATCCAATCCCCGTAGGCGCCCTTCTTCCAGGCGCTGGGATGCCAGCAGCAGGTGCACGTGCAGTGAGCGGCCGAGCCTTCCTACTGCGACGAAGAGCTCCGCGAAGTCCGGGTGCTGGCCCAACAGTTCCGAGAACTCGTCCACCACGATGACCAGCGCCGGCAGCGGCCCGTGCTCCGCCACCGCGGCAGCGGAAGCATTGAACTCGCCCACATTGGCAAAGTTGCCGGCCTTGCGCAGCAGCTCCTGGCGGCGGTTCATCTCCCCGGAGATGGCATCGTACATGCGCTCCACCAGGGTAGATTCCTCCTCCAGGTTGGTAATCACGGCGGAGGTGTGCGGCAGCTCCTCGCAGCCGAGAAAGGTCGCGCCACCTTTGAAGTCCACAAGCACGAGGTTGAGCTCCTCCGGGCTATGCGTGGCGGCTAGGGCCACGACGAGCGTCCTGAGCAGCTCCGATTTTCCGCTGCCCGTGGCACCGATGCACAGCCCATGCGGGCCCATGCCGCCCTGCGCCGACTCCTTCAGGTCGAGCACCACCGCTTGCCCGGACTCGTCCACACCGATAGGCACGCGCAGGCGTTCGGCCGGGCTGCGGCCATGCCACATGCCGGAGGCCTGCAGCGCATCCACGTCCCGGTAGCCCAGCAGCACAGGGAGGTCTGCATCGCGACCGTGCCGTGGCGTTGCCGGAGCATCGCCGCCGAAGGGGCGATGATAGGGCGCAAGCGTGCGGGCGTGGAGGAGGGCCGTGGAAACGTCGATAAGCGCGCAGCTGCCCAGCTCCTCCTCCCCCGCGGCGGTAACCACGGACAGCGCGCCTTCCGCCCGCAGGTAAATGCCTTCGTCCTCCGCACGGCGGCCCAGCAGCGAATGAGGTGTGACACCCACGGCGATGGTGGTCGTCGGGGCGTCCCCCGGCGCTCCCTCTTTGTCCAGTACACCGCGATGCCGGTGGTCCTCCTCCACGACCCGGATACGAAACTGAGCGCTCTCCGGATCCCTCGAGTGCGGCAGCCACTTCAGCCACTCCCAGCTCTCCCCGTGGTACTCAATGCCCACGGTTTCCGGGCCATGCAGTACCGCCAGGTGCAACAGCAGCGCGCGGGCCATACCGTGCGCATCCGCACCGGCCAGCCCCACGATAGGGAAGGCTTGGAGCTGGATGACCACCGGCATATCCGCCAGCGTTCCCACCGCGCGCACGGTCTGGCGCAGGCTCACCGCACACACTGGGTCGAGGTCTTCCGCGGCACCCGAATCTGGAACATTGATCGGCGTGCACAGTGCCATCGGCCCGGTGCCCACCCGCACCTCCAGCGCATCCGGGGCATCCGCATCCCGCTCCCAGAGGCGCGACGTCGGAATCAACGCGCCGAGCTGCCCAGGCGCCGGATTGCGGTGTTCCTCATGCGCGCGCTGCGCCGCCGCGCGCTCCAGCGCCTCCTCGCGCAGCGCCTTGAGGTGACGCAGGTACGTCCGGCGAGTTTCGTCCGGATCCTGCCCGCCTCCCTGCGGGTTGAACATCATCGCCATGCTGGCCAGCATCATGAGCGGGAACATGAGACTCATGGGGCTTATCCGGCGCGCATCACCCGCGCCGAGAACCATGAGCGCCACCATGCCCACCATGGCCGCGATCATGACCAGCGGCATAAGCAGGCGAACCAACGGAACGGGCTGGGCACGGGCCGCCTCCGGCACGGCCTCGGCATCAATGCTGCCTTGCGGCAGTGGTGGCGCTGGTTCCCGATATGACGACAGCCCGGTGTCAACGACGCGTGTAGGTACGCGCATGTCAAAGTCCTTCCCCCCGAAGTACTCCACCGCCTCCTTAAGCGGTGGACAGCGTGCCACCAGTAAGCCACAATGTGAGGCAATGGGCAAGGGGTTGCCCAGAAATTTTTCTCGGGGGAGGTATTTTCCATGACTCGCGCACTCGCGCATTCTGTCCGCGTCACCGTCCGTATCCACGCAGGCCAGACCCGCAAAGAAGCGGATATCTCACTGCCGCTTTCTTCCAGTCTCGGGGAGGTGCTGGGGGAGCTGCTCGTGCTTGTCGACGTTCCCCCAGCACCCATCCTGTGGCGCGCCACTACCGCGGCGGGCAAGACCATATCGATGACCACGCCACTGGATCGCACCAGCGTAGAAGAAGGCTCCGTGCTGGTGCTTAGCCCGGATGCACCGGCGCCGGCACCCATCGTGCGCGACGCCGCGGAAGCATTAGCCGCCGATGTCTCCGCCACGCAGCTTTCTGGCCTGGCTGGGCTGTGGGGTGTGGCGGGCCTTATCGCCGGCGGTGGGCTCCTTGCCGCAACACTGTCCCCCACGGTCGGCTGCGCCGCCACTGCACTCCTCGCCCTCGTTCTTGCGGTATGGACGCGGCGAGGATCTCTGCTCGCCACCGCGCACGTCGCCGCGGGGCTGGCGGGCGGGTTAGCCACTGGCGCAGCATTTGTCGCTGGACCTGCAGGTACCGCGGTGTCGGCGGCACCCGTCGTGGGGGCCGCGACCGCCGTCGGTGCGACGGCGGTGCTCTCCCACCTGGTACGCATCGGCGGGCTGCGGGACCGGGCTACTGCCGCGACGTGGTGCCTGCTCGTGCTCGTCGGTCTCCTCGGCCCCGCCCCGCTCCTCGCAGCCACCGTGGGCCTGTTGGCGGGCGCTCCCCTGCTGACCACGCGGCTGGCGGGTTTGCGCGTGCCGCAGCTTCCCACCGCCGGGCAAGACTTAAGCATCTCGGACGAGGTACCCACCGATAACGCGCTCGCTGCCCGGCGCGCCGGGCAGGCCTACGAGGGCATCGCGGTGGGCTGCGCGGTGGCGGGCATCCCTGCCCTGCTCCTCATCGCATTAAACGCCAACGCGGCGGCAACCCAGGGGGCCTCCCAAGCGCTGTGTGTAAGTATCGCTGGCGGGGTCATCGTGCATGCAGCACGCCATGCCCGGCCCATTGCTGCGTGGGCACTGGGAATCTATGGCCTCGCCGCTGCGTGTTCCGCGGTGGCTGTGCCGCTGCGCGAGTGGCAGCGGCTTTCTGCGCCAACCACGGAAACATGGGTGCTCAGCGTCATCGCGGGGCTCATCGTTGTGGCCATGCTGTCAGTACCGGTGTGGGCAGGCAAACTACGGCAGATTGAGCCGACCACCATCGTGTGGTTCGAGCGCGCCGAAGCCCTCGCACTGGCTGCGTGTTTGCCGCTCGCCGCACACCTGGCTGGGCTCTTCGAGTTCATTAGGGGGCTGGGCTCATGATAGCTCTAATTAGAATCGGCGCCGCCAGCGCTGCTCTTGGCGCTGGTCTGGCGTGGGGGTCCTGTGTGTTGCCCGGGCCGGTAGCTGCTGCCCGCGAGCCAGACACCGCGTGCGCGGAGGCTACCCTCGCCGCGGCAGGGCCGCAGCCTTCCGCGCAATACTCGGACTATCGCGCGCGGCTGCATTCTTTTGCCACGGGTGCCGGGGTGAAGGTCGCGGTCATCGACACCGGAGTGGCCGCGCACCCCCAGCTGCGCGTGACACCGGGAGCGGACTTCGTAACCCCAGACGAGCCCGACCCGCTGCGAGACTGTGACCTGCACGGCACGGTGGTGGCCGGGGTCATCGCAGGAAGAGAGCTCGGCGTGGCCCCGGATGCGGAAATCTACGCCATCCGGCAAACCAGTTCGCATTTCAGGCAACCGGCGCCGGATAACTCGGCAGGGGCCGATGGTTCAGCGGAGGAAGACCACGGTTCCGGAACGCTGGCCAGCCTGGCTGCTGCCATCGAGGATGCCGTGAACGCGGGAGCTCAGGTCATCAACGTCTCCGTCGTGTCCTGCGTCCCGCCGGATGCCGCCTCACGGGTGGATCGATCGGGCTTGGACGCAGCGCTGCAGCGCGCGGAGGACGCTGGGGCGGTGGTGGTGGCGGCGTCGGGAAACGCGACATCCGGTGGCTGTGAACAAGGTGATGTGGTCTTCCCCGCCGTGGCGGATACTGTCCTCGCGGTTGGCGCCCTAGCCACCCCGTACGACCTTGCGGATTACTCCATCGCTGCACCTCTCAGCGCAGAGGGCAACGTACCACTCGCCTTGGAACCCGGCGGCGGCTGGGCCAGTGCCAAGGGGGATACCCTCTTTCAAGGCACGTCTTTCGCCGCGCCCCTGGTCAGCGGAACGCTCGCTCTGCTGGTGCAGCGCTACCCCGACGAGTCCCCGGCGCAGCTGCGCCAACGCGTCATCGATTCCGCCGAGCCCGGCCACGGGGTGGTCGATCCCCTCACCGCGGTGACCTTTCGTCCTGCGGCCGAAACCCGCGAGGAGCGTTCCTTTGCGGTGACACCACTGACAGCACCGGCCGCCCAAGGCTGGCCTATGGTGCGCCTACTCCTCGGGGCCCTGGGGTTCCTCGTCCTCGTGGCTGTTATCAGTGCTCATTCTTTAAGGCCTCCGCGCGGCTCAAGGCAGAACCTTCCGGCAGCAGACGCAGAATCTCCCACGGCACCTGCTCCGGTTCCCCCAGGCCCAGCGCGTTTAGCTCCCCGGCGCTAGCCAGCTCGTGGCGCCTGCCGGTGGCAGAGACCACGTGATAACCATGCCCGCTGTCTACGCCCACGCCCGCCCGCAGACCGGCGAAACGCTGCGCCGCCGAATCACCCGGCAAGTCCACGGTGGCTGACACCGGGCGCGTCATACCGGCTCCATGCTGGTGCGTCGCGCACAACCAGCCCTGCTCAGGAGACAGGAAGTCCATGCGGGTAGCCGGGAGGTTGAAGGTCGGTGGGACGTCGCCAAGCGCGGCTACCTCCTGCGACTGTGCCGGCAAACGCTGCGCGCCCATGCCGACGAGCATCTCCGCCTGGGTGGGAGTGATGGCGAAAACGCCCTGCTCCGTTCGCGCCCACAGCTGTTCGCCGGTATCCAGAATCTCTGGTGGCGCGGCTGGGAAACTCAGCGGCTCCAGTTCGGCGAAGGCATTGAGTAACTCCGCGGGCACGCTCCACACCGCCGTCTCCGCGGTCATCCCCAAGGCGCGGCGCAGTACCCTGCCTTGCGTGCTCGTGGCCTCGGGCAACACGACGCGCCCTTGGCCGGTGAGCAACCACTGCGTGCCCTCGGATTCCGCCACGGCGGCATGCTCTTCGTCGAACCCGGGAACGGCGTGGTGCGCCACCACGGTCACGGTGCCGACGCGACTGCTGGACTGCCAGTTCTCCCCTTGGGTGGATTCCTCCAGGCAGGCTGACCAGCTTGGCTCCTCCCCTGTCGCAGCGGCAAGGAGGTCCGGGGCATCGGCAATCCCCAGCGGTGTGCCTAAGCTTATCTGGTCTAGAAAGCTATCCCCGGCCGCATGTGGCTCCACCGCTTCGTTGGCAATGAGCCGGGCCGACGCCAGGTTAGCCACCGGGTGGTAGGTGCCATTGACCAGTGCTAAAAGCTGTCCCTCCGCAGAGCGGACCACGGGCGCATCCCCGGGTTGCGGATCCGGTTGCATCCACGCAATGAGCCCCGAACCGAGGCTAAGGAATGCGACTGCGGCTACTCCACCGAGCAGTGCGCGCCGGCGCCGTTTCAGCGGATCATGGATCATCCTGATATCGCCGAAAACTAGGCCGTGCTCGAGCCGGCGCAACAAGAACTTGTGGCCCGATACCTGGGCCTTGGTAGTAGGCAACGCGCGTGCCATGAGAATCCTCCCCGAATCAGTGCACCACCCTCCCTGGTGCAGTGGGGTCTAGATTAACCCAACTCCGTGTCCTCCGCAGCACGACGGCTGCGGGTCATCTTCGCGCGCGCAGCCAATTGGTCTGCGTCGGGATAGTCCACGCCAACCAGGCTCAGCCCCGCGGCCGGGGCGAGGGGAATCTGGGAGGATCTGCTGGTTTCCTGAAGCATCTGGGCCGCGAACTCCACCTCTCGGGAACCTTCGCCTACCCGCAGACAGCATCCCACGAGGCAGCGCACCATGGACCAACAGAAGGCATCGGCGCTAACGTGTGCCTCATAGAGCTGCGGTTCTGCGGGCGTCGACACGTCCTGCCACTCGAAGGCGAGCAACTCGCGGATGGTCGTGGCGTGTGGCTTGGCCTTGCAGAAGGCCACGAAATCGTTGAGACCCACCAACTGATCGGCGGCGGCCTGCATTAGGTCCAGGTCCACCGGCTTGAGCCACGTTGCGGTGTCCCGAGCGCGGGTCGGCAGCGCGCCGCGCGGATGAGTGGTGATGCGGTAGACGTAATGGCGGCGCAGGGCGGAAAAACGTGCGTCGAAATCGTGCGACACCTCGGTGCAGGCGTGCACGCGGACGTCGACCGGCAGCAGCTTGGCCAAGCGCCGGACCAGTTTGGCGGGATCGCCATCGATGCTGCGCTGACTTAGTGCGGCGCGAGTGGTGTCGAAGTGCGCCACCTGACCGCTGGCATGCACGCCCGCGTCGGTGCGCCCAGCCACCGTGAGCTCCACCGGGTGGCGCAAGACCATAGCCAGCTTCTCCTCGATGGTCTGCTGCACCGTGCGAAGGCCGTCCTTCTGCCGGGCCCACCCGTGGAAGTCAGTGCCGTCATAGGCCAAGTCCAATCGCAGACGAACGCTTTCACTCATGGGGGTTGATGATACCGTGCGCTCGACGTGCCGTGGGGACTGCGTCCGTGGTCCGTTTTAACAAATAGTGGCCTGAAAAGTGGAATTTTTGGACCCTTATTTGTTAAAACGGTACACCCCCAACACGGCTCCCCTCTCTGCGCCGTGGCGCGGAGAAAACGACAAAGGCCCGCGCCCCACCGCAGTGGTGAGCGCGGGCCTTGCCTAGACCTCAGAAGAATTACTTCTCCTCGGTGGTCTCCTCAGCCTCAGCCTCAGCCTCGGTAGCCTCAGCGGACTCAGCCTCAGCCTCTTCAGCCTTAGCTTCCTCAGCCTGCTTGGAAGCAGCAGCGCGGGTAGCGCGGTTAGCCTCAGAGGTCACGGTCTCCTCGAGAACGAGGGAGATCTGGGACATCGGGGCGTTGTCGCCGGAGCGGTTGTCCAGCTTGATGATGCGGGTGTAGCCACCCTCACGGTTCTCAAACTTCGGTGCCAGCTCGTCGAAGAGGTAGGCAACAACATCCTTGTGCGGGATGAGCTTGAGAACTGCGCGACGGTCAGCAACGGTGCCGGCCTTCGCCTTGGTGATGATCTTCTCGGCGTAAGGACGAAGCAGCTTCGCCTTAGCGTCGGTGGTCTTGATTGCGCCGTGCTCGAACAGGCTCGCTGCCATGTTGCTCAGCAGGTGCTTCTGCTGGCTGGCGGAGCCGCCGAGACGCGGACCCTTCTTGGGGGTAGGCATTATGTACTCCTCGTGTGCGGATTAATTGAGCGCGCGACGGGGCGCAAAAAGCCGCGCCGTCACGATTCAGTGGAATTCTTTACTCGGAATCGTCGGAAGCCGGGTCCTTGAAGTCGCCGGTCTCTGCGTCGTAGCCTTCGAGCTGGGTCGGGTCGAAGTCCTCAGGGGTGTCCTTGAGGGCCAGGCCCAGGTTAGCCAGCTTGATCTTTACCTCGTTGATCGACTTCTGACCGAAGTTGCGGATATCCAGCAGGTCCGATTCGGTGCACTCAGCGAGCTCACCGACGGTGTGGATCTCCTGACGCTTCAGGCAGTTGTAGGAGCGGACGGAGAAGTTCAGATCCTCGATCGGCATGCTGTAGGCGGCGATGTACTCCGTCTCCTGCGGGGACGGGCCAATCTCAATGCCCTCAGCAGCGGTGTTCAGCTCGCGAGCCAGGCCGAAGAGCTCGACCAGGGTGCCGCCGGCGGAAGCCAGGGCGTCGCGTGCGGAAATCGAGTTCTTAGTCTCGACGTCGATGATCAGCTTGTCAAAGTCAGTGCGCTGCTCAACACGAGTAGCTTCGACCTTGTAAGAGACCTTCAGCACCGGGGAGTAAATCTGGTCGACCGGAATGCGGCCGATTTCTCCCGAGGTGGCGGCAGCCGGGACGTAGCCACGGCCGCGCTCGACGACGAGTTCCATCTCCAGCTTGGCGGACTCATTCAGCGATGCGATGTGCAGATCCGAGTTGTGGATCTCCACGCCAGCCGGCGGCTGGATATCGCCTGCAGTGACCTCACCCGGGCCTTCCTTGCTCAGGTACATGACCACCGGCTCGTCGGAGTCGGAAGACAGAACCAGACCCTTGACGTTAAGGATGATTTCGGAAACGTCTTCCTTCACACCATTGATGGTGGTGAACTCGTGGAGCACACCGTCAATCTTGATGGAGGTTACTGCCGCGCCCGGGATGGACGAAAGCAGCGTGCGACGAAGCGAGTTACCGAGGGTGTAACCGAAGCCCGGCTCGAGCGGCTCGATAACGAACTTGGAGCGAGACGAGTCGATGAATTCCTCGGTGAGCTGAGGACGCTGGGAAATAAGCATGGAGTTTCTCCTTGTCGGCGCCCGCTATTTGACGCCGGTAGAAGGGGTAAAGATGAAAGTGTCGAAGGATTACTTCGAGTAAAGCTCGACGATGAGCTGCTCCTGCAGCGGAACGTCGATCTGAGCGCGCTCGGGCAGCTGGTGCACGAGGATGCGCAGGGTGTCCGGAACGACCTGCAGCCACGCCGGAACGTTGGCGTCAACCAGGCGGTCCTGAGCCTCTTCGAACCATTCCATCTTCTGGGAACGCTCACGAACATCGATGATGTCGTACTGCGTAACGCGGAAGGAAGGAACGTTGATCTTCTTGCCGTTCACGGTGAAGTGACCGTGGGAGACAAGCTGGCGAGCCTGGCGGCGGGTGTTGGCCAGACCTGCGCGGTAGATCACGTTGTCGAGACGGGACTCGAGCAGAACGACGAGGTTGTCACCGGTCTTGCCCGGAAGGCGGTTAGCCTCGGCGTAGTAGCGGCGGAACTGACGCTCCAGCACACCGTAGGTGTACTTGGCCTTCTGCTTCTCCTGGAGCTGCAGCAGGTACTCAGATTCCTTGATGCGGTTGCGGCCAGCCTGTCCCGGAGGGTACGGGCGACGCTCAAATGCCATGTCGCCGCCGACCAGGTCGACGCGCAGACGGCGGGATACGCGGGTAGCGGGGCCAGTATAACGAGCCATTTTCTTACCTCTTCCTTTCCCTTAAACCTTGCGGCGCTTGGTCGGACGGCAGCCGTTGTGCGGCTGTGGGGTGGCATCCGTGATCGAGGAAACCTCGAGGCCTGCAGCCTGCAGGGAACGGATGGCGGTCTCGCGGCCGGAGCCCGGACCCTTGACGAAAACGTCAACCTTCTTCATACCGTGGTCCATGGCCTTGCGGGCCGCGTTCTCAGCAGCCATCTGCGCTGCGAACGGGGTGGACTTACGGGAACCCTTGAAGCCGACGTGGCCGGAGGATGCCCAGGAGATGACAGCACCGTGCGGGTCCGTGATGGACACGATGGTGTTGTTGAAGGTGGACTTGATGTATGCGTGGCCAGCGGCCACGTTCTTCTTTACGACGCGACGACCACCACGGCGCGCGCCGGAACGAGTCTTGGGTGGCATGTTTTACTTCTTCTTTCCTGCGATCGTCTTCTTCGGACCCTTGCGCGTACGAGCGTTGGTCTTGGTGCGCTGACCACGAACGGGCAGACCACGGCGGTGGCGGATGCCCTGGTAGCAACCGATTTCAATCTTGCGACGGATGTCAGCCTGAACCTGGCGGCGGAGGTCACCCTCTACCTTCCAGGTAGCTTCAATGACGTCACGCAGCGCCGACAGCTGATCGTCGTCGAGGTTGTCGGTGCGCAGGTCGGGAGAAATGCCGGTCTTTTCCAGCAGTTCCTTGGCACGGGAAGGCCCGATGCCGTAGATGTAGGTGAGAGCAACCTCCATGCGCTTGTTGCGCGGGAGGTCAACACCAGCTAGACGTGCCATATGGCTAGTCCTTTCGGGTTGTTACGATGGTTTTCTCCTCATCCGTCCCCCGCCACGCATACGCTTCGCCCCGGGCCGTGCCGGGGAAACTGTGGGCATGCTTAGCAGCGTGGGCTCAGGCCATCGCAGCCTGAGGTAGAAAAGGACGCACCTAGGGCGCGTCCCGTGGGTGAGGAGGCTTACAGTCTTTACTTGTAGCGGTAGACGATGCGTCCGCGGGTCAGGTCATAAGGAGACAGCTCCACAACAACGCGATCCTCCGGGAGGATGCGGATGTAGTGCTGACGCATCTTGCCCGAGATGTGGGCAAGAACCTTGTGCCCGTTGTCGAGCTCGACGCGGAACATTGCGTTGGGCAGGGGTTCGACGATGCGACCCTCAACCTCGATTGCGCCTTCCTTAGCCATAACCTCTACTTTTCTGATGGAGTTCTTTTCGCCACGCTTGGCGACGCCTCCACCTGCATGTTTGGTGTCTACTGCCTGGTGTCCTCAGCAGCCAATCCGGCCGCGTACAGACACCAGCACTAAAGCATACGCTGCGAGAACGGGTTTTCCAAATACAGAAACCTCCCGTCGCACTAAAGCGCGGGAGGCAAATGGTGTCTAGCGGTGGCTTGCCCACCGCTACGTCCTAGTAGATGAAGACCTTGGAGCCCATCGGCACATCATTCCAGTAGCGCACGGCATCCTGGTGGGTCAGGCGCACGCAGCCATTGGACTGGTAGGCCGGGGAGCCCTCGTGGAAGGCGTGGCCGTTGTTCGTGAAGTACATTGCGTAAGGCATCGGTGCGTTACCGAATTCCCACGAGATCTCGTCCTTCACCTTACGGTTGATGTAGTACGTGCCGGCCGGGGTTTCCTCACCCGGCTTACCGGTGGACATGCCCTGCGCAACGTAGGTGACGTTGCCGTTGCCGTCCTGCAGCCAGGTACGGCGGCCATCGCGGTCCACGCAGATACGCGCATCTGCCGGGCACGGGCCAACATCGAAGCGCTGCGCCTGACGCTCAGCCTCAGCCTTGCGCGCGGCTTCCTCAGCGGCGGCCTTCTCGCGAGCAATCTGCTCAGCGTGGGCGCGCTCCTCAGCTTCACGAGCAGCGCGAATCTCCGCGTTCTTCTGCTCGATGAGGCCCGGGAAGACGAGCTCAATAGCGCCATCGATTACTGGGCGAAGAGCATCGACTGCCTGCGGGTTAACATTCTGCAGCGCTTCCAGCATTTGGTTGCGGCTAGCCCACGCGTTCTCACGGGTCTGGCCAGCGAACTCATCAAGCTGGGACTGGACGTTGGAGGACAGGGAATCAATAGAGGGGACCGTCTGTGCATGTGCGGCCGGGGCGACCGAGAGAGTAGCGGTCAGAAGGCCGATTGCGGTGGCTCGGCGTAGGGAGCGAGCACCAGCGCGGGAGCGAATTTTAGACATGGCAAGAAGTATAAACCTTCCGACCATGATTTCCTACCCGAAAGACGTGTTTTAGTAGCGCGGGGTCAGGATTCGGGGACCATTCTCCGTCGCCGCGACGGTGTGCTCCCAGTGCGCCGACCACGAGCCATCGAGGGTTACCACGGTCCAGTCATCCTCTAAGACCTCGCTGTCCTCAGTACCCAGGGTCAGCATCGGCTCGATGGCCAACACGGAACCTTCCTGGATGAGGGGACCGCGCCCTGCCTTGCCTTCGTTGGCCAGGTAGGGCTCCTCGTGCATCTCTCGGCCGATGCCGTGGCCGCCGTAGCCATCGACGATAAAGAGCTCGACGCCGAATTTATCCTCGGCGCGGTAGGTCGCCTGCTCAAGGGCAGCGGAGACGTCGGTCAGCCGGTTGCCCGGAACCATCGCCTTGAGACCCTCGTGGAGGACCCATTCGGTGGCGTCGCTCAGCGCCTGCGCTTCGGCGCTGGGCTTACCGACGCCAAACGTCCACGCACTATCCCCCACCCAGCCGTCGAGAGTGGCACCACAGTCGATGGAAACAAGGTCCCCCTCAGCCAGCAGCATTTCCTTACTCGGGATGCCGTGGACGATGACGTCGTTGACCGAAGCGCAGATGGATCCCGGGAACCCGCCGTAGCCCTTGAAGGTGGGCACGGCACCGGCATCGCGGATGGTCTGCTCGGCCACCTCATCGAGTTCCAGCGTGCTCACGCCCACCGCCGCGGCAGCGCGTACCGCCTGCAAGGCGCGGCCGACGATCTCGCCGGCCGCCTGCATGGCATCGAGCTCGCCTGGGGTGCGGGCGGGGATGGTTTTAGTGCGTCGTCGAAAAGCCATGGCTTAAAAGGCAGATTACTTGCCCATGGCCTTCAGGGTGCGCTCGTTGATCTCCTCAACGGAACCCTCAGCCTTCACGGAGATGATGGCATCGCCGTAGTGCTCAATAAGCGGGAAGGTCTCCTCGCGGTAGACGCCCAGGCGGGTGCGGATGGTCTCCTCGGTGTCGTCTGCGCGACCGCGGGCGAGCATGCGCTCGACGACGACGTCCTCGGACACCTCAAAGTTCAACACGCCATCCAGCTTGAGGCCCTTGTCGTCAAGGAGCTTCGCCAGGATGTCGGCCTGCTCCACGGTGCGCGGGAAGCCGTCGAGGAGGAAACCTTCCTTGGCGTCATCCTGGTTAAGGCGGTCCTCTACCATGCGAGCGGTGACGTCAGTCGGCACCAGCTTGCCGGCGTCGATGTAAGACTTGGCCTCAACGCCGAGCGGGGTGCCCTCACCAATGTTGGCGCGGAAGAGGTCACCGGTGGAGATGTGCGGAACGCCGAGCTTCTCGCTGAGGAGGGCGGCTTGGGTGCCCTTGCCGGCACCGGGAGGGCCAAGGAGTACGTAACGCATTACTTAAGCAGTCCTTCGTAGTTGGATTGTAGAAGCTGGGACTCGATTTGCTTGACCGTAGTCAAGGCAACCGAGACCATAATGAGGATGGCGGTACCACCGAAGGCGGAGGTGCCGCTGGCACCTGCAGTGCCCACGCCGAGGTCCAAGAGGATATTCGGCAGAACAGCGATGAGCGCCAGGTAGATCGAACCGACGAACAGCAGGCGGTTCATCACGAAGCCTAGGTACTCGGCGGTCGGTCGGCCCGGGCGGATACCCGGGATGAATCCACCATACTTCTTCATGTTGTCGGCTTGTTCCGCAGGGTCGTACTGAACCGATACGTAGAAGTAGGAGAAGAAGATGGTGAGCACAAAGTAGAGGACGATGTACTGCCAGGAGCTCGGTGCTTGCAGGTGAGCAATGACGTTGCGCTGCCACCAGTTATCGGAGACACCCGGGGAGCCGGAGTTGACGATCTGGGTGATGAGCACCGGCATGTAGATCAGCGAGGAGGCGAAGATGACCGGGATAACGCCGGCCTGGTTGACCTTGAGCGGCAGGTAGGTGGAAGAGCCACCGTACTGGCGGCGGCCCACCATGCGCTTTGCGTACTGCACCGGGATACGGCGCTGACCCTGCTCGATGAAGGTAATGCCCGCGACGAGAACGATGAGGCCCGTGAGAACCATGGCGAAGACCAGACCACCATTGTTCTGGAAGATGTTGACGCCGTCGGTAGGAAGGCGGGTAGCAATACCGGCGAAAATCAGCAGCGACATGCCGTTGCCGATTCCCTTCTCCGTAATCAGCTCACCCATCCACATCACCAGGATTGCACCAGAAGTCATGGTGATAACGAGCACGACGAGGGTGAAGAAGTTGCGGTCCTCCGCCAAGACGCGCACGCCCTGGCCCAGGAGCTGCTCGCGGTCCGCCAAGGCCACGATGCCCGCGGACTGCAGCAGGGCCAGCGCAAGGGTGAGGTAACGCGTGTATTGCGTCATCTTCGCCTGACCGGACTGACCCTCCTTCTTCAACTGCTCGAAGTGCGGAATAACCACGGTGAGCAGCTGCACGATAATGGACGCCGTAATGTACGGCATGATGCCGATGGCGAAGATCGACAGCTGCAGCAGCGCACCACCGGAGAACAGGTTGATCACCGAGTACAGGTTTCCGGACTCCTCCGTAAGGTCACGAAGGCGACCGGCGATGGTGGCGTAATCAACGCCCGGCGACGGGATCTGCGCGCCAACGCGGTAGAGAATAATCATCACGAGCGTGAAGATGATTTTCTTCCGCAGGTCGGCATCTTTGAAAGCCTGCAAAATGGCGGACACTACTCAATCCTCCTGGCCTACCGCGCTTGCTGTGCGGTTCGAATTCGCCGCGCACGGGGGTGGATCTCATCTGTTCCCAAAAGTTAAGAACCTTCTTAAGGTCCTTCATAGGAACGCTTGGACAGTTTTGACCCCATTACCCTACCAGCCCCGCCCCCTTTCGCCACATTGGCCCCGCGAAAACCAGGCTTATCCTTCTCGGATTAGTTTCCCCCTTAGCGCCATCGACGCATGAGGCCTACCATGGACCGCGTTGCCCTAAGGCAATGTCCTTACAACATTTCTACGTCTTTTCGACCTCTCAAGCGGCGCCCCGGGGCGCCACAGAGTATGGCCGTCTTCTATCTGCCTAACCTTAATCCGAAAGTAGTATGTAGTTTTATGAGTAAGCGATTCTCCCCAATGACCGTGGCTGAGATCATCGATACCTTCGTTCCCAGCCCCAACCCCTTCCGCTGGGAAGCTTTCGACGGTTCCGCAACCGGCCCAGCCGACGCGCAGTTCACCGTCAAAATTAATAACCTGCAGGGTCTGGCCTACATCGCCACACACCCGGGCGATGTAGGCTTCGCCCGCGCCTACGTCACCGACGGAATCACCGTCGAGGGGGAACACCCGGCACACCCCTACGGCATCTTCGACGCCTTGCACGCAATGTATGACAAGTTCTCCCGCCCGGACGCGAAAACCCTTGCCCGCGTCGCGCGTTCCTTGGCTTCGATGGGCGCTTTTCAAATCCAGCCGGTCCCGGATGTCGAGCGTGCCTCGTGGCTGCGCCGCAAGCTCCATGAGGGGCTGTCCAAACACTCCAAGGAGCGCGACGCAGAAGTCATCTCCGATCACTATGACGTGGGCAACGACTTCTACGAGCTCTTCCTCGGCGACTCGATGACGTACACCTGCGCCTACTACCCCTCCCCTGACGCCACGCTCGACGAGGCCCAGGAAAACAAGTACCGCCTCATCTTCGACAAGCTGCGGCTCAAGGAAGGCGACCGCCACTTGGACGTCGGCTGCGGCTGGGGCGGCATGGTGCGCTACGCGGCCAAGCGCGGCGTGAAGTCCTTGGGAGTCACCCTCTCCAAGGAACAGGCAGAGTGGGGCCAGGCCAAGATCAAGGAGGAGGGCCTAGAAGATCTCGCGGAGATCCGCTTCCTGGATTACCGCGACGTCACCGAGGAAGGCTTCGACGCCATCTCCGCCATCGGGTTGCTCGAGCACATCGGAGTCAAGAACTACCCGGACTTCTTCAGCTTCCTCCACGGCAAGCTCAAGCCGGGCGGCCTCATGCTCAACCACTGCATCACCTACCCGGATAACCACAAGACGCCGAAGGGCGGGTTCATCGACCGCTACATCTTCCCCGATGGCGAGCTCTCCGGCTCCGGCACCATTACCAAGTGCATGCAGGATGCCGGTTTCGAAGTCGTCCACACGGAATCCCTCCGCTTCGACTACATGCGCACGCTGCATGATTGGTGCGAAAACCTCAAGGAGAACTGGGAGGAGGCCTGCTCGCTAGTGGGCCTTCCCACTGCCCGCCTGTGGGCCATCTACATGGCCGGCTCCGAGTGGGGCTTCGAGCACAACATCATCAACCTGTACCACTTCTTGGGCGTCAAACTGGGCGATGCTGGCTCCCGCGCCGGCGTGCCCGAGCGCCGCTGGTGGGAAGATTCGCGCTTCTAAATCTTGAAGGAGTTCTATGTTGATCGATCTCATCCGCAATCATCGCAGCGTCGACGCAATCGAAGTCCCGCCGGTGGGCTGGAAGGCGCATGAGGAGGGCGTCGACAAGCTCCTGCGTAGCTTCCACGCGGTGCCGAAGGATAAGCGCGTACGTTTGGCGAAGAAGACCTCGAACCTCTTCCGCGGGCGCAGCGAGCAGCAGGCGGGCCTCGATGTGTCCGGCCTGGGTGGGGTCATTGAGGTCGATCCGATTGTGCAGACCGCCGAGGTCCAGGGCATGTGCACCTACGAGGACCTTGTCGACGCCACCTTGCCGCACGGGCTCATGCCCTTCGTGGTGCCGCAGCTCAAGACCATTACGCTCGGCGGTGCGGTGACGGGCATGGGAGTCGAGTCCACGAGCTTCCGCGACGGCCTTCCCCACGAATCCGTCCTGGAGATGGATATCCTGACCGGCACCGGGGATATTGTGACGTGCTCGCGCGAGGAGAACGTCGATCTCTTCCGCCTCTTCCCCAACTCCTACGGCTCTCTAGGCTATGCGGTGCGCCTCAAGATTGAGCTGCGCGCGGTCAAGCCCTACGTGGAGCTGCGTCAGGTGCGCTTCAACGACTTCAACTCACTCACGCACGCGCTTGACGACGTCTCCCTCACCCGCACCTACGACGACGTCGAGGTCCACGGTCTCGATGGCGTGGTCTTCTCACCGGAGGAGTCATACCTCGTCATGACCCGTTTTACGGATGAGGAAGGGCCAACCTCGGATTACACGCGGGAGAAAATCTTTTATCGCAGCCTCCAGCACCAGAGCGGGATCCGCCGCGACCGCCTCACGGTGCGCGACTATATCTGGCGCTGGGATACGGATTGGTTCTGGTGCTCCCGCGCGTTCGGCGCGCAGAATCCGCGCGTGCGCGAGGTGTGGCCGCGACAGCTGCGCCGCAGTTCCTTCTACTGGAAGCTCGTGCGCTTAGACCGCAAGTACGAGCTGGAGTACAACTTCATCAAGAAGCCGAAGGGTCTGCCCCGCGGCGAGCGCGTGGTCCAGGACATCGAAGTCACACCGGACAATCTGCCGAAATTCTTGGATTGGTTCTTCCAAGCCTCCGACATCCAACCGGTGTGGCTCTGTCCGATTCGGCTGCGCGAGGGCGTCGAGGACCTCATCGGCACCGGCTCGCTTGCCGCTGATTCCCCGGCCCCGTGGCCGCTCTACCCCCTGCGCCCAGGACAGACCTGGATCAACGTCGGTTTTTGGTCCGGCGTGGAGGGCAATCACGTCGATCCCTCGGCCCCTGGCAATGGCGCCTTCAACCGCGTCATCGAGGCCAAGGTCAGCGAACTCGGCGGACATAAATCCCTGTACTCAGAGGCCTTCTACTCCCCTGAGCAGTTCGCGGAGCTCTATGGCGGCGACCTGCCAGAGCGCATCAAGGCCGTGACCGACCCTGATGATCGCTTCCCGGGCCTCTACGAGAAGACGGTCAACGACGCCTAACGGCCCCGCATAAATTTCTCACCATAAGGTTCCTCTCAAAAGGCATTAATACCTTTTGAGAGATGCCTTTTGCGGGCCTCCCGCAGCCAAAGCCCTGGTCATCGCATAACATCTGGACCATAAGGTTCCCCTCAAAAGGTACTAATGCCTTTTGCGGGGCTCGCTGGGTAAATCCCCAGGTCATCGCATAACACTGAAGCCATAAGGTGCCTTTCAAATGGTACTAATACCCTTTGTGTCCTAGGCCAGGACCAAAAACGCCAGAAGCCCTCCCGAAGGCCACCGAAAGGTGACGCCGCGGGAGGGCGGTGGCTCTCACAGAGCCTGTAAGAGAATTACTTGGTTGCGGTGGCGGTGCCGCCAGCAGCCTCGATCTTCTCGACAGCAGACTTGGAGAACTTGTCAGCGGTGACGTTCAACTTAACGTTGATGTCGCCGTTGCCCAGAACCTTGACCGGCTGGTTCTTGCGAACCAGGCCAGCAGCGACGATGTCCGCAACGGTGACGTCGCCACCGTTAGCGAAAGCCTCTGCGAGGTCAGCAACGTTGACTACCTGGTACTCAACGTGGTTCGGGTTCTTGAAGCCCTTGAGCTTCGGCAGACGCATGTGGATCGGCATCTGGCCACCCTCGAAAGCAGCGGAAACCTGCTTACGAGCACCGGTGCCCTTGGTACCGCGACCAGCGGTCTTACCCTTGGATGCCTCACCGCGGCCGACGCGGGTCTTGGGCTTGTTGGAGCCTGCGGCCGGGCGCAGGTCGTGGAGCTTGATGATATCAGCCATGGTTTACTCCCCTGCCACTTCTTCGACGGTGACCAGGTGACGCACCTTGTGAACCATACCGCGGATGATCGGGGTGTCCTGCTTAACTACAGAGTGACCGATGCGCTTGAGACCAAGCGACTCCATGTTTGCGCGGTGGTTCGGCTTGGTGCCCACAAGGCCCTTTACCTGAGTAATCTTCAGAGCCATTGCTTATGCCTCCTGACCTGCGCGCTTGCGCAGCATCTGGGCCGGTGCGACGTCCTCGAGGGACTTGCCACGACGTGCGGCAACTTCCTCCGGACGAACCAGCTGCTTGAGGCCGTCCACGGTAGCGCGGACGACGTTGAGAGCGTTGTCGGAGCCCAGGGACTTCGACAGAATGTCCTGCACACCAGCGCACTCAAGCACCGGACGAGCAGCACCGCCGGCGATGACACCGGTACCCGGAGCGGCCGGCTTCATCATGACGATGCCAGCTGCGTCGCGACCCTCAACCGGGTGGGTAATGGTGCCAGCAATCATCGGGACGCGGAAGAAGTTCTTGCGAGCCTCTTCTGCACCCTTCTGGATTGCGGCCGGGACTTCCTTGGCCTTGCCGTAGCCGACGCCCACCATGCCCTGGCCGTCGCCAACGACGACGAGAGCGGTGAAGGACATGTTGCGGCCACCCTTAACGGTCTTAGCGACGCGGTTGATGGTCACAACGCGCTCGATGTACTTATCGCGCTCGTTGTCCTGCTGGTTGCGGCGGTCGTTACGACGGCCGTTGTTGCGACCCTTGCGGTCGTTGTTGTTCTCGGCGGAGCGTCCGCCGTCACGCTGTTCACGGTCCGACATTAGGCGTTCCTTCCGTTGATGTTTCCGTATGCCTTAATCATTAGAACTGCAGACCACCTTCGCGAGCGGCGTCGGCCAGCGCAGCAACGCGGCCGTGGTACTTGTAGCCTGCACGGTCGAAGACGACCTGCTCGATGCCAGCAGCCTTGGCGCGCTCAGCGATGAGCTGGCCCACCTTGGCAGCCTTGGCCTTCTTATCGCCCTCGAGTGCACGCACGTCGGCTTCCATGGAGGAAGCGGCAGCCAGGGTGTGGCCGGCCAGGTCGTCGATGACCTGGACGTGCATGTGGCGGGAGGAGCGGTGAACGACCAGACGCGGTGCCTCAGGGGTGCCGCGGAGGGTCTTACGGATGCGGAAGTGGCGGCGCGCGCGTGCTTCACGACGACGCGAGGAAATGTCCTTGCCAACCGGGGTGCGCTTTGCGTTTTCAGTGTTAGCCATTGCTTACTTACCCGTCTTTCCGACCTTGCGGCGGACCTGCTCGCCGTCGTAGCGAATACCCTTGCCCTTGTAAGGATCGTCCTTACGCAGGCGGCGGATGTACGCGGCGACCTGTCCAACCAGTTGCTTGTCAATACCAGATACGGAGAGCTTGGTTGCGCCATCCACAGCGAAGGTGATGCCCTCCGGAGCCTCGATGAGGATCGGGTGGGAGTAGCCCAGAGAAAACTCCAGGTCCTTGCCCTTCTGCTGGACACGGTAACCGACACCGAAGATTTCCATCTTCTTGGTGTAGCCCTCGGTCACGCCAACAACGGCGTTGTTGACCAGGGAGCGGGATAGACCGTGCAGGGCGCGGTTCTTGCGGTCGTCATCCGGACGGGAGACCTTGATCTCATCGTCCTCGACGGCTGCGGTGATCGGCTCCGGCAGCTCAACCTCGAGGGTGCCCTTGGAACCCTTAACGTTGACAACCTGGCCGTTGATGGTGATCTCGACGCCCTTCGGGACGGCGATAGGTGCTAGACCGATACGAGACATGTGTCAATCCTCCCTTACCAGACGTAGGCGAGAACTTCTCCGCCTACACCCTTCTCCTGAGCCTGACGGTCGGTAAGCAGACCCTGAGACGTGGAAATGATGGCCACGCCCAGGCCGCCCAGAACCTGCGGCAGTTCGGTGGACTTTGCGTACACACGCAGACCCGGCTTAGACACGCGACGCAGACCCGAGAGGGAACGCTCACGGTTGTTGTACTTAAGCTCGAGGGTCAGCTCGTGGCCCTCGACGGAGTAGTCAGCGATGTAGCCTTCCTGCTTCAAGATCTCAGCGATGTTGGCCTTGATCTTGGAGGTCGGCATCGACACGACGTCGTGGTGCGCATTAGATGCATTGCGCACGCGCGACAGCATGTCGGCAATAGGATCAGTCATAGTCATATGAGTGACCTGTAACCTTTCTCGTTGCGGTTCCCGTAAAAGCTCACCAAAGCGTTTTCCGTGTGATTTCGGGCTACTCACGCTCCCCGCGGTCAATACCGCGAGGCGCTCGCCACCCTTTGATACAGACAACGGTCCGCTATCTACGGCGAGGGGCCTACAACAAAGTAGATATGTTCAATTCTTCCGGCTTGGCACGTTTCCGCACCTCCTGCGCTGTTTTCGCGGCGCAGGAGTGGGAAAATGCAAGTCCGTCGGCTTACTCTACCCGCTGACATGCTGTTTTCCAAAACGCGTTAGCATGAGAAGTCATGAGTGAAACACCAGACCCCATCCGCACCGCCCACCAGTGGCTCCAGGAGGCCGCCGAGCTTCTCGACGTCTCCCCGGCCGACGCCACCGCCCTCGTCACGGAGTTGCTGGATCTGACCAAGGATGTTGCCCACACCCAGTCCCGGCCGGCCGCTCCCCTAACGGCCTACCTGGTGGGCCTAGCGTCTAAGGACACAGAGGAGGCCCGCGCTCACATCGCCACATTGAAGGAGGCCCTTAACCGATGAGCGGGCGCATCAACGCCACCTTTGCCGTAACCAAGGTGCGCCTCGATGAGAACGGGCAGGTCACCCAGGTAGATACCCGCGGCGATACCGTCGCCGGCGAAGAGCCGCTGGAGATCCGCGTGGGCGGGCAGACGCTGACGACGACGATGCGCACGCCGGGACACGACGTCGAGCTAGCGCATGGTTTTCTTCATTCCGAAGGACACATCGAGAAGGTCAGTGATGTCCGGGAGGCGCGCTACTGCGCTGGCGCCTCGGTGGATGGGCGCAACCCCTATAATCTGCTCGATGTGGAGCTGGCTAACCCCCACGCGATCTCGCTTGCCGATCTGCGGTTGACGACTACTACGTCTGCCTGCGGCGTGTGCGGCACCTCGTCCATCGAGGCGCTCATGAAGCAAAGCCGCTACGAGATTCCCCGGGTGCCGGTGGATCCGAGGGTCGTCGCCACGCTGCCCGAGGCCCTCAAGCGGGAGCAGAAACAGTTCCGCAAGACCGGCGGCATTCACGCCGCAGGTGCCTTCACACTTGACGGCAAGCCCGTCGTGGTGCGCGAGGACGTCGGAAGGCACAACGCGGCGGATAAGGTCATTGGCCACCTACTCATGGAAGGCTTGCTGCCGGCCAGCGACCTCATTCTCGTCATGAGCTCGCGCGCGAGCTTCGAGCTGGTCAACAAGGCCGCAATGGCCGGCTTTGGCATGCTCGTCGCGGTCTCCGCCGCCTCCTCCCTAGCCGTGGAAACCGCCCGGGAGACCGGAATGGCGCTCGTGGGCTTTGCCCGCGGGGACCGCTTTAACCTTTATTCCGGAAGCTTGACCGCACGATAGCTTCGCTTACTGCGGGGATCGTCGCGACGATGGAACTGGGCTGCGATGAAAAGAGAAAGAGCTCCTATTGAGGAACCAATTTCCATTGTGACCAGGTACTTGTGTCGCCACGGCTCAGATAGTTGTACGCAAAAGGGTTTCCGTAACTGTATCGATCATCCCATTGGAAATTGATTTCTCGACCATCAACATCAACAAATCTGTGCTTGTTGGTTCGGCGCCAGAGTGCACGATCAGAGTTACAGTCCGCCGACCATGCAATCCGATCGTCGACGTTAGGCGTGGAATAGACGCACTGTAACGACTTCGGGTCTCTAATTCGCATGTAGCTATCGCCTACAGTTTCAATCTGCAAGCGGTTACTATACGGCTCGTCTTTGTAGTCACATTTCACTGTCCACAGTGAGTTGTTCGGGCTCGTCCATAAACACACTTTCCCGCCCCACGCTGCTGCTTGCCGTCCATCCCACCCTTCAATCCGAACTATGGCACGGTCGGGGACCGCTCTATCCTTGACTTTGTAGTACAAGCTAGAATTCATGTCTTTAGGCGGCGCGACCGGGGCAGGTCGGCTCACTAGATTCAAGTACCCCTGTTCGAATGCATAAAGGTCGATCGAATCGGTATCGTCAGCCGTCAAGAAGTTTGCTCCAACCGCACGCAGAAAGTCAAGATTTTCGCGCCAGTCGTGTTTTTCCTCCGCAATCGGCGTGGCTTGACGTCGATCTGTGAGGCGATAACAGCAGCTCGAGTCGTTATTGAAGAATGCATCCGTTGCCGGTATAGGCTTCTTATCCCCAAATGTATTCGGCACCGTATACCCAGCCGCCGGCCCTGGAGTAAACATCACAAAATCCGGTACCGGAACGAAAGCCCCTAACTTCTTCCCAAAGAAGTGGACCACAGCTACATATTCTCCAACCGTGCCTTTCTTGACGTTATCCAAAGCCACGTTCACGGGACGCTCAAAGGCTCCGAAACGACTTCCAACCTCACGTTCCGTGCGAAGAAACTCGCTTGCATCCTTGAGATTAACCTCGACAATAGGCACCTGTGTCCGAGAAGCGGCCGACCACCAGCCGACTGCTCGTGATGCATTGCTGCCGAGCTCTAGCTGCGGTGGATCATCCAATTGCTCCCCGCTATTCAAGGCCATCGCAATGCCAGGATTGATCTTTGGCATCAACGTGAAGCGGTTTTCAATGCCTGATTGGCGAAGCAAGTTTTCAAAATGCTGTGGAGTGGGAGCCTCATTCATGGAAAATTTCACCATGAAGCGCTCGAGAACTCCCCGCCCCGCATACTCTCGTTCTTTTTCGTCTAGAACTTTCAACGTCGCCAAGAAGGCCGACTTCTCCTTAATTTCTAGCTGAATAACTGACTGCCCCTCATGTTGAAGAGTGAAATCAACTAGCTCCTCTACCGAAGGAACCTCGAATGACGTTTCAGTACGATCGGGCCTCACCAATCGAAGACTCTTCAGTTCTCCAAACTTCAAGGAATTTAGTCTTTCGTTTGGCCCCTCATTAGATTCTGGGTCATAATCCTTGCGCAGCATTTTTCCGATGTTCGTATCATGAAAAATCACGGGGACGCCATCCGCCGTCATTCGGACATCTGTTTCGATGACCGGACGACACTGATCAAATGCTTGAAGGAACGCCCCCAAACTGTTTTCTGGGAGTTGCTTGTCAAACGCTCCACGATGTCGCGCGGTGATGACCTTTGAATTAGTCTTTTCCGACCGAATTTGCTCTACCTGCGTCTGCCAATTCGGGCATCGGGATTTTACCAGCGCTCCATTCACAGTTGTTTGAGCGTTAGCCTGAGGTGAGAATGACGCCAAAAGCATGGTCAGGATGGCTATCAGAAATTGTAACCGTCTCATCAATACTCCTTTACGGTTGGGCACCAACATTGATTGTGTGGAACCCCAATGAGGTATTTCCCCATTACAAATGAAGGTAAATTTCTGATTTCACCGTTCCTATGACTCAAATCTCTCTTGCAGTTTTCTTAAAGTTCGGAAGTGCGCTAATCCACCACACGCAGCTCAAACGTGCACCTAAATGGCCCTTCGGATAGTCAGTGATCCTTCCACAATCAGGCCAGGTTTCCACACAATTCAAGAGGCACAGAATCACAGGCTTGACACTCATCGCAATACCGACGAGGCTCAGATTTCTTAGATGACACTATGTACATTGAAAAGAGGCTGGATACCGATGTTGTCTCGACCAATAAACTGCTATGCAAAGCACAGCGCTACCGTCAAAGTCATCGCAGCAATAGCAAATCCAGTTCGATGGACAATTCTCCACACTCTTTTCATTGCTGGTCCACAACAGCAAAAGCGCCTTGCCTGTTACCTGCAGGTCACGGAATCAGTACTCAGCCGTCACGTAAAGATTCTTAGAGAAGCGCACCTTGTCCAGATCTCAATCGCTCCAGCTGGCCGGGCGGTCTCAGTTTCTCCGAACGCTGGAAACATCATCCTCGCAGCGCTGCCATTAATTCCTTCAGCAAATACTCGGCTTGAAACTCAACCACGACCGCGCGAGCCCTGGACCTAATTTTCGTTTGGTGGCGCAAGAGTACGCCCAGGGACAAAATTCCCTTGATACTTTCTTTGGATCCACGGGGTCTGTTTCTCGACATCTCCATATGAATCGATCAATTCAAGAATCGAAGAAATCGCTGCCTCGGCCAGTTTTCGCACAGGCCAGGAATAAGTCGTCAAACCCATAATGTCGAAGCCTGGCAACGCCCCATCACAGCCAGTGACACTCACTTGGCTGGGAACGGATATTCCCTCATCCTGGCAAACACGCAAGTAATGGAGCTGGCGCAAATCTGTTGGGCACATGACAGCCGTGATGGCTCCACTCTTAATGAGAGGTACCACATACGCTTCCCCGCTATCGAACTTCACGTCAACAATAAAGGGCTCCAACCCTTGTTTACGTATTTCTGCGATTGTTGCCTGAGCTCGGGTGTACTCCGGAAACGAAACTTCAGGACACGTACGCACCACTGCAATCTTCGTGTGGCCGGCTTTAACAACAGCTTCAGCAAGAACCTTGCCTGCGTGTTCTGCATCGAAAGAGACAGCGGGAATTAACGCATCGGGCTCCGGTCGACCTGCCCGAATGATTGGTACGCGTTCTGCGAAAGGCAGCAAGAGCTCACTCGCTAAATCTCCAGTGGAGACAATTAGTCCCGCTACTCCCAACCCAAGGAGATGAGACAAGCTGTCTAGCTGACGGTCATCACACTTACCTGGCGCAACCGACATGGTAACTAAATCATATCCGTGGCGATGAGCGGCAACCTGCAGCTCCTGGAGAAGCAAACCGTAAGCAGGATTAGCAGGGTCCCGAACCAATGCACCAAGTGTTCGCCCGTTAAGAGCCGATAGTTTCCGAGCAATCACGTTCGGAACGTAGCCAAGTTCATGCGCAGCCTCGAGAATCCTCCGTCTGTTTTCATCAGACACTTTCTTCTGTCCCCGAAAAACGCGTGAGACTGAGCTGCGAGAGACGCCGGCTCGCGCCGCGATGTCTCCGAGCGTCGGCTGTCGACCCTCTGCCCCATTAGAAATACAGTCACCCATGGAGAGCCCTTCCTTCGCAGCATAAGACAGACCTAGAAGAGTGCCGCGTTTTGTCTCCCTTCTTGCACAGTACCCACCACTGCCCTTTACCGCTCTACTTTTCACCAATTGCGCAGCCATTCATTGGGACTGGGCATCTGCCGCATCAACAAGCCCCCTCTTACTCAGGCACCCCCGCATGAGGGTCATTTGAAGAAACTCCAACCCCAATAACTCCAAAGTGAGAAAAGCCATTTTGCCCAAGTGGGGAAACTTCCCCCCTCCTCCAAGGGAAACGTAGCCTCATCGCAGAGTGTTGGGTAAACAAAATCCCGATCGTTCACCTCAACGCAACCTTGTCCACTTGGCCTTCAACCAACAAAAAGAGCAAAAGTCAAGCTCAGGGGGTTGCCACAAATTGAAACAGCGAGACGACGCGCTTCTACCTGCACACATGCAGACCAGAGAAGACGTGGCGCGCTTCGTTTGTTGTTTACGCACCCGAGTGACCCCGTTTACTTACAGCTGGGACAGTGTTTTCGCTTCCCAAGGGCGGCGACGCACCGCATTCTGTCACGGATGCCGCGCTTGGCAGGTCAAAGCATCAACTCTCGTTCACTTTTAGTTCAGAAAGTTATCTCGATGTCCGACATAGTTTTTGACGCGGCTACGCTGCTCTATCCCGGCAATGAAACACCCACCATCAATAACCTCGATCTCACAGTCAATGACGGCGAGTTTCTAGCGGTCGTTGGACCATCCGGCTCCGGTAAGTCCACGACCCTTCGAATGGTTGCAGGTCTCGAAGCTGTCACAGGTGGTGAAATTTTCATTGGTAATCAGCGTGCCTCTCAGCTCCCACCTTCTAAGCGCGATGTCGCTATGGTCTTCCAGTCTTACGCCCTGTATCCGCATATGACGGTCGGTGAGAATATGGAGTTTGCGCTCAAGATGCAGAAGGTTGACAAGGCGAGCCGCGCTGAACGTGTAGCTGAGGCAGCGAAGCTACTTGAACTCGAGCCTTACCTCGACCGACTACCTAAAGCATTGTCTGGTGGCCAACGCCAGCGCGTTGCCATGGGACGTGCCATTGTTCGCAATCCGCAGGTATTCCTGATGGACGAGCCGCTGTCCAACCTCGATGCCAAATTGCGCGTAAGTACTCGCTCGCAAATCAGCCGTCTACAGCGAAAGCTCGGGACGACGATGCTCTACGTCACTCACGACCAGACTGAAGCCATGACCATGGCTGATCGAATCGCAGTTCTGGAAGGGGGAAACATGCAGCAAGTCGGAACTCCGGAGGATTTGTACTTGCGCCCCGCGAACGTTTTTGTGGCTACATTCATCGGGTCTCCATCGATGAACCTAGTTTCTGCAGTCAAAGACGGTTCAGAGCTGAAAGCCAATGGGTTCGATCTTCCTGTACCCGAACTCAAAGTTCAACCAAACGACCGAGAGGTCATCATTGGCATTCGTCCAGAGGACTTCGAGTTATGCGAATCAGCAGACGCCGACATTTTGGGCACTGTTGAATACGTGGAGAACTTTGGTTCCGACAAATATGTACATGCTGTTCCGCAAGGTTCACCAGTCGCGGCTTCTTCAAAAGCCTCTGAAACCAGCGACGAGGAATCCACCGCAACTCTTCTCGTTCGCGTTGCAAACACTGAGATGCTGGACGAAGGCGCACCCATTTCGGTACGCATCAAGCGCGACAAGCTCCACCTTTTTTGCGGCCATACTAAGGAGCGGATCAACTAATGAGTATCACCGCAAACTCTGCTTCCTCAGCTCGTCGTACCGCTGAAACCGTCAAAGAGGACAAACAGCAGCACCGCGGAGCAGGGATTGACTGGCTTTCCTGGGCAATGTTGTTTCCAACCCTTGTCCTTTTCCTAATCTTTGAGTTTTACCCTTTCTTCCGAGCGCTGTATTTGTCGTTCGTTTCGACCGACCTTTTTGGGCGCCCTAAAGGGTTCGCTGGTCTCGAGAACTACGTTGACATGTTCACCGACCCAGCCTTCGGTGCCACTTTGGTGCGAACCTTGGTGTTCACGGTAACCACCGTAGTTCTCAAGCTCGCTATCGGTTTGGCCATTGCGCTTCCCCTGAGCTACCGGCTAAAGGGAACTTTTTGGATGCGTTCTTTAGTGCTAGTGCCTATGGCTGTATCAACGGCGATTGGCACTCTCGTTTTCCGAAATATGTTCGCGCCCGTCATCGGCTTCTTTGATCAGTTAGCGACGATGCTCGGGTTTGGGACCGTAGGCTGGCTAACCAGTCCTCGAGTAGCCCTAATTTCCACAATCACAGTTGACTTGTGGATCGGCATTTCCTTTGTCATCTTGCTGCTAATGGTCGCTATCGACGGTATCTCGGATGACGTCGTAGAAGCCGCGAATCTCGACGGCGCCACCGGTATCAGGTACGTGCGTTACATCATCATTCCAGGAATCGCCCCAATGCTCCTATTCCTGGCTGTGACTCAGTCCATGGCGGCGATGAAGGAGTTCACAATCTTCAACGTTCTCACTGACGGCGGCCCAGCATCATCCACTAGGACCCTCGTTCTTGACATCTATGACTTGGCATTCGGCGGCGGTACAGCAGACTTTGCTGCAGCTTCCGCCCGCGGCATGGTGCTTTTCGTCATCATCCTCATCCTCACGCTCGTCCAGTTTCGCCTAAACCGGAAACAGTCTTAAGAATTTTTTGAAAGGAGGAGCACGCGATGTCTCACGCCTCAGATACCCCGCACAAAAAAGTGAAGCAGGTCCGCCGACAAAAGCGCTCCCAATCTTCCCAATCGACTCCTAGCCCCAGTTCTCAACTGCGCTCACCGTTGATGACTGCGCTCATTTGGGTCTGGTTACTTATTGCCTGCATCTTTATCATATTTCCTGTCGTCTACGCGTTCGTCGGCTCTATACGTTCCACAGCAGATATTCAAGCCGGCATCCAAACACTGTTCTTTGGTGATTTCGTCGGTTCAAACTATCCACGAGCATGGGAGCAGTCCCAAGTTGGTCAACAGCTTGTGAACTCACTGATTGTCACGGTTTGCCAAACCGGAGGCCAATTTATTACATCGGTTCTTGCGGCCTTTGCCTTGGCTTTCGGCCGTATTCCCATGCCTGGGAAGATCCTCGGTTTCTTTCTTATCCCCATGATGATTCCATCCGAGGTCTCGGTGATTGGTAACTATCTCACCGTGAGTGAGATGGGCCTATACGACACAGTCATCGCAATTTTCCTTCCCTATGTCGCGTCATCCTTCACAATCTTCTTGTTCTATCAAGCTTTCAAGCAGTTTCCCAAGGAAATCTATGAAGCAACGAGGCTCGAAGGTGTTGGAAGGATTCGGTTCCTCTTTACTTTCCTTCTCCCTTTGAATCGTTCGGTATGCATGACTGCGCTAGTCACCGGCGCAATTGCCGCCTGGAATGGCTATATGTGGCCATTGCTTATCACCCAATCCCCGTCCGTACGCACCATTCAGCCGGGTATCAAAGCCTTGGCGGATGAAACTGCCGTTGACACTGGCCTTGTGCTCGCTGGACTTCTCATTGCAGCCTTGCCCACAATCATCCTCGTGGTATTTGGCCAAAAGTACCTGAGTCGCGGCCTCACCGAAGGAGCTGTCAAGTAATGCCATTTTCTTCCCGCACAAAGGTGTTGTCTGTTGTCGCTGCCGTGGGTATCCCAGCTTTTGGAATTGCCGCCTGCGGCTCATCTTCTGACTCAGTGCCAAGAAATGAAGCCGGCGAAATTGTGGTGAACTTCTGGCATTCTTCTTCAGGCGCCTCTGGCGAGACGCTCCAAGCAATTGTTGACCAATTCAATTCGGAGCACGAAGGCGAGTACGAAATTCATGCTTCTTACCAGGGAGCATATGAAGACTCGATTTCCAAGTTCATAGCCTCGGTCCAAACTGGCCACTTACCAGCACTCATGCAAGCTAGCGACATTCAAAGTCGCTTCATGATGGACTCAGAACTCGCTATCCCGGCTGAAGACTTGGCACAGGAAAATGGCGACTATGACTTCAATGATCTTGTTCCCGTCGTCGCCAACTACTACAAGATGGGAGACAAGATTTACTCGATGCCAGCAATGGTGTCTCAACCAGTCTTGTACGTCAATGACGAAGCCCTCGCAGAAGCTGGTATCAAACCATCCTCATTGAGCACCACTGAGGGGCTCATGGAAGCTGTGGAAAAGCTGCACGGCAAGACTGGCCGATCTGGCTTAACTTTCCATCACTCAGGCTGGTATGTCGAAGAGATGGCAGCCATGTTGGGCAACGAGTTTTGTACACCAGAGAATGGCACTACCTCGGAAAAGGCTTCAACGTTCAAAATTGACGACCCGCAACTTGTCGATATGTGGACGACGATCAGTGAGCTCTACAAAGAGGGCGCCATCCATGATGCGGGCAGTGATGGTTCTGCAGCCACGGGCGCATTCCTTAGTAAAAATGCTGCCATCCAGATGAACTCCTCTGGTGGTTACGGAAATGTCGCCGAGGCAAACCTCGATTGGGATTGGTCCATTCACGCCTTGCCACGAGATACAGACGCCGCTGGCGCAGTTCCTGGAGGAAACTCTCTGTGGGTGATCCAAGAAGGTACTTCCAAAGAAGAACAAACCGCAGCTTGGGAATTCATGAAGTTCGTCGGCTCGGATGAGATTCAAAAGAAGATTTTTGACGAAACCGGCTACCTACCGACTACAACTTCAGCCATGGATTCTCTGACCGATCTAAGCCCCCAGCAAAAGTCGCTGCTAGAGCAGTATGCTTCTACGCCAGTCAACACTGTTACCGCTGGGTGCCATACCGGCGCCTTGAATGACGCTCGTAAGTCCTATAGCCAAGCCATGTCTGCCATCGCCAATGGCAAGGACCCAAGGGCAGAATTCGAAACTGCTCAAGAAACGGCTGATTCTGCCATTGCCTCCTACAACAAACGCGCAAGTAAGTAGGTACTAGTTCAATGACTAAGATTGCCAATCCCCATACTTGGGAAAAGTTCACCGAACGCGGCGATGTTCGTCGCCATCCTGGTTCTACCTTTGTTGCACATGTTCCTGAAGGCTCTGAGTTCCAACAACTTGAAATTAGAATTCAGGACGATATTAAGTCTAGAGGTTGGGAAGACGATTACGGCTTCACCATTCCATCCAGCTTCCACATGACCCTCCTCAATGGTCTCAAGCATCAAGCTTTACTCGATCAGAAAGAAGCTTGGCCAGCTTGGCTCAGCGATGCCGATGATTTTCCTGATTCGGTTGTCCGGATGCGTCAACGCCTCGTTGAAGCCAACATTGAAGGGCCCAAGGCTCTTGCGGTGCACGCTGTAGAGATGTACCCACTCGCCAAACACCTGACCATCAAATTGAAGCCAGCTGATGAGTCGGTTCGTCAAGAGATCGAACGATTTCGTTGTGATGTTGGAGAGGTGCTCGAGATTCCCGTGACAAGCCTTGAGCACTACCAGCTACACTCCACTTTGGGTTACCGCCTTACCCAGGCAGAAGGAAACCTGGAGGAACTCTCTGAGGCCGAGGAACTTTATAATTCCTGGTTACAGGAGATGGGCGTTATCAACCTCGAACCTGCTTTTTTCTCCTTGTTTAACGATATGCAGAGCTTCCCGCCTTTGCTCTACTTCAATCCGAGAGAGGGGTAGACAATAGAGAATGCCCTGGCTTCACATTCTGGTGAGGCCAGGGCATTCCTTTCGGTGGGGTAACTCTAGGTCAATACATTAGCTAGAACAGTGCGTGCAGGCACCACTCCTCCCCACAGCTGTCCTTGCCAGCCAAACGCCTGGGCACCTTCAATGTTTACGGGGCGATCATCAAAGAACACAACATCTTCACGCTTGTGGGGGCCAAAGGATTTCTCAATTTCCTTTTCGGCTATACGAAAAATCTCTTGACTCGGTTTGGCAACCCCGACCTCGGACGAGAACACCTGTGCCACAATCTCCTGCGCCCACGGAGAAGTCCTTACCGCCTTAGCCATCGAATGCGGTGCATTGCTCAAAAGTGCAACTGGCACCTCAGCGGCATGAAGTTCCGCAAGGAAGTCCGAAGTCTCGGAGGTAGTCGCAGAGTTACGCTCCCCGTCGAGGGCTCCCAATGCTGCAGAATCAACGTGCTCAATCTCAGCGGAGGAAAGCCCCGCATCGAGAAGGACCTTCGGCCAATACTCCTCGTCTGACATCCCCAAGTCATAAGCATCGCGATGGGCCCAATACGCGTTCATTAACGACTCCGTATCCACTGACAATCCGCACTCGGTAATGAAGTTAACCAGGCGCGGAACCCTATCTCCCTCCGGCACCAACACCTTGCCAATATCAAACACAACGATCGTCATAGCCTCTCCTCAAACCAAAAGAATTTTCTCACTGACTCCGCACACTTCAGTACGTACGAATCACAGTGTAGCGCCCGAATTTTCCGGCTGACCTGGCGTAATAGAAATTTTGGCCGCAACAGAAAAGATTCATCTATAGGCCATCTTGGCTGTTTACTTGTCGTTAATCTGCGCTAGATGGGCTTAGCGTTGCGCTTAAGAAGGGAGAGATCTTGCCCGTATTTCCACACCACGAATAGCGGCACTGTCAGTCTTCTTAGCCCCGAGACTCGGCACCTTTCCCGTGTCATCGTCTACTGAGGGACTCTCGAAGAAGCACGGAAGATTGACTGGATGAACCGTCGACTAACCAGACCGTTGCGCGAACCACGAGCTGCGTGGCCCTAAGAGCCCTCTACGATTCAGAAATTCCTCCCCGGGCAGTTCGCCCGAGGCAGTGAGAAGACTAGTCGCGGTACGCTTCCGGGCCGGAGTTAAGCCAGGCGTACACGCCACCAATAAGGAAGCCGCCGCCGATAAGGTTGCCGACCCACACGATGGACCAGTTGAGCAGCACCGCGCCGAGGGTAAAGCCCTCCGGCAGCGGGCTGGCGCAGAAGAAGGTCAGCAGCATGAGGCAGAAGTTTGCAATCACGTGCTCCAGGCCCAGTCCCACGAAGCAGGCAATGATCGGCACGATGACGAAGAACTTGGACACAATGTCCTTCGCAAAGACCGCGCCCACAATCGCCATGTTGACCACGAAGTTAGCCAGGATGGCCTCCACGAACATACCGCCCGGGCTCTTGGTCAGCTTGCCCATCGACAGCGTGGCAATGAGGTGATTCGGGTCAATACCACCCAGCTTCGCTGACACCCCCATGGCAGCGGCAAAGAGCACGACGCCCACCAAGTTAAACAGGGTGGTGACGACCAAGAGCCACATTCCCTTGCCCCAGCTCACATGCTTGTTCACGGCGCCATAGATCATGAACATCATGTTGCCCGTCGCCAAGTCTGCACCCAAGATAACGATGGCAAAAAGGCCTAGGCCGAAGAGGCTGGCAAAGACCAACGAGCCTAGTCCTTCCGCATGCTTCTCGACGCCCATCCCCATCACCGCAGCAAAAGCCGTACCGATGGCAAGATAGACGCCCGCCAGGGTGGAGCGCACGGCGAAGCGGGCGAAGGACTCATCGAGCAACGTGACCTTCTTCGTCACGGCCGCCGCAGCAGCATCATTCAGGGACATCACTTACCTCACTGGGGAACACAGACTTTTCAGACGCTCGTAGTCTACTCCCCACGTCAGACATACCCATTGCTCAGGGGAGACGACACCCCAAAAAGGGCGCAGACGCAAAAATTCCCCCGGAGCTCCTTCACGGAGTCCCGAGGGAATTATTCAAGCGCTATTTACTTGAACGGGAAGCCGAGCTCGCGCAGGAGCTTGCGGCCCTCCTCGTCGTTGGTAGCGGAGGTCACGACGGTGATGTCCATACCACGCGGGCGGTCCACCTTGTCGATGTCGATCTCGTAGAACATGGTCTGCTCGGTGAGGCCGAAGGTGTAGTTGCCGTGGCCGTCGAACTGCTGGTCGGAGAGACCGCGGAAGTCGCGAATACGCGGCAGCGCAATGGTCAGCAGACGGTCCAAGAACTCCCACATACGGTCGCCGCGCAGGGTAACGCGTGCACCGATGGGCATACCCTCACGGAGCTTGAAGTTAGCGATGGACTTCTTAGCGCGGCGCACCTGCGGCTTCTGGCCGGTGATAGCGGTAAGGTCCTCGAGAGCGCCGTTGATCATCTTGGAGTCGCGGGCAGCGTCGCCCACACCCATGTTGACAACGACCTTGGTGACGCCCGGAATCTGCATCACATTGTCGTACTTGAACTCTTCGTTCAGAGCCTTCTTGATTTCCTCGCGGTAGCGGGTCTTCAGACGCGGAGTGTAGTTCTCGCTCATGTTAGATGTCCTTCCCGTTGCTACGTGCGATGCGGACCTTCTTGCCGTTCTCGTCGAAACGGTAGCCCACGCGGGTCGGGTTGCCCTCGGAGTCAACGATCGCAACGTTGGACACGTGGATCGGAGCTTCCTGGGTAACGATTCCGCCGGACTCGGCGCCACGCTCGGTAGCGGAGTTAGCAACGTGCTTCTTAACGCGGTTGACGCCCTCAACGAGGACCTTGTCGCGCTTCGGGTATGCCTCGATGACCTTGCCCTTCGCGCCCTTGTCCGGGCCCGAAATAACGATCACCATATCGCCCTTATGAATCTTCATAAGATTAGATCACCTCCGGTGCGAGAGAAACGATCTTCATGAAGCGCTTGTCACGAAGTTCGCGAGCAACCGGGCCGAAGATGCGGGTACCGCGCGGCTCGTTGTCACCCTTGAGAATAACTGCGGCGTTTTCATCGAATGCGATGTAGGAGCCGTCCGGACGACGGGTCTCCTTCTTGGCACGGACGATGACGGCCTTGACGACATCGCCTTCCTTTACGTTGCCACCCGGGATGGCTTCCTTGACAGTGGCGACGACAATGTCACCAATGCCAGCGAAACGTCGAACGGAGCCGCCGAGAACGCGGATGACGAGGATCTCTCGTGCACCGGAGTTGTCGGCGACGCGCAGACGCGATTCTTGCTGAATCACTATGGGTCTCCTGACCTGGATTAACGTGCGTCAAGATTTCCGTCCTTGACACACCTGGTCTACTTGCTTACGTGGCACAGGCTGTGCGACGAACTCGCTGTTCACAGCGGTCGAAGGGTCTCGGTGCGGCGATTCGGAAACGCATCGCGCTGCACCGACCGGCCATATGCAACCCATACATTCAAGCATGCTCGCCGCTGTTTCCCCAAATCGCGCGCTGCACCACTTCCCCGACCTACGACACTTCTCATCCCCTCAAACCCAAATGTGCAGACCTCAAAGTGCAGAGGTGCTGCGTGGCGTCGTGAAGCGCACGCGCAGTGCTTGGCGACGACCAGCGTGTCTGCACTTCCAGGTCTGCACTTATGGAAGCGGCGGACGGGCCCCTAGGCCTTGTCCACTGAAGCACCCCTAGGTCTTGGAGGCTGATGCGGCAGGTGCTGCATCAGCCGGTTCCGGCTTCGGGTCCACGGTGAGAAGCGCCTCGCCGAAGGAGATCTCCTCGCCCGTGACATAGGCCGGCAAGACTAGGCCTGTCTTCTTCGAGTTGGAGACGACGACCGGCGTGGTCACCGGGTAGTCGGCGGCCTTGATGGCCTCGATGTCGAATTCGCACAGCAGGTCACCGGCCTTCACCTCATCGCCCTTGGAGACGTGCGAGGTGAAGTGTTCGCCCTTCAGGTTCACGGTATCGAACCCGATGTGCATGAGAATGTCCACGTTGTTGCCGTCGGCGTCCTTGCCGCGCACGGCATACGCGTGTTTGGAGGGGAAGGTGACGGTGACCTTACCGTCGATCGGGGAGACAAGGCGCCCCTCTGTGGGCTCGACGGCCGCGCCGGCGCCCAGCTTGCCCGCCGCGAACATCGGATCCGAGACCGACTCCAAAGCGATAGCAGTACCAGCCAGCGGGGAGGCCACGCGATAGGCGTTCGGGTCAGCGGTGGCAGCAGGTACCGCGCCGCCGGCACCGGTAGCAGCACCGGTCTCATCAGGATCGATGGAACCGTTCTTGGCAATCAGGTAGCGGCCATAGGCAAAGGCCACGCCGAAGGACAGGATCAAAGAGGTAAAGGCGCAGATGAAGAACTGCGTGTAGTCCTCGGGGCGCATGGACACGAAGCCGATGAAGCCGGCGGCGCCGAGGGCGGTGGCTTTGACGTCGAAAAGCGCAATGAGCGTCGCAGCAATCGCGGACGCACCCATGCCGATGTAGAAGGGCCAGCGCAAGCGCAGGTTCACACCGAAGATGGCGGGCTCGGTAATACCGAAGAGCGCGGAGACACCCGAGGCACCAGACAGGCCCTTGAGCTTCTCAGAGCGGGCGAGGAAGTAAACCGCCAGGGCCACACCACCCTGGGCAATGTTGGCCACGGAAGCCACCGCGAAGATGAAGGAGCCGCCTTCGTTCCACAGCATGGTCTCGATCGGCGGGAAGGACTGGTGCAGACCCGTGATGACAATCGGCGAGTAGAACAGACCAAAGATGAAGCCGCCCACCGGGCCGGCGAACGTGTAGAGGTCATTCAGACCAGCACCGAGCATGTCGCCGGCAGTGCGCAGGACCGGACCCACTGCAATGAAGGTGATAAAGCCCGTCACCAGCAACGTCAGCAGCGGGGTAAGCAGGAAGTCCACCGTGCCCTTGAGGTGCTTGTGCAGGAACTTCTCAATCGTGGCAAGAATCCAGGCGATGACGAGGATGGGCAGGATGGAGCCTTGGTAGCCGGCTTGGGCCACGTCGAGGCCGAAGATGCTCCAGTAGGTCATCTCCCCCGCTTCGATGGTCGCGGCTACCTGGTAACCGTTGACCAAGTCCGGCATCACCATCGCCATAGCCATGCCGGCGCCGAGGAACTCGTTGCCGCCAAAACGCTTGGTGGCGGTAAAGCCCACCAAAATAGGCAAGAACGCAAACGGCGCGGAGGCCAAGAGGTTAATAAGCCCGGCAACATCGGCCATAGCCGGGAACATCTCAATGACTGACTGCTCACCGAAAAGGCCGTTGACGGTCAGGACGTTATTGAGCGCCATGAGCAGACCGCCGCCGACCAGAATCGGGATGAGCGGCACGAAGATATCCGCGAGGACCTTCACCGCGCGGGAGAACCAGTTGCCGGAATCGGCGGCAATGTCCTTGAGCTTGTCCGTGGAGACCGCGATGTCCTTGGTGGTTATCTTGTTGAGCTGGTCGAAGACGATGTTGACATCGCCCGGGCCAACGATGACCTGGAACATGCCGCCGGCCTCAAAGATGCCCTTGAGGTCCGGATCGTTTTCCAGCGCAGCCTTGTCGACCTTCTTGCTGTCTTTGAGTACCATGCGCAGGCGGGTGGCGCAGTGCGCGAGCGCCACGATGTTGTCTTCGCCGCCGATGGCTTTCAGGATTCGCTCCGCGACTTGTGAGTGTTCCATGCCGCCGTGCCTCCTAGAAGAGTGAGATGAGTTAAATAGCGTCACCTCTTATTAGACACGTTACTCAACATAATGCCAAGCATTCGGGCACAAATATAGGAAGATTCACACCCTATCGGGCTTCCCAGCCGAGCCAGCGAGCGCCGCTGGCGCCAAGAACAGTCGACGCCCCCGCAATCCGCCCATCGCCCGCAAAGACCTCCACCGCGCAGCCATCCGCGATGAGGTCCAGGGAACCAGCCGGACACGGCACGACGCGCTCATCACCGCCGCAAGCCAAGCGGAGTTCTCCCCCGCCGTAGGTGACGCGGAAGGCTTCGGCCCCGGAGTCGTCGACAAGCGCGTACGTGCCTTCGCCTGCCTGAAGCATTGCAACCGAGTCGTTCTCCGGCAGCTCCCAGACTGGAGCTTGGCGCAGCCAGCCATCCTCCAACCACACGCGCCGCGGCAGAGTGAGCGTGTGGACCCACCCTTCTTCCACGGTCGGGGTGTCATCCTGGGCCGGCAACCCCATCCACCCCAGCATGATGGCCTCGCCGTCCTTCTCCACCAGCTGTGGTGCATAGAACTGGTGGCCATAGTCCAGCTCACTAAAACCACGCTCCACGTGGAAAACCGTGCCATCGAGTCGGCCCACGAGGTAGCCGCACTGGTCGGAGGAAGCGTAGTGCGTAGAGCCGTCGGCAAGCACCGGCTCAAGACCTTGCGGGCAGATGACCAGGACGTCCTTGTCCTCGCCCGTAGCGCGGTCACGCAGCGTCACAAGGTTGGGGCATTCCCACATGTAGCCGCCCGGCACGAGGTCAGGGCTCAGGCCCGGCTCGACCTGGCTGGTATCGAACGTGAGCGCGCCTTCAAAGGACCAGTGCGCCAAGTCCGTGGAGCGGTAGAGCACCACGTGCCCCGTTTCATCCTCCGCTTGCGCGCCGAGCACCATGCGCCAGCCCGCATCATCACGGGTGATCTGGGGATCCCGGTAGTGCCCCGTGAACCCCTCCGCGGGCCCATTGATGAGTGGGTTGGCCGGGTCGTGCTCGTAGAAACCACCTGCCGGGCCTGAAGGCTCTACCGCGCGCATGCGGTTCTGCGAGGGAATCCGTACGCCATCGCGCTTAAGGTTGCCGGTATAGAACAGCCAGACGTCCTCGCCGTCGACCACTGCGCCGCCCGAGTAGCAACCGTGGGCGTCGTACTCACGGATGGGATACAGCGCGTCCGGGTAGTGTCGCCACGGTTGCGCGGCGACCAGCGATGCTACGGCGTGCCCCCACCCCGTTTGTTTCTTAGCGTGTGGGAAGCACGGGTCGTGCTGGTAGTAGACGTGCAGAGTATCGCCATCAACAAAGATTCCGTTCGGGTCATTCAAGCGGCCGGAGGGCGGGGAGAGATGAAAAAGCGGACGGTAGTTCATGCCCTCGATAGTATGGGCTCTATGGACATTATGGTGTGTGGCGAAGGCCTCGTTGATCTTGTTCCGCGTGGCCGCGGGCAGCTGGCTGACCTCCAACCGGCGCTGGGTGGCGGCCCCTTCAACGTGGCGGTGGCAGCCGGGCGATTGGGCGCTGACGTGGGCTTTCAGTCCCGTCTATCGAAGGATGCATTCGGCTGTGCGCTGGTGGAGCGTCTCACCGAGGAGGGCGTGGACACCTCCCTTGTGCAGCGCGGCGAGGAACCCACCACGCTGGCGGTGTGCAACATCGCCGACGACGGCTCGGCAACCTATTCCTTTTACACGGAGGGTACTGCCGACCGCCTGGTAGAGCCCGCGCTTGCCGACGTCCCCTGGGCCTGCTTCGGCACCGTCTCCCTAGCGCTGGAGCCGGGCGCCTCGCGTTATGCCGCGCTTCTCCAGGACTTGGCTGCGCGCGGGACGAAGGTGGCGCTGGACCCGAACATCCGGCCCTTCTTCGCCACTGCGGAGCACCGCGAGTTCCTGCTGAGTCTGCTTCCTCACGTCACGCTGCTGAAGCTCAGTGAAGAAGAGGTTGATTTCCTTGGGGCTGGGGCACTGGAGCAGGTACCGGTGGTGGTCACCACGCGCGGGGCGGACGGGCTGAGCGTGCGCACGGCGTCGGTGTCGTTGGAGGTCCCGCCGGTGAACGTCGAGGTGGCGGACACCATCGGCGCGGGCGACACGGTTATGGCTGCACTCCTGACTCTTCTGGCGGAACGAGACGGGAATGCAGCCGAGCTCAGCGCCGAAGACTGGCGCGAGATCCTGCAGTTTGCGGCGGCTGCCGCGGCCATCACAGTCTCACGCACCGGCGCCCAGCCGCCCACACGCACCGAAGTAGAGGCACGGCTATGAACTATCCCCTGCGCACAGCCGTCTTAAACGCGGTCCTCCTCGTTCTCGTCGCGATATGTTTCCTCCTGCCGGTATTCTTCGGCACCTCGGCCCTGCTCCCGGTGCCCGTCGCGGCCTGGACATCGATCATCCTTGCCGTGCTAGCGCTTATCGACGCCTCCTACCACGCCTTCTCCCCCGCCCAACGCCCCACCCGTGGCCTCCGCGCGCTCACCGCCCTCGGGGCGGGCACGCTCATCGCAGGCTGGTTGGTCTGGGTTCAGATCTTTAACACCATCGACGTGACCAGCACTACGCCCTACCGCATCGGCACGTTCCTTCTCGCGGTCGGCACGGTGCTCAATGCGTTTTGCCTTGCCATTGCGCTCACACACCGCGGCGCGCGCTAGAGGAGCTGGTCTCGGAGAAGAGCGCGGCGGAACAAAAATAGCCCCCACGATAACCGTGGGGGCTATTCACGTAGAAGAGGGCTAGATACTACTTAGCCTTCTCCACGATCTCGACGAGACGGAAGTGCTTGTCCTTGGACAGCGGGCGAGTCTCGGCGATGAGAACGCGGTCGCCGATGCCGGCGGTCTCGTTCTCGTCGTGCGCCTTAACCTTCTTGTTAGTGCGCATGATCTTGCCGTAGAGGGCGTGCTGCTTGCGGTCCTCGAGCTCGACAACGATGGTCTTATTCATCTTGTCGGAGACAACGATGCCGGTGCGGGTCTTGCGAGCGCCCTTTTCCTTCTTAGTGTTCACGTTTGCCTCACTCATGATTAAGCCTCAGCTCCCGGAGCAACGGACAGGCCCAGCTCGCGCTCGCGCAGAACGGTGTAGATGCGGGCAATGTCGCGCTTAACCGTGCCGATGCGGCGGTTGTTGGTCAGCTGGCCGGTGGCCTTCTGGAAACGAAGGTTGAAGAGCTCTTCCTTCGCGTCCTTCAGGCGGTTCTCCAGCTCAGCATTGTCGAGCTCGCGGAACTCGTGGGCGGGGGTACCGTTAGCCATTAGAACTGGTCCTCCTTCTTGATGATGCGGACCTTGCACGGAAGCTTCTGACCAGCGCGGCGCAGGGCCTCGATGGCGGTAGCCTCGTTCGGGTAGGTCATCTCGAAGAGGATGCGGCCCGGCTTAACGTTGGCAACCCACTTCTCGACGGGACCCTTACCGGAACCCATACGCACGCCGAGCGGCTTCTGGGTCAGCGGACGGTCCGGGAAGATGTTGATCCACACCTTGCCACCACGCTTGACGTGGCGGTTGATGGCAATACGTGCGGCCTCAATCTGGCGGTTGGTGATGTACGCCGGCTCGAGAGCCTGGATGGCGTAGTCACCGAAGTTGATGCGGTTACCGCCCTTGGACACACCCGAGCGGGTCGGGCGGTGCTGACGACGGTACTTGACGCGCTTAGGAATCAGCATGGATTAGCCCTCCTGCTTCTGCTGTGCGCGCTGGCGACGCTGGCCACCACGACGCGGACGACCGTTGCGGTCACCGCGGCCACGGCCCTGCGCCGGAGCGTTCAGTTCGGACTCGCGGACGCCACCGACAACGTCACCCTTGTAGATCCACACCTTGATGCCAATGCGGCCGAAGGTGGTGTGGGCCTCTGCGGTGCCGTAGTCGATCTCGGCGCGAAGGGTGTGCAGCGGAACGCGACCCTCGTGGTAGCGCTCGGTGCGGGACATCTCAGCGCCGCCCAGACGACCAGCCAGGAGGATCTTAATACCCTTAACCTGCGGCTGGCGCATAGCGGACTGGATGGCCTTGCGCATTGCGCGGCGGAAGGCCACGCGGTTAACCAGCTGCTCAGCGATGGACTGTGCAACCAGGTTTGCGTTGGCGTCGACCTGCTTGACCTCGAGGATGTTGAGGGCGACCATCTTGCCGGTGAGCTTCTCCAGCTCGCGGCGGATGCGGTCAGCCTCAGCACCGCGGCGGCCAATCACGATGCCCGGGCGGGCGGTGTGAATGTCCACGCGGACGCGGTCGCGGGTGCGCTCGATGACGACGTCGGCGATGCCGGCGCGGTCGAGGCCCTTCTCCAGGTACTCGCGGATCTTGATGTCTTCGGCTACGTAATTTGCGTAGTCCTTATCGGCGTACCAGTGGGTCTTCCAGTCGGAAGTGATGCCCAAACGTAGGCCGTGAGGATGGATCTTCTGGCCCATTACTTGGCCCCTTCCTTCTGGCTCTCGACAACCACGGTGATGTGGCTGGTGCGCTTACGAATCATGAATGCGCGGCCCTGTGCGCGCGGCTGGAAACGACGCATGGTCGGACCCTCGTTGGCGTATGCCTCGGAGATGACCAGGGTGCGCGGATCCAGACCGAAGTTGTTCTCAGCGTTGGCAGCTGCGGATGCAACAACCTTGGCAACCGGCTCAGCGGCGCCCTGCGGAGCGTACTTCAGGATTGCAAGTGCCTCGGCTACGGACTTACCGCGGACCAGGTCGATGACGCGGCGTGCCTTCATCGGGGTAACGCGGACGTAGCGAGCCGTTGCGGATGCGGAGGTGATGGTGTCACTCATCGCTTATCGACGTCCCTTCTTGTCGTCCTTAACGTGACCCTTAAAGGTCTTGGTGGGTGCGAACTCACCGAGCTTGTGACCAACCATGGAGTCCTCGACGAACACCGGGACATGCTTACGACCGTCGTGGACGGCGAAGGTGTGACCGATGAAGTCGGGCAGGATGGTGGAGCGGCGAGACCAGGTCTTGATGACCTGCTTGGTGCCGGCCTCGTTCTGAGCATCAACCTTGTTGAGGAGGTGCTCATCGACGAACGGGCCCTTCTTAAGGCTGCGTGGCATTGTTTACCTCCTCTTAGCGCTTCTTGTTCGGGCGACGACGGCGCACGATCATGTTGTTCGAGTAACGGTTCGGGTTGCGGGTGCGGCCCTCCTTGTGGCCCCACGGCGACACCGGGTGGCGACCACCCGAGGTCTTACCCTCACCACCACCGTGCGGGTGGTCGACCGGGTTCATAACGACACCGCGGACGGTCGGGCGGACGCCCTTCCAACGCATACGGCCGGCCTTGCCCCAACGGATGTTCATCTGGTCAGCGTTGCCAACCTCACCGACGGTGGCGCGGCAACGGATGTCGACGCGACGAATCTCGGAGGACGGCATACGCAGGATGGCGTACTTGCCTTCCTTACCCAGCAGCTGGATGGAGGCACCAGCGGAGCGAGCCAGCTTAGCGCCAGCGCCCGGCTTGAGCTCCACAGCGTGGATGGTGGTACCGGTCGGGATGTTGCGCAGCGGCAGGTTGTTGCCAACCTTGATATCTGCGTTCGGACCAGCCTCAACGATGGTGCCCTGCTTCAGGCCCTTCGGGGCGATGATGTAGCGCTTCTCGCCGTCTGCGTAGTGCAGGAGGGCGATGTTAGCGGTACGGTTCGGGTCGTACTCGATGTGAGCGACCTTTGCAGGGATGCCGTCCTTGTCGGTACGGCGGAAGTCGATGAGACGGTAACGGCGCTTGTGGCCACCGCCGATGTGGCGGGTGGTGATGCGGCCGTAGTTGTTACGACCACCAGTCTTGCTCAGCGGGCGCAGCAGGGACTTCTCCGGGGTCGAGCGAGTGATTTCCTCGAACTCAGACACGGAGGATGCGCGGCGACCCGGAGTTGTCGGCTTGTACTTACGAATAGCCATAATTCTTCCTTTTCCTTTCGGCTCTTCGGTGGGGCTTAAGCGCCTGCGCCGAAGACGTCGATGGAGTCGCTGCCTTCACGGAGCGTCACGTAGGCGCGCTTGGTGGACTTACGCTGACCGAAGCCGGTGCGGGTGCGCTTACGCTTGCCTGCACGGTTCACGGTGTTCACGGAAGCAACCTTCACGCCGAAGATCTGCTCGACGGCATCTTTAATCTGGGTCTTGTTGGAGTCCGTGGAGACGTAGAACGTGTAGACGTTCTGCTCCATCAGGCCGTAGGACTTCTCGGACACAACCGGTGCGATGATGACGTCGCGCGGGTTAGCGAGCTTAGCCATTACTTCTCCTCCTTAGCTTCCTCGGCGGCGCCGGTAGCGCGCTCGACGAAGGTGTGCAGAGCCTCAACGGAGAACACAACGTCGTCCGAGTAGAGGACGTCGTAGGTGTTCAGCTGGCCGGCATCCAGGATCTGGACGTTCGGCAGGTTGTTGGCGCTGCGGCGAGCATTGATGTCCTCGCGGCCGATGACCAGAAGAACATTCTTGCGGTCGGTGAGGCGCTCGATGAAAGCCTTGGCCTGCTTGGTGGACGGGGTCTGGCCCGGGACGAGCTCCTCGATGACGTGGATGCGCTCGTTGCGTGCACGGTCAGACAGTGCGCCGTAGAGAGCAGCCTTGATCATGCGCTTCGGGGTGCGCTGGGAGTAGTCGCGCGGAACCGGGCCATGCACGGTGCCACCGCCGGTGTAGTGCGGCGCACGGATGGAGCCCTGGCGGGCGCGGCCGGTGCCCTTCTGGCGGAACGGCTTGCGACCACCACCGCGGACCTCGCCGCGAGTCTTGGTCTTGTGGGTACCCTGACGAGCGGCAGCGAGCTGTGCGTTGACAACCTGGTGCATCAGAGCAATGGATGCCTCGGTGTCAAAGAGCTCGGCCGGCAACTCAACGGTGCCGTTGGTCTTACCGTCAGCGGTCTGGACGTCTAGCTTGAGGTTGCTCATGCGTGTGCACCGCCCTTCACTGCGGTCTTAACGGTGACGAGGCCACCGCGCGCACCCGGGATAGCACCCTTGATGAGCAGCAGGTTGGACTCGGCATCAATCTTCTGAATCTTCAGGTTCTGGGTGGTCACGCGGTCCTGGCCCATGCGGCCAGCCATGCGCTTACCCTTGAAGACGCGGCCCGGGAACGAAGCGCCACCAATGCCACCAACGCGGCGGTGGGCAGCCTGGTTACCGTGGGCAGCGCCCTGGCCTGCGAAGCCGTGGCGCTTCATGGCGCCAGCGTAGCCGTGACCCTTGGTGGTACCGGTGACGTCAACGAAGGTAACGCCCTCGAAGATGTCCACCTTGACCTCCTGGCCGACCTCGTATGCGGAGGTATCGTCCATGCGGATCTCAGCGACGTAACGGCGCGGGGTCACGCCAGCCTTCTTGAAGTGACCGGTTGCAGGCTTGTTGACCTTGCGCGGGTCCTTCTCGCCGAAGGCAATCTGGATGGCGTTGTAGCCATCGGTTTCTACAGTACGGATCTGGGTAACCACGCACGGGCCAGCCTCGACGACAGTCACCGGCACAACGCGGTTCTCCTCGTCGAAGACCTGGGTCATGCCGAGCTTGGTGCCCAGAATTCCCTTGATCTCGTTTTCACTCATTGTTTGTTCTCCACCAAATACGTTGTGTCGATCGCTTACTGGATATTCACGTCGACGCTTGCCGGAAGGTCGATGCGCATAAGGGCGTCAACGGTCTTCGGGGTCGGGTCGAGAATGTCGATGAGGCGCTTGTGAGTGCGCATCTCGAAGTGCTCGCGAGAGTCCTTGTACTTGTGCGGAGAACGAATAACGGCGTATACGTTCTTCTCGGTTGGGAGCGGCACCGGGCCGACAACACGAGCACCCGTACGGGTAACGGTCTCGACGATCTTCTTAGCAGAAGCGTCGATGGCCTCGTGGTCGTAGGCCTTCAGCCGAATGCGGATTTTTTGTCCCGCCACGCTTATCCTCTTCCTCGCTTCCCCACTTTCACATTCCCGGCCTATCCGGGGCGTGAAGCGGTGGGAAATTGCTTCTCGATTTCTCTATAACGTTGTCCGGGCTGGAAGCCATGGCTCAACGCCAGTTGTCTGACTGTCATGACGACCACGAGAGTGACTTAAGGCAAAAGCCCAGAGTGCAGTGCTCGTGACGGGGTACAAGACCCGTAGTCAAAGTAAATAGGAAGAAGACTGGGGCGTTAGATCTTAAAGATCCGCAACCAAAGTCTTATTCATATACTGCCGCTGTTTATTTGCCATGCCCCTTCTCCGGTCCATCTTCTCGGGATTGTCTCTGCTCAAGCGCGGACCTAGCCCGATCGGATGACCTTCGCGTGTAGTCCTAGAAGAACTCCACAACAAAGGTGTCATGTTCGCTTTACCAGCAACAACGCCCTACAAGCATCAGCCTGCGGCTACGTCGCTGTGTTAAAGCAACCCCTGTATTTAAGCACGTAACCTCGCGTTTTCCAAACTCCTGCAGAAACAGTGGGTAACATCACGTTTTGGCCAAGGATTGACTCTCCGCCGCCCCGCGTTCCGCGTTCGCGGTTAAGCTCGTGACGTAGATACAGACCTTAATCAACTACACAGTGAGAGGGATCCATCATGGCTGAGAACACCACACCCAAGGACGTCGCCGAGCAGACTGCACCGGCTAACGACGCCACCCCGGCCCCTGCCCCGGAGCGCAACAAGAACCTGGAGACCGATTTTGGCACCACCCGCATCGATGATGTCGTTGTGTCCAAGATCGCCGGCATCGCCGCCCGCGAGGTCTCCGGCGTCGCCGCGCTCGGCGGCGGTGGCGCCCGCATGATGGGCTCCATCCGTGAATCCTTCGGTGCTTCCGAGGACGTACGCCAGGGCGTGAGCGTCGAGGTGAACAACGGCACCGCCTCCATTGATATCGCCATCATCGCCGAGTATGGCGTGGCCATCCACGAGCTCGCCGAGGCTATCCGCCGCAACATCATGAACGCGGTCGAGCGCATGACCGGCCTGTCCGTGGACCGTGTCGATGTCGTCGTCCACGACGTCAAGCTGCCGCGCGAAGAAGACGAGTCCGCCGAAACGGCCCCGGCAGTTACCCAGGGCCAGGCATAACGTGACCTCTGCCGAGCTCACCCTCCCCATTGCCACGTCCATAGCGGAGTCGGTGACGGATCTGAGGGGCGTCGCCAAGCTTTCGCCCGGCCGGTTCGGGGAGGTCGCGCTGCTCTTCCCCGGTGAGCGCGTGCACGGCATCCGCCGCCCCAGCCCGCAGGATGACACGCACCTGGAGCTGCACATCGTCGTTGATGTCAGCGCTGGCGTTCCCCTCGCCGAGCTTGGCGACGCCACCCGCACCACCGTCTGCGCCACCTGGCCCGCGGTGCGCCGCGTGGACGTTGTCTTCGACGACGCGGTCTAAAAGGAACCGACCCACAGAACTAAAGGAAAACCATGAAGAATTACACCTCCCTCGGCGTGATCGCCGGCTTGGTTCTGGCCTTTTTCATCTACCTCGGCGTGTGGTACGTCGCGCTCGCGGTGCTGCTCGCCGCAGTCGGTGGCGTGATTGGCGCGCATTTCGACGGCCGCATCGACCTCACTGCGGTATGGAAGGGCGTGGTCGGCCAGGATAGAGGCCGAGGCTAGTGAGCACCGCCAAACACGGCCGCACCCGCTTTTCTCTGCGCGCGATGGAGAAGGTTATTAACGCCGCCATTGCGAGCGTGCCGGGAACCGCGGCTGTCGACGCCAAACTAGCTGGCCTGGCCGGCCGCGCCTTTCCGCGCGTGATGGCGCAGATGGATCCGGATACGCAGATGGTCGCTGTCGACGTCGATATTGCCGTCTACTGGCCCTCCCCCGTCACCGACGTTGCGGCAGCCGTTCGCACGGCGATACGTGAGGCCGTGCGTGATTTCACCGGTTTCCGGACCACCCGCGTCAACGTCACCGTGGGTGGCGCCGTGGCAGGCGAACGCACGACTGCCTTGGCGGTCGAGACACGGGCGCCGCTGCAGGCGCAGATCCCCGCGATTGTGCCGGAGCGTGTCCTAAAGCCCATCACCACCGCGAACGGCGCGCCCGTGCGCCACATTACGGCCCCACGCGAGGCTACGGTACGTGCTGTGGCGGCACCGGAGGGACCGCGGGTGCGGGGTGTTGCCGCGCCATCCGAGGTTGCGGTTCGCACGGAAGGTTTCGGCCCTTCAGAGCAGCGCTACGACGAGCTGCGGCCAATCGTTACGGCAGCGCCGCGGCCGCTGCGCGTTATTGCTGACCCCGCGCCCGTCAACGTTCGTTCGGTGGCGTCGCCCCAGGAATTCGCGTTGCGCCGCATCACTACTCCCCGCCCGGTCCAGCCGCGGCACGTGGACGTTCCACAGGCACCAGCGCTGCGCTCCCCGCACGCCGAGCCGCTCCAGCTGCGCCCGATTGAGATTCGGCCCTCGGCCCAGTTCACACGCCGGGTAGACGTCCCGCGCCCGGCGCCGCTGCGCGCCATCACGATCAACGATAGGAGGCCATTATGAGTGAGAGCTCCCTGCCCGTTGGCTTTGGTCAACGCCCGAAGGCCTCCCCGCCGGCGCGCGGCTGGACCATCATCCTGGGCGTCGTCCTGCTCGTCGCCGCCGTGGTCGTGGGGCGTGAGGCCTGGGTCGTGGGTGCCGATGAGGGCGCTGCGTCGTGGTTGCAGCCGTTCATCGATGTGATGTCCTCCCCGGAGATCCACGGGTGGATGCTGGTGGCCGGCGGTGCGGCCATCCTCATCGGACTGATTTTGTTGTGGGCGGCGTGTGCGCCGCGGAAGACGACGCACGTGCGGATTGGCTCCGAGGATGCGTCGATGTGGTTGCGCGCGGTGGACATTGCGCGGGTGGCGTCGGCAACGGCGCGTCGGGTGCCAGGAACTACGGCAGCGCGCAGTAGGGCGCGGATCTCTAAGGACCAAGCGCGCATTACGGTGACTGCGACGGGCGATGCCGACGACGCGCAGCTTAAAGAGCGCGTGACTGAGGCGGTGACCGCAGCACTCGCGGCTATTACCCCGACTCCGGACATCACCGTGGTGCTTGAGGATGAACAGGAGGAGATCGCTAATGTCTAAGGCGCTCGCCGGCGTGGACCGTACGATCCTTGCCATTGTGGGAGTCCTTCTCATTGCTCTGGGCGCGTGGCCGATTCTCATTCACTTCAACGTGTCCTTTGCCACCTACCTGGCAACGTGGGTTGACCACGACACATGGGCGGGCTTACCGGAGCAGGGCTGGTGGCCCTATGCGCTGGGCTTGGCGACGATTGTCTGCGCCCTAGCCGGTCTGTGGCTTGTGATCAGCAACCTGCGGCACCATCGGTTTAGCTCGGTCTCTTCGGAACAATCGAATGAGGAGGGCGCGATTAAAACTGAGATGTCCGCTATTGCAGGCGCGGTGGCGGATACCCTCGCTGAGGTTGAGGGCGTGGAGAAGGTCTCGCGGCTCGTCGCCTACGACCGCTCGCGGCCGACTCTGCAGTACGAGGTCCTGGCAGATCCCGATACCCCGTTGCTGCGAATCAAGGACGCCATCGAAGTCAACGACCGAGACTTCCGTGCCGCGTTCCCTGACGTGGATGTGGATACGCGATACAAGGTCCACTTCACGAAGGTGCGCAACGCGGTCCTCTAGATACCACCTACCCTGCTCGCAAAACTATTCGTGAGCAGGGTTTTTCTTCTTCCGGTTGCGGGGCACTCGGTCCTGTTTTAGTCTCTGTGCCCATGGGGGATATCGACACCTACATCCGCCTCCGCAACTCGGGGATTGCGCTGGTGGAACACATACCTGGCACACCCGACGAGCTCCGCGCGCTCGGCGCCGACCCAGCCGACGCCACAGAACTTGCCGGTCTGCACCAGGTGTACTTCGGCCCCACCCGCTACACCGGCAAGCAAAAGAAAGCACGTGCAGCCGCCCTTGCCCAACGCCACAGCTTGGGCACCCTCACACTGATTGAAACCTATGTTTCAAAAGTAAAGAAGACCTTGGATGCGTGGAACCTCCGAGCAAAACTTGCCGCCACACCCGCACACCGCATCCCCACCGTTGCTACCGCACGGCTTAAAGAACTCAAGCGTAAAAGAACCGCCAAACCAGGTGTGCGCATCACCTACCGAGAGCAAGGCCCTAACACGCTCTCCATTACTGACGATGCCACCACGATTGCCAACATGCGCGCAGTCCTAGAATCCACCAACAACACCGACCTACTCAAAGCCGCCAACGACGTCTTCTTCAACCAAGCCACCGGTACTAAGCCAGCGGTGCGCACCCAAGTCATCGTCACCTTGAACGAGTTGGACCAAATCATCAACGGTGACGGGGACGAAATAGAGCTCAACCTCACCAACGGCGCGCGCATGACAGGCGCTGAATTCCTCACCCACAAGTTTGCCGAAATCGGTTACGCCACCATCGTGCACCCCATCGAAGGACCCATCAACACCTGGCGGCTAGAACGCGGAGCAAACTTCAACCAACGCCTCACCCTGCACGCGGAATTCCACACCTGCTCACGCCCTGGCTGCAATAAACCAGCCGACTACTGCCAAATCCATCACCTCATCCCTTGGCAGGCTGGTGGCTACACCAACATTAAGAACCTGACGTTTTTGTGCGCCTACCACAACGGTATTAACGACGATGACCCACAAAGGCCTACCAGGCGCGGCTACATGTACCGGCTCAACACCGGCGTGGCCTTCATCCCACCCTGGGGTACCCCGATAACCGCGATGCCGGAATACCAAGAAGCACTAGCCAGACTCAACGCCGAAAAAGCAACCACAGCGCCAGCCCAGCCACCGGACCGACCACCCGACAGCAGCTAACACCCCAACACCAAACGCAAAAGAGTAAAAGCGCCGGTAACCTGCAACAAAGGCGCTCCCGATAGAAGAACCCGTCAGACAAGGCCATGCTGACGGGCATATCGGCGATCCCAAGTTGCGCTTCACTCGACGCCGGATACAACAGGGGCAGCCACGGCAGGATCCTTAAGCCCTTAAAGAACGAGACCTGGCAACCACAGCCAGGGTGACAGGGAACTTGGCGAACCCACGCAACGATTCAAGCGTTAACCTCACAGTTCAGTGGGCACATCGGCGATCTAAAACGCGGAACAGCGTGCTAGCGGCTATCTGCTCGAGAAGTGCAGAAGACCTGGCGGGTTACGAGCGTCGTGAGGATTTCGGCGGGCTGAACAGGGCCTCGCTAGTAAGGCAAGGCGGACTCGTTCCAAGGCGCGGATTCAGCGAGAATGACCTCCTGGATACGCCCAAAGGTGTGCAGCGTGCCCCGTGAAAGGTGGACGCGAAGCGGTTCCCCGACTTCCCCGGCCTCGATGGTGTGCCACGAGAAGTCGGTACGGACAAGCTCCCGGTTCTTGCGCTCCACGATGTGGAGGCCATGGTCAAGGATGATGGTTTCGGAATCGGTACGGATGAACCACACTCGGTCCCCCACGCTGCGCCGCTTAAGACCGGTCAGGTTGCGATGGTCTTCTCGCAACCGCGTAACGGATTCAACGACACCAAACCGATGCTCGAAGCCTTCGGCATCGGCAATCACGAGCGGTCGTCCTGGCCCAACGGGCCGGAGGGCTGACACCGTCCACGCCACCGGCTGGCCACGCTGGCCCTCCTTGGATACCGGCCTTACCACCGCCACGGACGTCGCCTGTCGGCGCTGCTCCACACTGCGAGAGGCGGCAGCCGTAGGAGCTAGCGTCACGCGGTGTGTGGGCGTAACGACGAGCCAGAGGCCCTCGGTGACGAGATTGGCGTCGAGAGGCACAAGCGGGGGATGCACAGCCGCCATCGCCTCCAGCCGCGCGGTGAGTTCGTCGTCAGGCACGCCCCAGCCGTAGCCCTCCGCCGCCAACATGCCAAACAAGGTTCCCAGGGGAAGGTCCGGTTGGCCTTCCCACGCGGCGCGCAGTGCGGCGAGGGTGCGGTCAATGCGGGTTGGGTCGAACATAACTCTCAAGCCTAGTAGGCCCACGATCACCAAAGCCGCCCAACCCCATCAGGGATTGAGCGGCTCACAGACCTGCTAATCAGGAAGGGCCTTAAGCCCTAGCAAGAATTAGCCCAGGATCTTGGTAACGCGGCCAGCGCCGACGGTACGGGAGCCCTCACGGATAGCGAAGCGCAGGCCCTCGTCCATAGCGACCGGCTGGATGAGCTCTACGGACATCTCAACGTTGTCGCCCGGCATAACCATCTCGGTGCCCTCAGGCAGCTTGACGACGCCGGTAACGTCGGTGGTGCGGAAGTAGAACTGCGGACGGTAGTTGTCCATGAACGGGGTGTGGCGGCCGCCCTCTTCCTTCTTCAGGACGTAGACGGAACCCTCGAACTTGGTGTGCGGGGTGTAAGCGCCCGGCTTGATGCAAACCTGGCCACGCTCAACCTCTTCACGCTTGGTACCACGCAGAAGCAGACCACAGTTGTCGCCAGCCTCGGTGTAGTCCATCATCTTGCGGAACATCTCGATACCGGTAACGGTGGTGGACATCGACTTCTCCTTGATGCCGATGATCTCGATGTCCTCGTTGACGTTCAGGGAGCCACGCTCAACACGGCCGGTAACAACGGTACCGCGGCCGGTAATGGTGAAGATGTCCTCGATCGGCATCAGGAACGGCTTGTCCAGCTCGCGGACCGGATCCGGGATGGAGTCATCGCAAGCCTGCATCAGGTCGATAACAGACTGTACCCACTTCTCGTCGCCCTCAAGAGCCTTCAGAGCGGAAATGTGAACGATCGGAGCTTCCTCATCGTAGTCCTGCTCAGCGAGCAGCTCACGGATCTCCATCTCGACGAGCTCGATGATTTCCTCATCGTCAACCATGTCACACTTGTTCAGTGCAACGAGGATGTACGGAACGCCAACCTGGCGAGCCAGCAGAACGTGCTCGCGGGTCTGCGGCATCGGGCCATCGGTTGCAGCAACAACCAGGATAGCGCCGTCCATCTGAGCAGCACCGGTAATCATGTTCTTGATGTAGTCGGCGTGGCCCGGGGCGTCCACGTGTGCGTAGTGGCGCTTCGGGGTGGAGTACTCAACGTGGGAGATGTTGATGGTAATACCGCGCTCCTTCTCCTCAGGAGCCTTATCGATCATGTCGAAGGCGAAAGCGGTGTTCTCCTCCGGGTAAGCGTCAGCCAGAACCTTGGTGATCGCTGCGGTGGTGGTGGTCTTGCCGTGGTCGACGTGTCCGATGGTGCCGATGTTCACATGCGGCTTCGTACGCTCGAACTTCTCCTTTGCCACTGTTTGTCCTCCTGGACTCTATGGCGGCTACGTATTTCGCAGCCACGTGGTTTGTATTGCCATTGGCACTTCGAGCCGAAGCTCATAAGCGCTAATGACGCTTTCTTACGTGCCAGTTACACGATCCTAGATTTATGCCGCAGTTTTTTCAAACTGCCTAAATAGGAGGTAACCCCGCCCAACACGTGCGGACGTTGACCCTCGACAAGAATCAAATTAACGGATCCTGGGAGGGTAACGGCCGGCTCAACCCACATCAAGCGTGTGCGCTCAGCCGACCGCTACCCCAAGGCGCGGAACTGGTCTTCCACTGGCGAAGACTACCAGCCCCGCATGTACGCCTTTGCGGCAGGGGCCTAAAAGTTAGGCCTTGGCGCCGGTGCGCTCCTCGATGATCTCCTGTGCCACGGAGGACGGAACCTCAGCGTAGGAGTCGAAGACCATGGTGAAGTTTGCACGGCCAGCGGTGGAAGAACGCAGGTCACCGATGTAGCCGAACATCTCGGACAGCGGAACCTTAGCCTTGACGACCTTGGCGCCGGAGCGGTCTTCCATAGCGAAGACCTGGCCACGACGGGAGGAGATGTCACCGTTGACGGTACCCATGTACTCCTCCGGGGTCACAACCTCAACGGCCATGATCGGCTCCAGCAGAACCGGCTTAGCCTTAGCGACGGCCTCCTTAAGGACCTGGGAGCCGGCGAGCTTGAAGGCCATCTCAGAGGAGTCAACGTCGTGGTAAGCGCCATCCTCGAGGGTGGCCTTGATGTTCACCAGCGGGAAGCCAGCGACGAAGCCGTACTGCATGGCGTCCTGGATACCAGCGTCGACGGACGGGATGTACTCCTTCGGAACGCGGCCACCGGTGACGGAGTTCTCGAACTTGTAGGTTGCGGACTCGCCCTCTTCCAGCTCTTCCGACTCCGGGTTGTACGGCTCGATGGTAACGATGACCTTTGCGAACTGGCCAGAACCACCGGTCTGCTTCTTGTGGGTGTATTCCAGGGACTCGACCTTCTTGCGGATGGTCTCGCGGTAAGCAACCTGCGGGTTACCGATGTTGGCCTCAACCTTGAACTCGCGCTTCATGCGGTCAACCAGAACGTCGAGGTGCAACTCGCCCATACCGCCGATAACGGTCTGGCCGGACTCCTCGTCGAGGTGAACGGTGAAGGTCGGGTCCTCTTCAGCGAGCTTCTGGATAGCGGTACCCAGCTTCTCCTGGTCAGCCTTGGTCTTCGGCTCAATAGCAACCTGGATAACCGGATCCGGGAAGTCCATGGACTCAAGGATGATCGGGTTGTCCGGGTTACACAGGGTGTCACCGGTGGTGGTTTCCTTCAGGCCGATGAACGCGTAGATGTTACCGGCGTCGGCGTGCTCGACCGGGTTCTCCTTGTTCGCGTGCATCTGGAAGAGCTTGCCCACGCGCTCCTTCTTGTTCTTGGTGGAGTTGAGCATCTGCTCGCCCGGGATAGCCTGGCCGGAGTAGACACGCACGTAGGTGAGCTTGCCGAAGAACGGGTGCACGGCAATCTTGAAGGCCAGTGCGGAGAACGGCTCCTGGACGGAAGGCTTACGAGTCAGGGTCTCCTCACCGTCGAGGGAGGTGCCGTTGACCTCGCCGATGTCCAGCGGGTTCGGGAGGTAGTCAACAATAGCGTCGAGCAGCGGCTGGACACCCTTGTTGCGGTAAGCGGTACCGCAGAGGACCGGGTAGATCTCGGAGCTCACGGTCAGCTTGCGGATAGCGCCCTTGATTTCCTCAATGGTCAGCTCTTCGCCGCCGAAGTACTTCTCCATGAGCTCTTCGTCGGACTCAGCGACGGTCTCGAGCAGCTTCTCGCGGTACTCTTCAGCCTTCTCCTGCAACTCGGCAGGGATCTCCTCGATAGTGGCTTCGGTTCCGGTTTCTACCTTGCCGCGCCAGGTCAGCGCCTTCATGTTGATCAGGTCGACGACGCCATCGAAGTCATCTTCAGCACCGATCGGCAGCTGCATGACCAACGGCTTAGCGCCGAGGCGATCAATGATGGTCTGGACGGTGAAGTAGAAGTCCGCGCCCATCTTGTCCATCTTGTTGACGAAGCAGATACGAGGGACGTCGTACTTAGCAGCCTGGCGCCACACCTGCTCGGACTGCGGCTCCACACCTTCCTTGCCGTCGAAGACAGCAACAGCGCCGTCGAGAACACGCAGGGAGCGCTCAACCTCAACGGTGAAGTCCACGTGGCCCGGGGTGTCAATGATGTTGATCTGGTTGTTGTTCCAGAAACAGGTCACAGCAGCGGACGTAATGGTGATGCCGCGCTCCTTCTCCTGCTCCATCCAGTCAGTGGTGGCGCCACCATCGTGGGTCTCACCGACCTTGCGGTTAATACCGGTGTAGAAGAGGATGCGCTCGGTGGTAGTGGTCTTACCCGCATCGATGTGCGCCATGATGCCGATGTTGCGGACCTTGTTCAGATCCTTAAGCACTTCTTGTGCCACAGTTAATACCCCAACTTAATTGTCGTCGACGCCGACGCCAGTTATGCACTGACGAAACATAGGTGACGTCTTCATGGATAGGTCTTGGTCTATTTTGCCACGTCTGGGCTTCTACGTCAGCGTGAGACGTGGAGCCCACGCCATAAAAATGGCCCGAACAACGCTATTCAAGTTTAGGTTCCGCACTGTTTAGCGTGGAGCGCTCCGCCAAGGGGAGCGAGAACACGCAGTGTCAGCGCAGGTAAACGATAATATCGCTGTTCGAGCCATGATGCCATGTGGCGGGTTATACCGGAGGGATTACCAGCGGTAGTGAGCGAAGGCGCGGTTAGCCTCAGCCATCTTGTGAGTATCCTCACGGCGCTTCACGGAAGCACCCAGGCCGTTGGATGCATCGAGGATCTCGTTTGCGAGACGCTCGATCATGGAGTTCTCACGACGCTGACGGGTAAAGGTAACCAGCCAACGCAGAGCCAGGGTGTTGGCACGTGCCGGCTTAACCTCAACCGGAACCTGGTAGGTAGCGCCGCCCACACGACGGGAGCGAACCTCGAGGTCCGGGCGAATGTTGCCCAGGGCCTTCTCCAGGGTGCCGACCGGGTCGGTACCGGTCTTCTCACGGCAGACCTCGAGAGCGCCGTACACAATGCGCTCAGCGGTGGACTTCTTGCCGTCACGCAGGATCTTGTTCACGAGCATGGTGACCTGCTCGGAGTTGTAAACCGGGTCCTTAACTACAGGACGCTTCGGTGCAGCATTCTTACGCATTGTTGATTACTGTCCCTTCTTTGCGCCGTAGCGGGAACGAGCCTGCTTACGGTCCTTCACGCCCTGGGTATCCAGTGCGCCGCGGATAATCTTGTAGCGAACACCCGGGAGGTCCTTCACACGACCACCGCGGACGAGCACCATGGAGTGCTCCTGCAGGTTGTGGCCCTCGCCCGGAATGTAGGCGGAAACCTCGATACCGGAGGTCAGGCGCACACGGGCAACCTTACGCAGAGCCGAGTTCGGCTTCTTCGGGGTGGTGGTGTACACGCGGGTGCACACGCCACGGCGCTGCGGGGAGCCCTTCAGGGCGGCCGTAGCAACCTTGGCCTTCTTGTCGTGGCGGCCCTTGCGGACCAGCTGCTGAATAGTTGGCATAAATCTAGTCTTTCTCTATGACTTCGGCTTGAACTGACCGCTTTCACACGTCCAAACATGCAAAAATAGGGGCTCTTCTCCGGGGCCCTTCCGCATGTCCAGAACGAATCTCTCCCAGCGGATGGTTGAGATACCGATCAGACTTTTCATCTCCTATAAAGATGAAACCTTGGACAGACTACCACCACCCCACTGATCTGCCCAAATCTCACGTGCCCGTACTTCCCAATGGTTAGTGACCGGCGTACACAGCACGGCCCGGCTGGCCACGCCAGTGGCGCCACGCAATGCTGCCCACAAGGACCCACTAGAGAGTTAGCTCCACTCCCACGTCAGGTCCGCCTCCACCGCGCGCTCGGCGAAGTGCTCTTTTTCCTGCCGCTCCCAGGTTTCAAACCACTCTTCATAGCCAGGGTCGCGCTCCAGGGCGCGCTCGCGGCGCTTCTCGCGTGGCCCGTCGATACGCACCGTCACCACGGAGCCGCGCTCTTTGGCGGCGGCCACGGTGGCCTCGGTGACAGAACCAACTCCTTCGACGATCAGATCATCGCGCTCATCCAGGCTCGCCCAGTCCTTCGGCGCGTTGGCATCCCAGTCCCAGCGCCAATAGCCCGGGTTATTCTCCCGCAGCACTTGCTCTGAAACCATCTCTGAACCCTCTTGCAGCCCATGCCAGCCGGGGTAGAACTCGTCAAGGTGGACTACCCGCCACCCGGTACGCTCAGCCAGCGCTGCAGAAGCCCAGGTCTTGCCGGCGCCCGAGGGGCCGTCGATAAGCACGGTGACTGGGCGCATCGGGCGCTTGCGCGACGCGGCGAGCGCCACCACATCGGCCAAGAGCCGATCCATCTCGGCGGCGTGCGTCTGGGCAGTGTCCTTACCGCTGTCCTGGTCGGCCGTGCGGTCCGCGTCCTGCATGTATTTCTTCACCACTTCTGGGTACGTCTAGCGTGCAGCTTTGAGAGAGTCGTCCTAGAGTCCGAAGAATCTCCAGGACCCACTGAGAACCGAAACTACCACCGGAAGCGCCGCAAGGCCCGTTCCCACCACCATCACCAGCCAGTCTCTGCTGGCAAGGCGGGACGGCCGCGCCCATGTGCGTTGCCCACCGCCCGGTGGGGTTCGCCCGAAACCGCGCGCCTCCATCGCCGTGGCCAGCTTGCCCCCGCGCCGCAGGGCTAGCACCAAGAGCCCGAAGGACATGGTGATGAGGTGCTTGATGCGGCCCTCGTCGGTCAGCCCACGCGCGCGCCGCGCCATGGCCAGGTACTGCCAATCGGATTTGAACAACGTCATCATGCGCACCCCGGCCACCGCACCGATGACGAAGCGGGAAGGTAGCTTGAGGATCTGGGAGAGGGCGTCGCCCAGCTCCGTCGGGTCAATATCCCGCGCCAGCACCACCATGGGCAGCGCTACCGCCAGCACGCGCATTGTGATGGCGATGGCCAGCTCCATCGAGTTATCCGTGACAGTAATCAGCCACCAGCTGAAGTACTCCCGCCCGCCCGGCGCGCCGTAGAGCAGCATCGAGATGCCAGACAATGGGGCGATAAGGAAAAGGAACCAGCCAGCTTTAAACAGGCGCGGCCACGACACCCCGCACAGGGGCGCAAAAACTGAAGTCATGGCCAACGACACTGCCGCAGAGACCCAATCCACGGAGAGCAACAGCGGGCTCACCCACACGAACATGAGGAAAATCCGGGTCAGCGGGTTCACGCCGTGCAGTAAACCTGCACGGCCAGCACGTTCGACGCGACCAGCGTCGTCCGCGTTCGCCGACGACGTAGTTGTCTCAGCCACGGCTCACCTCCACTCGGTGGTCACCCAGGGCGGAAATGAACAACGGATCATGAGTCACCGACGCAATCGTCGTCCCCTCATCCGCCATGCGCCGCAGCAACCACACCAACTCGGTGAAGGTGTGGGGGTCTTGGCCGAAGGTGGGTTCGTCGAGAAGCAGCACCTCCGGCGCCGTGACCAACGCAGTGGCCACCGACAACCGGCGCTTCTCCCCACCGGAGAGCGTAAACGGGTTGGCGTTGAGCAAATGCCCCAGGCGTAGTGCCTCCACGAGTTCCGCGATGCGCCCCTCCGGCACCTCGCGGTGCATGACACGGGGTGCCACGCGCAGCTCCTCCGCCACCGTACGGGCGACGAATTGGTGCTCGGGGTTCTGGAAGACGAAGCCAATGCGGTCCGCCAATTCCCGGGACTTCCACGTCAACGGCGAGCCTTTCAGGCCTCGGCGCACGTACTCTGCCACACCAATCTCCCCGGCCACTGCTGGAAGCAACCCCGCCACCGTCATCAGCCACGTGGTCTTGCCCGCACCATTCGGCCCGGTAATCACCGTGGACATCCCCCGGGGCAGCGCGTAGCTGCGCGGCGGCCCGAAACGGGTGACCAGGTCCGTGCTCCACAGCGCCGCCGATTCGGGTGCTCTTCCAGTGCTGCTTGGCGACGTCCCGCCAGCATCCCGCGCCCGCGGCAAACCGCTGATAGAGCGCGAAGCAACAACAGCCTCCACGGGACCGTCGGCGACGATGCGCCCATCCTTCAGCTCAATCGCACGGTCAAGCACACCCCTCCACGCCGCGTGCTGGTGTTCCACCACGATAAGGGTGGCCCCGGTGCGCTCCACCATGGTGGACACGGCCTCAATAACCTCGCGCGCGCCCTCCGGGTCGAGGTTCGCCGTCGGCTCATCGAGCAACACCATGCCCGCGCCCATGGCAATCACACCGGCTAAGGCCAAGCGTTGCTTCTGCCCTCCGGAGAGACGCTCCGTGGGAAACGACAAATCGACGTACGGCCCCACCATCTCCAGCGCCGCCGACACCCGCTGCCAGATCTCCTCGCGCGGGTAGGCCAAGTTCTCACAACCAAAGGCAACGTCATCGCCCACACGCGCGGCAATCACCTGGGAGTCCGGGTCCTGCAGCACCAGGCCCACCGGAATCGTGCGGCCAGGCGGCTCACTATGACCAGAGGCATCCTCAAGAAGAATCTCCCCCACCCGGGTGCCCTCGTCATCGCCACCCAACACGCCCGCAATGGCCGCCAGCAGCGTGGACTTCCCGGACCCGGAATCACCGCACAGCAGAACCTTCTCCCCTGGCTCAATAACCAAGTCAATATCCGCCAGCGCCGGCGCACGCCTCCCCGCATGCGTCCAGCCATAGCCGCGCGCGACAAGCTTCGTCGCGCCCGCGGACATCCCTTCTACGGAACCCACATCAGCCATCAGAATCAGCCACCAGCCACCATGCAACAGCCATTACTTCAGCTACCAGTCAATGCTCAGCATCAACAATCAACAAGCACCCACAGCAAGCAACGCACAACAAGCAACGTTTGCTTAAGCACTGCGCTGCTCTCGGCCGACCGCGAAGCGGTCCAGCGCACCGGTCTTCGCCAGCGCATTGACCACGATGTAGCCCACGGCTCCCGCCAGAATGGCGCCAGAAATGCTCAGAGTAACCAAGTAGATGATGTTGAACTGCAGGGTCTTGCCCAGGTTTCCGGAGGTAAACAGCTCCAGCACAAACGCGCCCCAGCCAGCTGCCATGCCGCCGAGCATCGCAATGCCCAGGCTAAAGCGGCGGTAGAGGAAGATAGCCAGCACAATCTCCACACCAATGCCCTGCGCGATGCCGGAGTACAACGTACTAATACCCCACTGGGAGCCCAGCACCGCCGACACGATGGCCGCCAGCAGCTCCACGTAAAGCGCTGCGCCCGGCTTGCGGATAATCAAACCGCCAACGACTCCACCAAGAAGCCAAATGCCGGTGGCAATACCACCCAACCCCGGTGTCAGCGCATCCATGGCTTGGAACCAGGCATAGCCCACCGTGTTCCACGCCAGGAACACGATTCCACACGCCACACCCAGCACGGAGGCCACCACGATGTCGACGACGCGCCAATTCAAACTGCGCGGCGCAGCAGCGCCATTCGCAGTTGCGCCATTAACAGATCCACCATGAGATACAGAGTTCATGATTCCTCCCTTTCGCCGGCATTATCCGGATCAGGTTCGACGGTTCGCCGCTGCACTGCGGCATCTCAGCCTCCTCCGGAACATCCATGCACAGCCTCAAAGGCAGAACACAGTGTGAACGAGGAAGCACCCGTGACGATGTTTAATTTGTTGTTTTATGTACAGCCGCCAGCACTAATAAGAACCGGCTCAGCACGCTCAAAAGCACTGACAGCTTAGCAAGCCGGACTATTAAGAGCACACTGCAGCCCCACTACTCCCCCATGCCACCAGCACTCCATCAAGCCAGTGCACAACATTTCGCCGGCCAAAAGCATCAGTAGACTGGAGTGACAGTCAATCACAAAGGAGCTCGCCCCTCTATGCCCTCAATCAAAGTCATCTTCAAAGCAATCGGCATACCTCTTGTGTGCATCGTTGCCCCCGCCGCCGGTGTCTGGGTAATCCGCTCCATCAACTCCAGGCGCTTTGCTGCACCCAAGCCGCCAGCAGGTGGCGATGATCGCATTCTCAAAGAAGATGGAGTTTCAAGAATTGACGGCCGCTACATGAAGGGCTTCCACCTCACGCCGCTAGCCACCGGACAGGAACAACAATCTGCACAGGCCCGCCCAGGCACCGTCATCGTATTTGGCGGCTCGGACGGCGGTGCCAACGTGGAACAGGCACGAATGCTCCGTGATGCCGGGTACGATGTGCTCGCCTTGTACTTCTTTGGTAAGCCCGGGCAAAAGGAATTCATCGACGAGGTCCCACTCGAGTTCTTTGACGAGGTCCTCGCCTACGCTGAGGAGCACGGCAACGGCAGCAGACCGCTGACTGTTATCGGTACGTCCAAGGGCGCGGAGCTTACTGGCAATCTCGCCGCCCGCTACCCGCAGATCGACAACATCGTTCTCTACACGCCTGCGCACCACACTTACGGCAGTCTGACTTACCAGCGCGGCAGCGGCTCCACGAGTAGTTTCTCCTGGCACGGTGAGCCCGTTCCTTTTGCGAAATTACAAGGAAAAGAAATGGGCAAGGTTATGCTCCGCTTCGCGCTTGGCCTGCCCGTGTCCTACCGCGCCGGCTATGAGGCCGACGCTGCTGCAGCTAGCCCCGAGTCCGCCATCAACCTGAGCAACTTCCAAGGCAACGGCCTTCTGTTCGCCGGCGCCGAGGACGCCATGTGGCAAGGCGACGTAGCCGCGGAAGCTCTGGCCGCACAAAACGAGAACCTTGAGCCCCACATCTACGAAGGCGCCGGCCACCTCTTTCACGAGAGCATCGACGAACTCATCGGCCCCTCCTGGGAAACAATGATGGGCGGCACAATCGCAGCCAACCGCGAGGCAAAGGTGGATTCCGACCGCATCCTGCTTGAACACCTCAAACAGTGGCACGCGCATTAGAACACAAACCCAGCAGGACAATGACAGCCGAGACAGACGAAGACTAAAGGCGACTTCAACAGAACACGATGCCGAGTCACGTCAAAAACATAAAGATGTACCCCGCCGCGTCCTCTGACCTACGCGACGGGGTACTTGCACACCGGCAAAGAAGCCAGTGGCCATGAGCCTCCACACGCGCAGCTTAAGGAAAGGAAAAGCTTCGGTGGAGACCCAAGACTTAATGAAATAACTAAATGTATTTCGGGAATATCAAGTAAACAAAAGTACCAAACAAATACAAGCAAGTTGAGAACTAGGGCTTGCTACCGGAGTCTTATGCCCCGGCAGCAATGCCCTACTCCATCAACTCTCAGGTTGGGTGGGAGGTTAACGCTCCTCCCTTAGCGGTGTTGTTAGAGGAAACACATCCTACGGTTCTCCTAGTTGGAGGAACCCTCGCCGGCACCCGGTGCACAAGCATCAGCCAACAGG
>NZ_KV827338.1:0-26725 GCF_001836065.1 Corynebacterium sp. HMSC035E02
AAATCAACGCACTCTAAAACCGGAAGGGCCACTAAAACACAGAAAGTGGCCAACCTCCTGCTGGGGGTTGACCACTGATAAGGAAAGGTCACTTACTTCTCTTCAGGGGTATCGACCTTGACGAACTGAATTGCCTGCCCATCTTTGACCAGTGCGATGGTGGTGTCATCGATGGAATAGACCTGTGGCTTCTTCGGAACGATGACGTTGAAATCGTGAACATCGACCATCACGTCCGGCTCGCAAGCCTTCATAGTGGTTATGACGTCTTTGATCTCTAGGGCGCCGGTGTCCTCCGCGATAGAGTATGTACCGTTACCGAGGTTACAACCATCAGAAACTCCTACGGTTCCATCCGGTTGGAAGGAAAGCCCGATCTTATCGTTCTTCTTCGCAACGAAGCTGCCGTTGAGAACCTCCTTGGCTTGTTCTGCCGACAGTGGCTCCGTGAGGCCCTCCACGTCCTCTACCTTTTCAATCAGGCCAGAACCTTCCGGCGCTTCTGGGTTTTCGGGGTTTTCCGGAGCAGGCTTCGAGCTACCAAACAGTGTGGAGCTCAGCTGTGCCAGCTCACCGGAGCTGGAGCCGAAGGAGATTCCAGAAGAAGGCTCTGCTGCGGAGGCAACCCCGGTTCCGAGTGCCGTGCCAGCGAATGCGGCGAAGGTTGTGGCGATGGTTACTTTCTTGAATCTGAGTGACAACATGGCCCTGAAGCTATGCGGGATAGTTTCCTATGGCAATGTTTTTCATGCATCTCCTATGATGTTGACATGTTCTCCCAATGTCGCCGGAGGCCAGTTTTCCCCGCTTGCCACAGCCATGCTGGCAGCAGAAAACACCTGGTTGAACCACTAAAACCAGATTAAGAGGTGCGCTTGACGTAGCCCATCCGCGGCCGGAAGCCCTGCGGATGTTTCATCTGCGCCACAGCATCCCCGATGATCATACGGTGGCGGGCGCTGACGGACGTCGGCATCTGTGCCACCGAAAACCACTGCGCGGCCACGTTCTCCTCATCGGAGATCACCGGCTCCGCATCATCCGGGACGGAGACACGGATGGCGGTATCTATGAACATGCACTCATCACCGTTGGGGTAGACCACGGGGCCGACCTGGCCCACGCCGAGGAGCGCTTCGATGCGACCATCGAGGCCAATTTCCTCTTTGACCTCCCGCAGTGCGGTCGTCGTAATCTCCTCCCCCGGCTCACAGATACCGGAGATGGGAGCCCACGTGCCATTATCGGCACGCTGGGCAAGCAGCACTGAAGGCAGCTCCCAGATAGCGGAACCCGTGGGCACGGCCCGCACGATAACCGCGGTCACGCTGGGCAAAAAGAGCTGGTCGTGACCAATTTTCTCACGCAGGGACACAATAAAATCAGGAGTGGGCATGGGCACCATCTTAGCGCCTTAAACCTGATCCAGAATCTCCGGCAGAAGTTCCTCGATCTTGGAGGCAGGTGTAAACGACATCTGCGCTTCCGAACCATCCGCGCACCCCTCACTGCTGGCTGCCGCATCAGTGGTGCCCGAGAGAACCCCCACGATCACGTCCTCATAAGGGCTGCCCTGCGCGCCATACACCGGGGCTCCTGAATCGCCATGTGTGGAGCACACCTGGGCGCGCGCCGCGACGGTCTCCACCGTGCGGTCATCAAACTGGAGTTTGCCCTGCCCTTCACGGTGCGTCAGCGGGCCGCAGGTCTCACCGGTGATGCGGCCCAGCTTGCAGACGCTGTCAGGCAACATGTGTTCATCCGCCGCGACAACGGTGGTGGGCATGTCCCGCGGGACATAAAATTCAGCCTCCCTGGTGATCTCCACCAAAGCGAAATCCAGCTGGTGTGTTTCCGGCGCGCTGAGATCGGAGTAGATAATGGTGCCGACGGGCTCTGCCGGGTAGACAAATTCACCGTCGGCAGCGCCTGCCCACACGGTATCCCCCGGCTCACCGCAATGGGAAGCGGTGACGGCGATGGTGCGGGCATCGTCAAGCACGAAGCTCCACGCCACCGTGCACAGGTTGAAGTCAAAGGCTTCGCCGGGCACGGGCTGCGTGGTCGAAATATCCAACGCTGCGCCCGGTGGCACCGGGGAGGCATCCGGCGAATGCACCTGCGGCTCAGCTGGCGCCACGGTGGAGTAGACAGCTGAGCTGGAGGCTGCCTTCTGTACGGGTCCGGCTCCCATCGGCACGGTGCACCCGGCCAGCGCCAACCCCGCTGTGCTCAGTATCCCAAGGAGGCGCCGGCTAGTCTTCCGTCGCGGATGCAGCCTCACCCGAGTCCGCCTTATTCTCCTTATTTTCTTTCTCCATCTCAGCGACCTGCTTCATGTCGCGGATGAACTTCTCCGGATCAAACTCGGTGAAGTACTCCGGGCCCGAGAATTGTTCCTGTCCCATTGTCTTAAACCTCCGTGTTGCTGATGTACTGCGTGATGTAGTCCTTCACCGCCGCCGCATCATTGGGCAGATCCGTCACATGGCGCTCGGCGTCCAAGATGCCGGCGAAACGCTCCGGCACCTCCGGCTCGCTGCCGATGGCCTCCTTGATGGTCTCCGCAAACTTCACCGGCAGGGCGGTCTCTAGGCAGATGATGGGGGTGTCGACCCCATATTCTTCCTGTACCGCGCGGGCGACCTTGATGCCGTCCGCGGTGTGCGGATCCACCAGCACGCCGTAGCGCTCGTGGACATCCTTGATGGTGGCGAGGCGATCCGCGTGGGTGGAGGAACCGGACAGGAAACCGTACTCCGCGTGGGCGGCCTCAAGCGCCTGCTTATCGACGTTAAAGCCGCCTTCCTTCACCTTCGTCCCGAACAGCTCCTTGATCTGTGCGGCATCGCGGCCCAGCAGATCGAAGGCGAAGCGCTCGAAGTTCGACGCACGGGAAATATCCATCGACGGCGACGAGGTCTTGTGGGTTTGCTCCGAGGAGCGCGGACGGTAGCTGCCGGTGCGGAAGAACTCATCGAGCACGTCGTTTTCATTGGTTGCCACAATGAGGCGGTCGATGGGCAGCCCCATCTGGCGAGCGATGTGGCCGGCGCAGATATCGCCGAAGTTGCCGGTAGGCACGCTGAAGGAGACTTTTTCGGTGTTTTCCGTAGTGACCTTGAGGTAGCAGTTGATGTAGTAGACCACCTGCGCCATGAGGCGGGCCCAGTTAATGGAGTTGACCGCACCGATGCGGTTCTCGGCTTTGAAGTTGGCGTCGGCCGATACCGCCTTGACCACGTCCTGGCAATCATCAAACACACCATCCAGGGCGATGTTGCAGATATTCGGATCATCCAGCCCGAACATCTGGGCCTGCTGGAACGGCGTCATACGCCCGGCCGGGGTCAGCATGAAGACGCGGATACCCTTGCGCCCGCGCATCGCGTACTCCGCCGAGGAACCGGTGTCACCCGAGGTTGCACCCAGAATGTTGAGGGTTTCGCCGCGGCGGGCCAACTCGTATTCGAAGAGCTCGCCCAACATCTGCATGGCCATGTCCTTGAAGGCGGCCGTTGGCCCCTCAGAGAGGTGGCCAATGTAGAGGCCCTCCCCCAGTTCGCTAACGGGGACGATTTCCTCGTGGTCAAACTTGGGGTAGGTGTAGGCGCGCTGGGCAATTCCTTCGAGGTCTTCTGCGGGAATATCATCCACAAAAAGCTTGAGCACTTCCGCGGCCAAGGCCGCGTAGCCACCCTCCGCCAGCGTCTGGCGCCAGTTAGTCAGGGTGGCGTCATCGATGCGGGGGTAAGTTTCCGGCAGGTAGAGGCCGCCATCAGGGGCCAGACCTCCGAGGAGGATATCCGTAAAGGAGGCGGGCTGGCGGTCGGTATCGCGGGTCGAAATGTACTTCACCCCCTGCATCTTAGTTGGTGACGCGTAAAGTATCAGCCATGTCGGTTCCTCATCCTCGCAATGTAATTACCACTAAGGCTCTCTCCGTGTGGGTAGCTGCGGTGTTGGTCTACATCGTGGCAATTACCGGCCGCACATCTTTTGGCGTCGCGGGGCTTTAGGCCATTGATCGCTTCGAGGTCGATGCCTCGCGCATTGCTGTTTTCACCTCTGTACAACTGGGCATTTATTCACTGGCGCAGATCCCGACGGGCATGCTCATCGATAAGTTCGGCCCACGGCGCTTGCTCGTCATTGGCTCCATCATTATGGGTCTCGGCCAGGTACTTCTCGGTTTCACGAGTAATTATTGGGTAGCCATCGCCGCCCGCCTGCTCATCGGCGCGGGTGATGCCACCGCCTTCCTGTCGGTGATGCGCATCCTGCCTTACTGGTTCCCGCTGCACCGCACCCCCATGTTCACGCAGGTCACCTCCTCCCTGGGACAGCTGGGTCAGTTTATCTCTGCCCTACCTTTTGCCATGCTTCTGGGCTGGGGCGGATGGACCTTGGCCTTCGTTACCTTGGGCGCGGTGGGCATTCTCATCGCTGTCGCCGCCGCGGTGGCAGTTGCTGATTCCCCGGAAACGCTCGGAATCGTAAAGAAGCCGAAGGAAAAGCCGAACGCGCAGCCAGAGAGCATGGGCGCACTGCTCTCCCAGGTTTTCCGTTCGCCCGTGGCCTGGCAGGCATTCTTCATTCACTGGGTCGGTCTTGCCGCCACCAACGTGTTTGTCATGCTGTGGGGCATGCCCATGATGACGGCGGGCATGGGATTTTCCAAGACCAGCGCCGGTTGGGCCCTGACGTGGTTTACCGTGTGCATGGTGCTGGTAGGCCCCCTGCACGGCAGGTTATCGTCCAGGGCCAGAGGTTTCCGCCCCTGGCTCGCCTTAGGATTTGTGGCTGTGCATTGCACGGTGTGGGTCCTGTTCTTCCTCTTCGGCGGCAGCTACCTCTCACTGATCATCCTCATCAGCGTGGTGTCCTTGTGCACACCGGTGGCAAATTATGGATTCGACATTGTCCGCGAAAACCTCGACCGTAAGGTGGTCGCCACAGCAACGGGCCTGGGAAACATGGGCGGCTTCCTGGCCACAGTCATCGGCGCCCAGCTGGTCGGCGTAGTACTGGACCACTTGGGCAATGGGCCGGATTATCCGTTCTCTGATTTCCAGCTTGCCGCTTGGGCAGTCTTCGGTGTGTGGTGCATCGGCATAGCAGGTGTCCTCATCACGCACGTCCTGCGCAGCCGGGGCGAGGAGGACGGCCCGCACGCCAAAATCATCCAGGTGAGTTAGTACAAGGCTGGGCTACTGGAGGGACAGGGCGCTCAACGAAGCCTCAAGGGGCACCCCGTTGGCCACTTCGAAGACGCCCAGCCCGCCGCCGATGGGAACGAGGATGGCGATGCTCACTCCCACTGCGGTCCTGAGAAGCTCGCGCAGTTTTCGTCGTTTCTCCACTTCAACGCACCAACCTTTATCGTTTCGTTATCTGTGCGTGTGAGCTTAAGAGCCATGGCTGCAAGGCAAATCCTCGTTGACTGCGCATCTCCTGCCAGTCCCTGTGACTTCAGTGCCAGCGTTGCCAGCTGGGACTATTCAGCCGGGGTCGACTCCACGAAGATCGGCCCCTCCACCGGGGCGACGATGCCAGCGTCGAAGGCAGAGAGCGCCCCCTTGGCCTCTTCCTTCGTGATGGCGCCCGCCTCAACGGCCTTGTCCAGATCGGCTTCGAGGACCTGGCGGGACCTGTACCTATCCGACGCCACTGAAAGCAGGCCACGCGGGACCGATTCCGACGGGATCCCCAGCGCCTCCGCCAGGGCCACGATGCGGTCATTTTCGGTGGGGTCGAGGTGGACATTCACCGACTGATCCTGCGGCACGCCACCATTGACGACCTGCTCCACCGTCAGTGCTCCCTCCGGTACGTGATTCCTCTCCGTGACCCACCAGCCTGCGCCGACGACGGTGATGACGGCCGCCACCACGAGGACCCATACGGCGATGATCTGCTTGGACTTCACGGGCATAATTCTAGGCTTCCCTATAGCTCATCGGATTAATCCACGCTCGGCCCAAACGTCCCAAAGGAAGTCCCGTGCGGAGGGTGCGGTGGATCAAGGCGCTCAGAGAGGGCATCGATGATGGAACGGATGGTGGACTCCGCTGCGGAGCGGTCAAGGTTGGTGCGACGTGGCGTATCAGGTTTCGAAACGTCGGGGCGGACGCGAGGCTTGGCGACGTCCACGTGCATCACCGTCCCCTCCACGCTCAGCGCGGCTGCGGGATCACACCCAGCAGCGCGGGCCGCGGCAAGGAAGGCTTCAAGGTCCGCGAGGGTGGCATCGCTCAAGTCGAGGGATAGGTTGAGGCTCATAGTGTGCTCCTTAGAAGGCTGGGAAAGTAACTGCTGCCCAGGCTATCGGCTTAGCACCGGTATGAACAGGGCACGGAACCAAGATCAGGGATAGATCCGGGTAGGCTCAGGGCCCGGCTAAGGGGGTAGGACAGCTGCTTTTAGTCGTGCTCGAAGGATTCCGCCTCCCCCCAGAACACCTCGTCGACCACCTTGCGGGCGTGGCGGGTGATCTTGAGGTAATGGTCGAGAAAATCCTGGTTATGTTCGGGATCCCACCCTGCAGCGCCAGCCACCTGCGCCAGCTGCGGCCCCGGTGCCGGCAGCTGGTCCACGCGCTTGCCGCGAACCAATACCAAAGCGTTTCGGGCATCGGTGGCCAAGAGCCAGGCCTCCCGCAGCTCCTGTACCTGGTGCACGGGTATGACTTCATTGTCTTCGAGGGCATCGAGGACGCGCAGCGTGGACGGCTCATGCAGCGCCGGTACCTCGTGGGCATGCATCATTTGGAGCAGTTGGACGGTCCATTCGATATCCGTCAACCCACCGCGCCCCAGCTTGGTATGGGTATTGCGGTCCGCGCCGCGCGGTAGGCGCTCATTGTCAACGCGCGCCTTCATGCGACGAATGTCACGAATGGTCTTCTCGCTCACGCCCTTCGGCGGATAACGGAAAGCATCCACCATGGTGAGGAAACGCTGGCCAACGTCCTCATCACCCGCCACAAAGGCAGCGCGGAGCAGCGCTTGCATCTCCCACGGCTCGCCCCACTGTGAGTAGTAGCGCTCATAGGACTCAATGGAGCGCGCGACCGCTCCCGAGCGCCCCTCTGGCCGCAAACCTAGGTCAACGTCCAAGGGCGGATCGCCGGACGGTTTTGCCAGGCGGCGGCGCAGCTTCTCAATGATGCCGATGGCCCAGGGCAGCGCTTCCTCTTCGGGGTTGCCTGCAACTGGCTCCGCTACCACGATGACATCGGCATCCGAACCGAAACCTAGCTCCATGCCACCGAGCCGCCCCATGCCGATCACGGCGATGCGAGCCGGTGGTTCGTCATTGTCGTTCTCCAGCCGCCATGCCCTGACCTCGGCGCGGAGCGCTGCCTCCAACACCGCATTCCAGATGGTGGACAGCTCGTAACAGACTTGCTGAACCGGCAGGAATCCCAGAAGATCCGCTGCGGCAATTCGTGCCAACTCCGCGCGGCGAAGAGACCGCGCGACCGAGACGGCCTTGTCCGGATCCGCATGACGCTTGGTGGAATTGACCAAAGCAGAGGACACTTGCTCGGGTTTGGTTTCCAGAAGCTTGGGCCCCGCCGCGCCGTCGGAGAGCTGCTTGACGACGTCTGGCGCCCGAATGATGAGCTCCGACGTAAACGGCGAGGTGCCCAGGATTTTCATGAGGCGCTGGCCGACGACGCCTTCGTCGCGAAGCATGCGCAGGAACCAGGTACGGTCGTAGGCTGCTTCCGAAAGCTTGCGGTAGTTCAACAAGCCCATGTCTGGATCCGCGGTGTTCGAGAGCCACTCCATCAACGTGGGCAGCAAAATGGCCTGGATGCGAGCCTTGCGCGACTGGCCCGCGGCCAAAGAAGTCAGATGCTCGAAGGCTCTGTCCGGATGGCGATAGCCCAGCGCTGCCAGCTGCAGTAGGGCTGCCTCGCGCGACAGCTTGAGCTCGTCCGCCGACATCGATGCCACGGAATTGAGCAGCGGGCGATAGAACAAGCGCGAGTGGAGCTCAGAGATAAGCAGGCGAATCTTCCGGAGATGGATGTTCATCCGATCCGCCGCCGACTGGTGGCCCTGCGGGTGGAAACCCGAGTTGATGGCCAGCCACTCGAGCGCCGTGTTGTCATCCTTCGCCGGCAACGTATGTGTTCGGCGGAAACGCTCCAATTGGAGGCGGTGCTCCAGAAGACGAAGAAACTCGTAGGCCTCAATGAGCTGGGTGCCATCCTCGCGCCCTACGTACCCGGCGCGCACGAGTGCGGCGAGCGCATCGACCGTCGCGAGCGTGCGCAACGATTCATCCGAGCGACCGTGCACCAACTGGAGCAATTGGACTGCGAACTCTACATCGCGCAGACCGCCCTCCCCCAGTTTGAGCTCGCGAAGGCGCATCTCTTCCGGGACGTTCTCGAGCACGCGGCGGCGCATAGCCTGTACGTCTTCAACAAAGGACTCCCGTTGCGAGGCAGTCCACACCATGGGCCCGATCTGGCTCACATAATCCTTGCCTAGGGGTAGGTAGCCGGTCTGCGGTCGCGCCTTCAGTTGTGCCTGAAACTCCCAGGTCTCCGCCCACCGCTTGTAGTAGGCCACGTGCGAATCCAGAGTTCGGACGAGAGCGCCGGATTTTCCTTCCGGACGCAGGTTGGCGTCGACCTCGAAGAAGCAGGCCGAGCCGATTCGATTGAACTCCGATGCTAGGCGCGTAACCTTCGGCGTCGCCTCCGAGCCCACGAAGATAACGTCCACATCGGAGATATAGTTCAACTCCCCCGCGCCACACTTGCCCATCGCAATAACCGCCAGCTGTGCATCGAGGGGCTCGTCGCCATAGACCACACGGACCGCACCCGCGAGTGCGGCCGTCAAGGCGGCATCTGCGAGAGCCGTCGTCAGCCTGGTGACCTCTCGGAAACCTACTCGTGGTTGCGGCCGCGACTGCCCCTTGCGGGAGTGGAATGTACCGGCGAGGTCATGGGCCGCGATGCGCATCATCAGCGTCCGGTATGCCACCTTGAGCGATGCTTTGTGGTCACCAGGGGATGCGCGGTAGGTGCCGGGCGATGTCAGCTCGGGGTTCGCCGTGTCTGGGCGGTCTGGTTGCTCTGCGTACGTCGCCGGTTCCGCCCCCACCTCGCCCAATAGTGTGTTCAGCATTTCCGTTGGGGTAGGCAACGGGCGCTGCAGTTCTTGCCAGGTCTCCGGGTGGGCGGCGAGGTGATCACCGAACGCCGAGGATCCGCCCAATAGGGCGAGCAGCCGAACTCGAAGGGTTTCGTCTTCACGCATCGCCGGCCCAATCTCAGGCGCTCCCTCAAAGATCCTCATCAACGTGTTGAGGGCCATGTCGGGATCACCGGTTCCGGCCAGTGTCCACAGCAGCTCCAGGGATTCCGGACTATCCCACTCGAGACGGGAAAGATCCTCCGCAGCAGTTGGCCGGGTAAGGCCGAGAGTCGCCGGGGACGGTACTGACACAGGACGCATGCTTCTCCTAGAAGTTCAGGTTGTTGCGCAATTCGAATGCGGTGATCTGTTGCTGGTACTCATGCCACTCGTCCCACTTTGCGCGCAGGAAGTATTCAAAGACGTGCTCGCCAAGGACCTCTGCCATGAATTCGGAGCGTTCAAACTCTCGGAGTGCTTGGTCCAAGCTGCTGGGCAGGTCCTTGTACCCCATCGCCCGGCGCTCACGGCGGGTCAACTGATGGACATTGTCCTCGGCCGGATCACCGAGCTCATAGCCTTCCCTGATACCGCGCAATCCGGCGGCCAGCAGAACCGCATATCCCAGGTAGGGGTTCATCGCTGAATCTAGAGAGCGAATCTCTACCCGCCGCGACATTTCCTTGGACAGGCGGTAGGTCGGTACTCGGACGAGGGCCGAACGGTTAGACACGCCCCAGGTCACCGACCCCGGGGCTTCGCTGCCGAACATTAGGCGCTTGTAAGAGTTGGTCCACTGGTTGGTGATCGCCGTCATTTCCACTGCATGCTCAAGAATTCCGGCGATGAACTGCCGTCCCGTACTGGAGAGGGAAATCTCATCGTCGGGGTCGTGGAAGGCGTTGGAATCGCCTTCAAACAGGCTGAGGTGGGTATGCATTCCCGATCCCGAGCGGTCTTCGAAAGGCTTGGGCATGAATGTGGCATGCACGCCTTGCTGGGAAGCCACCTCCTTGATGAGGTAGCGGAACGTCATGATGTGGTCTGCCATGGACAGCACATCGGCATGGCGCAAGTCGATTTCCTGCTGCCCGGGTGAGGTTTCATGGTGGCTGAATTCCGTAGCGATGCCCATGGATTCCAGTGCATACATCGACCGGCGGCGAAAACTCGGGGCGTTATCGTGGGTGGCTTGGTCGAAGTAACCGCCGTTGTCGGTGGCAATGAGGTTGTTGATATCGCGCGCATCCTCAAGGAGATAAAACTCGATCTCCGGTGAGGCCTTACACGTGAACCCTTCATTGGCCGCCTCTGTGACCTGCCGGCGCAGGATATGGCGTGGATCCACCAGGGAAGGGTGCCCATCGGGCTGGGTGATGTCGCAGAACATGCGCGCTGACAACAGCTCTGGCTCTTCCTTATCGAAGGGCATGATTTGGAACGTTGAGGGATCCGGCATGGCGATAGTATCGGCCTCTGAGATACGGGAGAATCCCTCCACCGAGGAGCCATCGAAGCCAACACCTTCCTCGAAGGCAGATTCCAATTCGGAGGGGCTCATCACCACAGATTTCAACGCCCCCAGGATGTCAGTGAACCAGAGGCGAATGAAGCGGATATCGCGTTCTTCAACTGTACGAAGGACGAATTCGTGTTGGCTGTTCATGTTTTAAACCCTACCGCCGCGCACCGAAGCCGCGGCTGGGCGTTTGCTCTTTTGCCCCCGCAGCGTCACCTATCGGCCCAGTTGGCAAGAGTAACTCGGGGGCAAATTTTTTCGACCTTCCAAACCCTTGTCGCTGTCACATGCTTGAATGGCCCCATATCCAAACTGATGTACGAACAAAGATAGGAATGTGATTTCCATGAACACCAACCACGCAACACTGAGCAAGCAAGGACTCGACCTCATTATCCGAGCGGCCCAGCGAGGATGGTCTCCTAAGGATCTTCTTCACGTCGTGGGCAACTTTTGCCACCCACTCATTTATCGTGCCGCCGGCCACGTGCCCGCACAGATTAGTTCCACTGCGTTGCGCAAAGAGTGGTTGAGCCTCACTCCGCCTGCTTCGATGACCATGTCCACCGATGAACTGACGCGACTCATCGAAGCAACCATGTTGCTTCCCTTACTTCGTGACGTTGACGTGCTCGTGCCTGAGAGAAATAGCTCCCAGTCAGCGCATGGCAGCAAGGAGGATAAAATCCGCACCAAAATCTCCCACCTTCTGCGGAAGGCCGAATCCACTCCCTACGAGGAAGAAGCCAGTGCACTCATTGCCAAGGCACAAAGCCTGCGGCAACGACACCGGATCGATGGTGCTCTCGACGCTTCGCCCAGCTCCGTAGTTTCCACGCGCCTTCATATCAGTGCTCCCTATATCAAGCACAAGACCACACTTCTTAGCGTCATCGCGGATCGCAATGGATGCACTGTGCTGCAACTTCACCCCAAAGGGATCATCACAGTCTTCGGCGCTAAAGAGGACGTCCACCATGTCACCGACCTCTTCGCTTCACTTCTTCGGCAGTGTGAGTGGCACATGCACCACGGAGAACACGCGAAAAGCGCACGCCAAGACGGCAATGTTGCAGCTTTTCGCCGAAGCTTCATTTTGTCTTATGCCACCCGAATCGGTCAGCTCTTAGATGAGGCAAACACCACGCTGGGGCCACAAAGTACAGACGCGACGGCTTCCACAGCACGCAATCCGGGGGTTGGGCATGATGCAGTAGTCGTTGCCCACCACTCTTTATCAACGGTGGAAGATCGTCGGCGTAGCGCAGAAGCGGTAGTAGATCAGCTCTTTCCCAACGCCCGCACCATATCTTTAGCTATGGGGAGCCGAGCAGGCGTGTCCGCCGGGGCCTCCGCTGCGGAAAGGTCTCATTTAAGTGGTGATTCCTCAGGGCTGGCAGGACGTGCCCAACTCATTCGTTAGGGCGGGCTCAAAGGCTGGCACAAGTGCTCTAATGACTAGGTAAACTAGATGGAAGTGTAGAGGTTTTGTGCCTCCTCTTTAAATTTTCGCTCCCCGACGAAGGTGTGTACATGTCTCCGAAGACGTTCCTTGAAATCGAAGCCAAGTTCGCCGTGGATGAAGCCACGCCAGCGCCCGATCTCACCAACCTCGACGAGGTTGCCCGAGTAGCAGAAACCCGCCACCAATCATTGTCGGCGATCTATTACGACACGGAGGACCTTCGCCTTACCCACGCCAAGATCACGCTGCGCCGTCGCACCGGTGGAAATGATGACGGTTGGCACATCAAGATCCCCGGTGCCGAAGTCCGCACCGAAATTCGTGCCGAACTCGGCGAACCAATTGATGGCAAGTACGAGGTTCCCGCCGAGCTTCTCCACCAGGTTCGCTCAGTGATCCGCAATCATCCGCTGGAGCCCATTGCACAGGTCGACAACAACCGCACCGAATTGCTCCTTGTCAACGCCGATGACCAGCCGGTCGCTGAGTTCTGTGATGACCATGTCACCGCCTTCTCCTTTCTTCCGGGTGGCTCCCAGAGCACCTGGCGTGAGTGGGAAGTCGAGCTCGCTGGGGAGCTCCCCGGCACCAAGGAAGGCGGCGCTCTACTGCGGCACGCCACTTCCCTACTGATTAGCTCTGGGGCTCGGGTTTCTTCCTCGCCGTCCAAGTTGAAGTCGGCATTGGGTGAATCCGTCAACAATGTCGAGCTTCCCCCGTCACTTGCCACGTCCAACGTGGAGCCGGGCTCGCCCGCGGCAGCGGTTGTGGACGCATTGAAAGCCAACCGGGACAAGCTCGTCGAATATGATCCACGGGTTCGCCGCGATGAGTGGGATTCGGTTCACCAAATGCGCGTTGCTACCCGTGAACTGCGCAGCCACCTGCAGACCTTCCACGGCATTGTGGTGGGCCCCGAAATCGAGCGCATTGAGTCAGATCTGAAGGAACTTGCGGCCATGTTGGGCGTCGCCCGCGACGCCGAGGTCGTGGAGGAACGTTGGCAGAACCTCCTCGCGTCCGAGGATTCCGACGTCCTCGATGAAGCCACCCGCGAACACATTGCTCACGACATGGGCCGCGCCTACCGCCGCGCGCATCGCCGAGTCATCGCCGCGCTCGATTCCGATCAATACTTGGCTCTGCTCGATGCATTGGATGCCTTCCTCTCCGACCCGCCGGTTGCCGGTGAGGACACGCCCGCTGACGCCGACAGCACCTCTGCCAGCGACGAGGCGGAAGACTCTTCGGTCGATGATTCGGCGTCCGCTGACTCCACTGAAGAACAAGAGTCAGCAAAGGTCTACGAGCCGAAGCACGCCAAGCCTGATGAGGACGAAGAGCCCCACGATCTTGATACGGTGATGGCCCTGCACCTCAAGCAGGCTTATGACAAGCTGGTCAAGCGCCACAAGAAGGCAGTCTCCAACTGGGATAATACCGAGCTGACGCTACATGAACGTGAAGAGTACTTCCACGATATGCGCAAGGCAGCAAAGAAACTGCGCTATGCGGCGGAGGCAGCTGGTTCCGCAACCTCGTTGAAGACGAAGAGCCTCTACAAGGCTTGCAAGCAGATGCAGTCAGTCTTGGGAGACTTCCAGGATTCGGTGACCTCTCGCGACAAGCTGCTCGAACTGGCAGAGACCGCGCGCCGCCGAGGCGAGGACACCTTTGGCTATGGTCTGCTCTACCAGCGTGAGCGCGCCATCGGTTTGGAAGCGCTCAACGCCTACTCGGAGAGCTTCAAGGCCATCAAGTCTGCGTTCAAGCCGCTGCGCAAGAAGCTGCGTTAATTCCTCCCCGCTGGGCGCGCTGCAGCGCCCGACAGGTGGAACAAACTTTTCAACGGCCCACTCCGTCGCGTTTCTCGCGAGGGGGTGGGCCGTTGGCTTTGAGCTACCGTCGCTCAATGGGGCGTCCTGCAGGAGTCCTGCAGGACTTTAGTAATCGTCTTCAGCAGCGTCCTCGGCATCAGCCGCAGCAGTGCGGGCTTGCGCGATTTCGATGGCGCGCTCGGCTTCCTCGCGGGAATCATAGGGGCCCATGCGGTTCTCCCAACCAGACACCTTGCCCTGGGTCACCTCACCGGTGGACGGGTCGTAGAACCACTTGTTATCAGCCTCGGCCATTGTTTTCTCCATTCTTTTAGGCGCTCGATCAGTGCACCCCACACTACAGACCGCCCATCGACTACGCCCGTTAGAATAGATAGGTCACCTACCTCCTGCCCCGTTTACAGGCAGGATCTCGCCACCAGCAAAGGAGAACCTTCCCGATGCCCCTGTGGACTGCCCCTTCGACCCCGGCCGTCGACCGCGTTCGCGCCGCGCACAGCGACAACATCGGCGCCGAGCCGGCGCATGTCGCCAGTGCCCCAGCCACCTGGGCACTCATCGGCGAGCACATCGACCACTACGGCGGCATCACCATCATGGGCCTGGCTGATCTCCGCGCAGCGGTAGCTGTAAGCCCTCGCAGCGATGGCATCGTCAACGTTCGGCTCGAGCACACCAACGGCGAGACCCTTGAGGACCAGATTTCGCTGGAGAAAGTCTCCTCCCTCGCCGCGGAACAGCAGCCCGGCGTCGATTCCGAAGGCCAGCCCATCGAGCCCCCAGCGCCCGAGGGCGCCATCGCAGCGCGCCTCGGCGGCATCATCTACACCATGATCAACCGCCAGCTCCTCACCCGCGAGACCGCCGGCGCCGACATCACCGTGGTCAACGATATCCCAGATTCGACCGGGCTCGGAGCCGCCGCAGCCATTGATATCGCGACCGCTTTGGCCTTGCTCGGCGGCGCGGACGATCCCCACGATGCTCCTCTTCGCGCCCGGATCGCAGAGGTATGCTCCCAAGCTGTCGGCACCTTTGCCCGCTTCCCTGCGCTGCGGGCCCGCCACTCCGCCGCACTGCGTGGCGCGGGTGACTCCATCACCATCATCGACTACGCTGACGGTTCCGTCACCCAGGCACCGCACGTGGTCAACAAGGACATCGCAGCTTTTGCCCTCGCCGTCCCCGGTGACTTCGATTCCGCTGAGGCTGTTGCCGAAATCCGCGCTCGCGAGCGTTTCATTGACGCCGCCTGCCGCGCCTTCGGCACTGCATCGCTGCGCCTCCTGCCGGATGCGCCCCAGCGTGTCCTCGAGTGGCTCGCCGCCGTCCACAAGGTGCACGGCCCCGAAAACCAGCCCACCATCGACCAAGCCACAGCATGGCTGACTTTCTACTCGGAAGAAACCGAGCGAGCCGAGGGAATTGCCCGCGCCTTGCGCTCACGCCGCGGCACCGAGCTCTTCCCACTGCTTACCCAATCGCAGTCAGCCTTGGCCACGGTCTATGGCTTCAACTCTGCGGAAAAACTCGCACAACTGGCCACCGCCCGCGGCGCCGTCGCGGCGCGCTCCGCCCACGCCGGGACATCAACCGCGGTTATTGCCTACGTCCCAAGCACCAAGGCCCCGAACTTCGCGGCCGACCTCGCCGAGGACGGCCTGCTTGTCGTCCCCCTATCGGCCGGTGCCCCCGCCATTACCGAGGACTAGTCCGCCGGCCACGCAAAGAGCACGTCGCGCTCGGCAACATCGGCCCTCACCAGCGAGACGGTGGTCTCACTGCCGGTGGGTGGTTGCCCCACGGCCATTCCAATCACCGGCGGATCCAGCACGACGAGGCGCGCTTTCTCGCGCTTTTCTCCGCCGTCGACAACCACGGCCTCAAAGTTGGTTCCTACCCACGGCTCCAAAACCGTAGCCTCCGTAAGGTTGAGACACGCCTTATCCACTTGGGAAGCCAGCTGCGAAGTCGAACGCATCGTGGAAATGACATCCCCGGCGCGCTCGCGTACCCACTCCGGCACCTCATAGCCACCGCTCAGCGCCAAGCACACCTCCGTGGCAAAGCGGTCGATGAGGCGGCGCAGCGGGGCGGTTACGTGTGCATAGTATCCGCCGATCCCCGCATGCACATCCGCGTCACCGTCCTCCAGCCACACATAGTCTGCCCCGCGCAAAAGGCGCTGGGCCTCGCGCATCACCGCCATGCCACGCGGTGAATCCGCGTCCACGGAATGGAGGAATTCCGAAATGCTGCTCTCCCCCAACTCAAAGCCCAGAGCCTCAGCCTCGGTGCGAAACGTTGCCTCAGCTTCCGGCGTGGCCGCGGACAGCGTGCGCAGGAACCCCACTCCGTGTTCTTCCATGAGGCGTCCGGCGCACATGCCGGTAAGCAGTGAGATTTCGGAGTTATAGTCCATCACCTCATAGCGCGGCTCCATCACCAGCTCGTAGTGCCCCTTCTCCGCATCATTCGTCTCAGATACGCGCTGCGAGGGAAGGCGCAGGTTGATCGCCTCGCGGCGCAGCGAGGAAGCCTGGCGCAGCTTGCCTACCTCCGGCAGTAAGGCGATAGAGGAATGCAGAGTGCCATTCTCCAAGTCCGCATGGGTCTGGTCGTAATCCAGCCGGGCGCGGCTGCGCACGAGTGCGCGCTCCACCGAGAAGTCCTCCACCTCACCCGCAGTGTCGAGGTCGAAGGTCCAGAGGACGGCGGGGCGGTCGACGTCGGCAAGCAGCGAGGCCCTATCCTCGGAGAGCTCCGCCGGGTGCAGACGGGCTGGCTCATCGGGCAGGTAAATGGTTTGCCCGCGCGTGAGGGATTCGGTCTCCAGCTCGGAGCCCGGTTCGATGAAAGCGGCGACATCGGCAATGGCGTACAGCACGCGGTAGCCGCCATCGCGGGCTTCGATGAAGACTGCCTGGTCCAGATCCATGGATCCGGCCGGATCAATAGTCACCAGCGGGATGTCGCGGGCATCGCGGCGCTGCTCAGCGTAGCGGTCCTGCGCTGACGCGGCCTGCTCGGTGACTTCTCCTGGGAAGTCGGTGGGAACCGAGAATTCCTCGGCGATGGGGCGAAAGTCCAGGGGCGCGGCATACAACTTCATGCCGCCCCATTGTTCCAAAAAATAAAAGTATGGGCACGAATGAGCCAACCTATAAGCCGGATTCTGTGCCGCGCACCAAGGCGCGGTGGTAAACATCCATCCAGGCCAACCGTTGCCAGTTGGCTCAAGCAGCTACCTTCAGGCTTCGACGAGCAGCCTACTAACGCCTGATCGGGCCCGCTTTGCAGCGGGCCGTGATGCCTTGCTCCCAGTGGGGTTTACCCAGCCACCGCCATCGCTGACGGTGCTGGTGCGCTCTTACCGCACCCTTTCACCCTTACCGCTTACCCCACGCCGCGCCGGAGCGAAGCGTAGGGCGCGGCGGTCTACTTTCTGTTGCACTTTCCCGCGGGTCACCCCGGGTTGCTGTTAGCAACCACCGTGCTCTGTGGAGTCCGGACTTTCCTCGGCCCGCGCCTAGCCCCAGGAAGAGGCCGGTTCGACGGAACGCGTTTACCCGGTCGGCTCATTCGCGCCTGTTAGTTTATCGCAGCGCGCCCAGATGCCCCACATCGTTAAATCGGTGCAGGGTGCTACCGCCATCGAAGAATTCAACCTCACTCACAGAAGCCAGCTCTAAGAAGAGGTGGTTGGGGGTCTGCGGGCCGGAATCGAGGGCCTGCCGCACGAAGGACTTGATGGGGTTGACGTGGGAGACCACGAGCACGGTGTGCCCCGCATAGCGCTGCTGCAGCTCGCGGCGCGCGGCGCTGACTCGGCGGTGTACGGCGCGCAGGGACTCCCCGCCCGGGCAGGCTACAGACGTATCCTTCAGCCAGCGCGCGTGGAGCTCGGGGTCGGCGGCGTCGGCCTCGGCAAAGGTCTTGCCTTCCCAGCGCCCAAAGTCCACCTCGATGAGGTCCTCGACGGTCTCTACACGCAGGTCACGGCCCTCCACCACGGCCGCGGCTGTTTGCTGGCAGCGGCGCAACGGCGAGCACACCACGGCATCGATGTGGGTATCGGCCAGCGCTTGAGCGGCGGCGAGCGCTTGCTTCTTGCCCAACTCAGTCAACTCGGGGTTCGCGCGCCCGGAGTACTGCTTGGCCGCAGACATCGCCGTCTGGCCGTGGCGCAGCAGGATGAAGCGGGTGGCCGGGCCACACTCGGGGCGCCAGTCGGCCGCGGTTGAGGACGCCGTGCTTGGCGACGTCTCCCCTGCCTCCCCACTGCCCGCAGCATCGAAAGCAGCGTCCGCTTCAGTGGCGTCGCCGGCACCCATGTCGAGGATGCCCACGGGCTCGCCCTTCGCGGCGGCGTCCATGGCGACGTTGGAAAGCTCATCGGCCACCGAGTTCTTGGCGCGCGGAACCCACTCGAGGCTGAAGCGCGGAATCTGGTTGAGCAGGCGGCGTGCCTCGATGGCGAGCTTCTGCATGTCCGGGTGCTTGATCTTCCAGCGCCCGTTCATCTGCTCCACCACGAGCTTGGAGTCCATATAGAACTCCACCTCATCTGCCCCCAGTTCCACGGCGGCCTCGAGGCCGCGCAGCAGACCGTGGTATTCGGCCACGTTATTGGTGGACTTCTGGCCTACGACGTAGGCGATTTCCCTGAGCAGCTGCGAGCGGTCCTCGTTATAGACTGCGGTGCCGGAACCGGCTATCCCGGGGTTGCCGCGGGAGCCGCCGTCAGCGAAGATGACGAGCTTCATGAGGCCGGGCGTACCAGGTAGGAGCCGCAATCAGAGCACTGCGGGACCTCGTCGGCCGCAGCGTTGCGCACCGCGTTCTGCTCGGCCGGCGGCAGAATGATGAAGCACCCGCCGCAGCCGCGCCCGGTGAAGGCAGCGGCACCCACACCGTTTTCTTCGCGCACGGTCTCGTACTCTTCCAAGACATCCGCGGGCAGCTGCTCGCGCAGCTCGCCGATGCGCACCTGCGGATCCGGCCGGTTCGCCGCGGCCTCCTGGGCGGCCTCGGCCGCGCGCTTGAGTACTTCGAGCTTGCGCTCCGAATCGGAGACCTTCGCGCCGTGGACATCCAGGTTGGCGCGCAAAGCATGGATTTCGTTGTGGGCTTCCTGCAGTTCGCTCATGAGATCCGCGATGCGGGACTTAGCCGCATAGAGATCGTGTTCCAGGTCCTTGCGGGTCTCCGGGTCGGTCGCGGCGCCGAGCTGGGCCTTATCGTCGCGCTCGCGCTGGCGCAGCTTGCGCTCGTCGGCCTGGATGCGCAGGATCTCCATCTCCATGTCATCGACGGCGAGCTGGGCGGAGCCGGAGGCGTCGATAAGCCTGGCGTGTGCAGCCTGCGCCTTCTCGTATTCCTCTTGCTCCGGGATGGTGGAGGTTCCACCGTGCGCCTGGGAGCGCTCGAGGGTCGCCAGCTCCAGCAAGATGCTCTGCAGATCCTGTGACAGTTTCATTTAGTTCTCCTTATGCGCAGAAATCGTCCATGGGTCGGTGCGGACATCGATGATCTCGGTGTTCACGCGCAATGCGGTTTCCACAATATCGCGTGCCTGGGTGGTCCAGGGAAATTCGCTGGCCCAGTGAGCGGTATCGACCACGGCTGGGCCCTCCGGCTCCGCCAAGTGCGCGGCGCGCAGGTGCTCATCCACCGGGTGGTGGCGCAGATCGGAGGTGACGTAGACGTCCACGCCGAGCGCTGCTGCTTGGTCCAGGAAGGAGTCACCCGAGCCACTGGAGACGGCCACGCGCTTCACCACGCGCTCCGGATCACCGGCCGCACGCACTCCCCACTCGGTTTCTGGGAGGGCATCGGCCACGCGCTGGGTGAATTCGCGCAGCGTCATTGGTTGCTCAAGCTCACCCACGCGCCCCAGGCCCAGCGCCTCGTCGAGGTTCTCATAGGGCTCGACAGGGACGATGGGGCGGCCGGGCGTGATGCCGACGAGTTCGGCCAGCTTGTCGTTGACACCCGGGCGCGCTTTATCCGCGTTGGTGTGCGCGGCCAGGAGGGCCACACCGTTGCGGATAAGAGTGTGAATGACCTTGCCCTTCGGGGTATCCGCCGCCACCGAGGTCACCCCGCGAAGCAGCAGCGGGTGATGCACCACGAGCATCTGCGCGCCGAGCTCCACGGCCTTATCTGCCACCTCCTGGGTGCAGTCCAACGCGAAGGCCACGGTGCGCACCTCGTCCGCGGGGTCACCGCACACCAGGCCGACTGCATCCCACGACTCAGCGAGCTGCGGCGGGTAGGCCCCGTGGATAACGCGGCGAATCTCGCCGACGGTCGTGTGTTCTGCCATCTTGTTTGCTCCTTATACGGCTTCAGGTTTCACGTCAGTCGCGTCGCTGCTATATCCTAGCTTTCGTTCGTCAGCGCACCCCTCTAGCTTAAGGAGCCTTTGCATGACGCCTCCGGAGAACGACAACCAGCTCCACATCGTCTTCGTGTGCACGGGCAATATTTGCCGCTCACCAATGGCGGAAGTCATTACCCGTGATGCCATGGAGACCGACATGCTCGATCTCCTCGCCCGCGTGGACTCCTGCGGCCTCGGCGGCTGGCACGTGGGCCAGGGCGCTGATGAGCGCGCTGTGGCTGAGCTGCGCCGCGGCGGGCACGATGGCGCTGGCCACCAGGCCGCCCAGCTGGGTCCGGAGCACATGGACGCGGACCTGTTCGTGGCCATGGATACCGGCCACCGCGATGCCCTTATCGAGCGCGGCATCCCGAAGGACAAGGTGCGCCTCATGCGCAGTTTCGACCCGAATTCTCCGGAGGACGCCATCGTGGAGGATCCGTTCTACGGCACGGAGGAGGACTTCGCCCGTACCCGCGAAGAGATCGACGCCGCCGTTCCAGGTCTGCTCGAGTGGATTAAGACGAACCACGGCTAGATAATCTTTTGCGGCTACTAGACTGATCATCATGCTCAAGACATTCCTCAAGCCTGGGTGGGTGCTCTTTCTCATCTTCATCGTCGCCTTTTCCTATTTGTCTTTCACGGTGCTCGCACCGTGGCAGCTGAATAAAGACGACCAGATTGTGGAGCGCAACCACCTCATTGAGGAGGCCTACGACGCCGACCCCCAGCCGGTCACCGAGGTCTTTTCCACCGATGGCTCCCTGCGCAAGGAGTGGGAACGCGCGGAGCTGACCGGCCACTACCTTCCGGAGGATGAGGTGCTCTTGCGCCTGCGCCCGGTGGAGTCCGCTCCGGGCTTCCAGTCGCTGGTTCCCTTTGAGACCGACTCCGGCGAGACTTTCCTGGTCAACCGCGGCTGGGTACCCACGGATGAGGGCAATTCCGTCCCCCGCATCGATCCGGCCCCCTCGGAGAGGGTGACCATCGTGGGCATGGCGCGCTACAACGAGCGCGAGCACACCTCCGCCCCCATTGAGGAGCAGGGCTACACACAGGTCTACTCCATCAACACGGAGCAGATCGCAGAGCTTGTCGACGTCCCCCTCGCCCACGACTACCTCCAACTCTCCCCCGATCAGCCAGGTGAGCTGCATGCGCTGCCGGTGCCAAAGCTGGACCGCGGCAACCACCTGTCCTATGGCTACCAGTGGATTGCCTTCGGCGTGATGGCGCCGCTGGGCTTTGCTTACTTCGTGTGGTCTGAGATTCGGGAGCGCCGCCGCGCCCGTGAGGAAGAGGCCCTGATGGCTGAGGCCACTGCCGCAGCTATTGGCACCGGCGCCGGCTCCCCCGATCCGGCCCCGGGCGATACGGACCCCGATGCCCAAGCCTCTGCCCAGACCGAGACTTCCGACGAGCACCCCGACGCTACGGCGCCTTCTACCCCAGCATCGACGCCCGCGGCTACCGCCCAGCCTTCCCGCCGCTCCCGCTCGCGCTATGGCTCCGCCAAGCCGGACTTCTACGAGAAGATCCGCGAGCGTGGCCAGGAGCGCTTCTAGCCTCGGCCCCCAAAGGGGACGATGATGAACGCGATTGCGTGGACGCGAGAAGCGACCGAAACCGAGATTGCCGACAGTATTCTTGAAGCCGCTGGCTGCACCGCTGAGAACTGCGTTCCCAACTGGGACGAAGACATGGGCCTGACCCCGGAAAGTAGACGCGTCGGGGGTTAGGCCCGATCGGCACTCCCCACTAGAGCAAAAAGCATCTTTCGCCCAAGCTCAAAGGCTTCCTTCTCATTCACGCCCGACGCTGCTAAATATGGGTCAATGCGGATACCGATGCACCTTCCTGTGCTCGAACCAGGCCCAAATCAAAGAAGCCAAGAACAACAGTGGCGTAACCCATGCCAGACGATGCCACCAATGTGCTCCAAAGTATGATTCATCAGCACTTAATCCTGCTAGATAATTGATTACAAGCGTTGCGATGAACAGCACTACAACGACAGTAACGCTCCACCAGTAGGCTGTGCTTTTCTGTTTACGCATCAATGTCATCTTCAGCTTGCACTGAAAATGTCGAACTCAGCGCGAACAACGCCGTAGCGCTCACGCACGCCAGCCCTTTTTTGAACATGATGACCCCTTTTCCAGATTTCCAAGATGCCCGGCTCATCACCGGCTTACCTCAAACCTATGACTAATGAAAAATGCAGTCAATAACCATTTGTCAACAATGATTATTCATCTGCATAAACACTGGTCATGCTTTTGTGGCCTAAGTCATTTTCGTAAGTATTAGTTCCACTTGTACATGGAGCACCGTTACGCATCCGTTCATTCGTAGAGGGGAGCGAATATCGGATTGGGGCGAGTGGTGCCCTTTTGAGGTATACCCCAACCGAACACTCCACGGGCCTTGCCGGCCAAATCATCGGCTACGCCCGCATCAGCACTACCGACCAAACCCCGAACGCCAACACACCCAACTCAAAGCAGACGGAGCAGTCCGCATCTACACCGACCACCAAAGCAGCCTTCACCCTAGGGCACCCGCGGGCGCCCTCCGAGCACGACGAAACCCCTCTCCGACTTAACGGAAAGGGGTTTCATTTGGTGCGGCCTGAGGGGATCGAACCCCCGACCTACTGGGTGTAAACCAGTTGCTCTTCCAGCTGAGCTAAAGCCGCAGTGCACTTGGTGTGCTCGAACAAGATTAGCCCATGGGCAGCCGCAGCAACAAATCGGGGTGCGATTCTCCGCTGCGAATGCCGCGTGAGCAGGTATATCCTGCGATTATTTCTTAAGGCTTCTTGGTGTAGCCGCGGGCCACGAGACAGGACCCCTGCCACTCGCCGAGGCGCTCGGCCTTGGTCTGCACCAGACCGGCCAATTGTGCAGATTCGGAGATCTCGCCTGGCTCCAAGTTGCCTGGCTTTCCAGCTCCTGGGGTCAGCAGCCAGATGCGGCCGGAATCGCCCAAGGGACGGGTGGCATCCACCAGCCCATCGACCAAGTCGCCGTCCTCCGCGCGCCACCACAGCAGCACGAGGTCGCACAACTCGTCGGTCTCCTCCTCGAGGAAGTCCTCCCCCAACACGTCCTCGATGGACTCAGAAATCGTGGAGTCACAGTCTTCGTCCCAACCAAGTTCTAGGGCAATCTGGCCCTCCTCGACGCCGAGCTTGGCTGCAAATCCCGACACTCGCTGAGTTCCTTCCGATGAAGTAGTTGATGTCATGCAGAGTATTTTAACGTCTACGGTGCACTTTTTCGCGTCAAGCCTCCCCCGTTCGGCCCCGGAGGTGGACATTTTCCCCCATAAAACCACCCGTGGGGGCCTCCGAATGCCCCACCGTGAAAGGGGCGCGTATCCTAGAGCAAGATCTGTGTACTACGACCCAGGAGGATTTAATGGCCGACTTGGACGCCCACAACGGCGACTCCAACTTTCCCATCGTTCGCGATGGCGTGGCAGCATACCTGCATGACTCCGACCCCGAGGAGACCCGCGAGTGGATGGACTCCCTCGACGGTCTTCTAGATTCTTCCGATCCGGAGCGCGCCCGCTACCTCATGCTGCGCCTTCTTGAGCGCGCTACCGCCAAGCGCGTGCCGTTGCCGTCGCTGACGTCCTCGGATTTTGTTAACACCATCCCTACCTCCCTGGAGCCGGAGTTCCCGGGCGATGAGGAATTGGAGAAGCGCTACCGCCGCTGGATCCGCTGGAACGCGGCCATCATGGTGCACCGCGCACAGCGCCCGGGCATCGGCGTCGGTGGCCACATCTCCACCTACGCAGGCGCTGCCCCGCTGTATGAGGTGGGCCTGAACCACTTCTTCAAGGGCAAGGATGATCCCTCCGGCGGCGACCAGGTCTTCTTCCAGGGCCACGCCTCCCCGGGTGTCTACGCCCGCGCCTTCATGGAGGGCCGCCTGAGCGAGGAAGACCTCGATGGCTTCCGCCAGGAGCACTCCCGCGGCGAGGGCAATGGTCTGCCGTCCTACCCGCACCCACGCCTGATGCCAGACTTCTGGGAGTTCCCCACCGTGTCCATGGGCCTGGGCCCCATCAACGCCATCTACCAGGCACGCTTCAATAAGTACCTGGAGACCCGCGGCATCAAGGACACCTCCAAGCAGCATGTCTGGGCCTTCCTCGGCGACGGCGAGATGGATGAGCCGGAGTCCCGTGGTCTGCTGCAGATGGCTTCCCTCTATGAGCTGGATAACCTGACCTTCGTGGTGAACTGTAACCTGCAGCGTCTCGACGGCCCGGTACGCGGTAACACCCAGATCATTCAGGAGCTGGAGTCCTTCTTCCGCGGTGCCGGCTGGTCCGTCATCAAGATTGTCTGGGGCCGCGGCTGGGACAAGCTGCTGGAAGCTGACAAGGACGGCGCCCTGGTCAACATCATGAACACCACGTCTGATGGTGACTACCAGACCTTCAAGGCTAACGACGGCGCCTACGTGCGTGAGCACTTCTTCGGCCGCGATGAGCGCACGCTCAAGCTGGTGGAGGACATGTCCGATGATGAGATTTGGGCACTGCGCCGCGGTGGCCACGACTACCGCAAGATCTACGCCGCATACGACAAGGCGTTGAGCTACGCGGGCACCGGCCGCCCGACGGTCATCCTGGCCCACACCATTAAGGGCTACGGCTTGGGCCACAACTTCGAGGGCCGCAACGCTACCCACCAGATGAAGAAGCTGACGCTGGAGGATCTGAAGCTCTTCCGCGACAAGCAGGGCATCCCGATCAGCGACGAGCAGCTCGAAGCAGATCCATACCTGCCGCCGTACTACCACCCGGGCAAGGACGCCCCGGAGATCAAGTACATGCTGGAGCGTCGTAAAGAGCTGGGCGGCTTCCTGCCGGAGCGCCGTGAGAACTTCGAGACGCTGACCACCCCGGATCTGTCCAAGCTGCGCTCGGTCCGCAAGGGTTCCGGCAAGCAGGACGTCGCCACCACCATGGCGCTGGTGCGTACCTTCAAGGAGCTCATGCGCGACAAGGAGCTGGGCAAGCGCGTCGTGCCGATCATTCCGGATGAGGCCCGCACCTTCGGTATGGACTCTTGGTTCCCGACTCTCAAGATCTGGAACCCGCGTGGCCAGAACTACGTTCCGGTGGACCACGACCTCATGCTCTCCTACCGCGAGGCCACGGATGGTCAGATTCTGCACGAGGGTATTTCTGAGGCAGGCGCAGCCGCCTCCTTCACCGCGGCTGCTACCTCCTACGCCACCCAGGGCGAGGCGATGATTCCGCTGTACATCTTCTACTCGATGTTCGGTTTCCAGCGCACCGGCGATGCCTTCTGGGCTGCTGCCGACCAGCTGGGCCGCGGCTTCATCATCGGTGCGACCGCCGGCCGCACCACCCTGACCGGTGAGGGCCTGCAGCACATGGACGGCCACTCCCCGATCTTGGCGTCGACCAACCCGGCCGTGGAGGTCTACGACCCGGCCTTCGGCTACGAGATCGCTCACCTGGTTCCGCGCGGTATTGAGCGCATGTACGGCGAGGACAACGAGCCGATCATGTACTACATCACCGTGTACAACGAGCCAGTCAAGCAGCCTGCTGAGCCGGAGAACCTCGACGTCGAGGGCCTCCACAAGGGCATCTACCACTACAACACCGCCGAGTCCGGCTCCATCCCGGCCAACATCCTGGCCTCCGGTGTGGGCATGTACGAGGCCCTGCGCGCCCAGGAGATCCTGGCTGAGGACTTCGATGTCAAGGCTTCGCTGTTCTCCGTCACCTCGTGGGTCAACCTGGCTCGCGACGGCGCTGCCCGTAACCAGGAGGCACTGCGCAAGGGTGTTGAGCCGACCGAGGCATTCGCCACCTCCCAGCTCAAGGGCTTCGAGGGACCGTTCGTCGGTGTCTCCGACTTCGCTACGGACCTGCAGGAGCAGATTCGCCCCTACGTCCCGGGCGACTACATCGTCCTGGGCGCAGATGGCTTCGGATTCTCCGATACCCGCGAAGGCGCTCGCCGCTACTTCAACATCGACGCCGAGTCCATCGTCGTCGCCGTTCTCGAGGGCCTGGCCCGCGAGGGCAAGGTGGAGCGCAGCACCGTGGAGAAGGCAGCTCGTGAGCTGAAGCTCGACGACCCGACCGCCACCATCTCCACCTCCTCCGACGAGGATTAAGGCTGATGAGGATTAAGGCTTAGGGCTTAACAGCCCCAAGCCCTCCGGCCCCTTCTGCCCCATTGTGGGTAGGAGGGGCATTCTTTTTGCCTAAACCCAGGGCGGCCAGCTGTCGTTGTTGCCAAAGTTCGAGCCAGATCTTGCATCAGAGGCTCTAACTTTGGCAGAACGGGCA
>NZ_KV827339.1:0-251 GCF_001836065.1 Corynebacterium sp. HMSC035E02
GGTTCCTGCCGCGGTTTTGCCGTTCTTAACCAGTCCGTGCCCGCACATGTCACATGACGGTCGATTCCTATTAGCCATAGGAATTGGCCTTACCGCACCAGCTGCAGTCCTCCTATCACAGACCTAGGACTATCCGGTGTTGATTCCATCGATCGGGCTGTTGGAACCGATTCAAAATCAAGATCACCGCATTATCCCAGGCTGTTCCAGGAAACCGTACCGGTTTATCCACACGAAATGTCCCTTAAGCC
>NZ_KV827340.1:0-208 GCF_001836065.1 Corynebacterium sp. HMSC035E02
GCGAAGCAACGCGAGCAGAAAAGTTCGAACTAATGCAGCAGGAGAAGGCGAACTACAGCATCAAGCGCATGGCACGACTATTAAAAGTGTCTCGGTCTGGATACTACAAATGGGCCCATGTGCAGCAGAAACGACTATCCGGAAAAGATGATCGTGTTGCATTTTACGATGATGTTGACCGAAAGATTCATCAGATTTGGAAAGACTC
>NZ_KV827341.1:0-64190 GCF_001836065.1 Corynebacterium sp. HMSC035E02
TCCATGTCCAAAAACCCTATGGACATAACAAAAGAAACCTAGATGCTGCCGAACACAGCACCTAGGTTTCACGTGAAACAACCTCGCAGGAATGCTACTGCAGCAGCGTCCTATCGGAGGTCGCTCCCTTAATCTTTGCGAACTCCGCCATGAGATCCTCTACCGTGAGCTTCGCCTTCTGCTCGGCGTCAGCGGAATAGATGATCTCTCCCTCATGCATCATGATGAGACGGTTTCCCACTTGCAGCGCTTGCGCCATATTGTGCGTCACCATCAGAGTCGTGAGCTGACCTTGCTCCACAATGCGCTTCGTCAATGTCGTTACCAGCTCGGCGCGCTGCGGGTCGAGGGCCGCCGTGTGCTCATCCAGAAGCATCACCTTCGGGTTAGTAAAGCCGGCCATGAGCAACGACAGCGCCTGGCGCTGACCGCCGGAGAGCAGCCCTACCTTGGTCCCCAGACGCTTCTCTAGGCCGAGCTCGAGGGATTCCAACTGTTCCACGAAGATGGCCCGGCGCGCGGAGTTGAGACCCAAACCGAGGCCACGCTTCTTGCCGCGCAGGTACGCCAAGGAGAGATTCTCCTCAATCGTGAGGTTTGGTGCCGTACCCGCCATGGGGTCCTGAAAGACGCGCCCGACCTTCCTTGCACGCTTGTGCTCCGGCTGGCTCGTCACGTCCTGGCCGTCGATCGAGATCTTTCCCGAATCCGGGATGAGTCGGCCCGCGACGGAGTTCAGCAGTGTCGACTTTCCCGCACCGTTAGAGCCGATGACAGTGACAAAATCGCCGGAGGCAAGTTCCAGGGAGACGTCGCGAAGCGCACGGCGTTCGTTGACCGTACCCGGGAAGAAGGTCTTCGAAATCTTATCTACTTTGAGCATGATCTAGGCCTTCCTCTTCCCGCGCACCTTCGTCATACGCGGCACCAGCAGAGCGACAATAACCAGCAGCGCCGTGATGAGCTTCATGTCATTCGGGTTGAGGCCTACCTGAAGCGCAGCGAAGATGATGAGACGGTAGATCACGGAGCCCAACGCCACCGCAACCACGGCCATCCACAAGCGCGACTGGGGGAGTACCGCCTGTCCCAGGATGACGGATGCCAGACCAACCAGGATGAGTCCGATACCCATCGAAATGTCGGCGAAGCCCTGGTACTGCGCGATGAGCGCACCGCACAGGCCCACCAGGCCATTGGACAGGGCCAGGGTCAGGATCTTGGTGAAATCGGTGGACACGCCAAAGGAGGTGATCATCTGCTGATTGTCACCTGTTGCGCGCAGAGAAAGTCCCAGGTCCGTGGACAGGAACCACACGATCAGCAGGCAGAGCAGCACCGCACCCAGGGCGAGCAAGCCCACCCCGGCCCACGACCCCATTACTGCATCCAGCGGGGTAAACACCGAATCTTGGGAGAGCAACGGAACGTTGGCGCTGCCCATGATGCGCAGGTTGATGGACCACAGACCAATCATCGTGAGGATACCCGCAAGCAAACCGTCGATGCGGCCTTTCGTGTGCAGAAGTCCCGTGATGCAGCCGGCGATAAAGCCGGTGACAAAGCCTGCGGCCGATGCCAGAAAGGGATTAACCCCATTCGTAATGAGCACGCCGGCCGTCGCAGCCCCGGTGGTAAAGGAGCCATCGACGGTCAGGTCCGGGAAGTCAAGGACGCGGAATGTCAGGTAGACGCCCACGGCCATGACCGCATAGATGAGCCCTAGCTCGAGTGCACCAATCACAGCTTCTCAGCCTTCTCCATGATCTCCTTCGGTACCTCAACGCCCTGTGCCTTCACGGCATCCTCGTTAATGACGTAGGTGTACTCAGAGGCGGTTTCTACCGGGGTCTCGGCCGGGTCTGCGCCGTCCTGGAGGATGCGCAGCGCCATCTCACCGGTCTGGCGGCCCAGCTCCTTGTAGTCGATACCGATGGTGGCGGCAGCACCACCTTCAACGGCACCCGAGTCCGCTGCGATGACCGGGATGGTCTTGTCATTCGCTACCTTGATGAGCGAAGAAATGCCGGAAACAACCATGTTGTCGGTCGGCACGTAGATGGCATCGACATCGCCCAGCGCCTCCACGGCCTGCGGGATCTCCGTCACGGAGGTCACCGTCTGCGACTTCACCTCAATGCCCTTCGGCTTAGCGGCCTCTGCCAACTGTTCCACCTGCACCTTGGAGTTGACCTCGGCGGAGGAGTAGACCACGCCGACGGTCTTGGCGTCTGGGACCAGCTGGGTAATCAGCTCAACCTGCTCCTCGATGGGCGCGGCGTCAGAGGTACCAGTGACATTCTTGCCCGGCTTATCCAGGGACTCCACCAGCTCCGCCTCCACGGGGTCCGTCACCGCGGTGAACAGAAGCGGCTTGTCCTTGATGGACTTGCTCATGGCCTGTCCGGCCGGGGTGGCGATTGCCAGGTAGAGGTCGTGGTTAGCGTTTGCCATCTGCTGGGAGATGGACACCGCGGTGCCCTGTTCGCCATTGGCATTCTGGATGTCCCAATCCACGTCCACGCCCGCTTCCTCGAAGGCTTCCTGGAAACCTTCCGCGGCGGCGTCGAGGGAGGGGTGCTGAACCAGCTGGTTGATACCGATGGAGTAGGAGTCTCCACCACCGGAATCACCGCCGGCGTTGTCCGAGGATGAGGAGCACCCCACGAGGGCGGCGGCGCTCAGAGCGAGAGCGGAGAGAGCAGCAGCAGTTTTAGAGAACATAACGGTCCTTTTCTACTCTAGAGTGACTGTTGTGACCGTTATTTAAGCCTCTTTCCATGCGTTTAAGCAGCAGTTTTGTGAATATTTTTCCCGCACGGGGGTACTCTTAGCCCTCCAAAAGCTATACTGTGACAGTTTTAGAGTTCTATATCACATGCTTAAGCTGCATGTTTCCTATATCACCCACCTCGCTGTGGCCCTGCAGCACATAGACCCCACGGGGGTACCCGCTCACATTTATCTGTACGGCAGAAGGTATCGGTGTTAGAGTCAGTGATGTGAAGAACATATCTAACCTTTGGTGGTGGCGCGCGTAACCCGCGGGCCTCGTTGTTCTCCCATATTTAAGGCCCGCAGCTGCGGGCTTTTCGGCGTTTTGCTCTCTTTAAAAGCTCGCGGCAGCACACAACATCGTTAAAGAAAGACACCGTATGCCGTTTACAGCCAAACGCGAGGTCGGGTACACACCCGATGCCAGTGCGCTCTTTTATGCCCTCGCCACGCCGCAAGATTCCCTGCTCTTAGAATCCGCGGACATTGAATCCAAGAAGAACCTCACGTGCATTGCGATCACCAAGGCAGCGCTCAAAGTCGTCTGCCACGGCCAAGAGGTCACCGCTACCGCATTAACATCCGCTGGCCAGCTGCTCCTCGACGAGCTTCGCCAGGACTTCCGCTCCAGGATCAGCCAGGACAGCGAGGAGAGCACCACCTTTAGCTTCGAGCTTTCCACCGAACACGATGAGCGCGCCCGGCTCCGCGCTACCTCCACCGCGGATATCCTGCGCACCTTACAATTCAGCACACTGTATTCCAGCGAATCACTACCCTTCATCGGTGGCGGTTTCGCCTTCGACTACGTCGAGACCTTCGAGAAGCTACCCCCGGTTCCCGACGGACTCAACGGATACCCCGATTATGAGTTTCTCGTCGCCGAGCACGTTCTCACCGTGGACCACCTGACGGAGACCGCGAAGATAGAGGGGTGGGGCGTCGACAAGCAGGCACTTGAGGAGGAGCTCGACCGCGCCGCCCGCACCGATCCCATCACGCCCCAGCCCCCACAGCCACTACCTCACATATCCGCGCGCGCCTCCATCGACGACGCTGCTTTCCGGCGTCACGTGGAGCGCCTGCAAGGCAACGTCCACGCCGGCGATATTTATCAGGTGGTCCCTTCCCGTGCGTTTAGTCTCGACTGCCCCGATGCCTTCGCTGCCTACCGCACACTGCGTGAGACCAACCCCTCGCCGTACATGTTTTACCTGCGCGGCGCCGAGCACGAGCTGTTCGGGGCCTCTCCGGAATCCAACCTGAAGTACACGGCCACCGACCGGCAGGTGCAGCTCTATCCGGTCGCCGGCACCCGCCCGCGCGGCGCGACCCACGAGCTGGACATCCGCAATGAACTCGAGATGCGCACCGATTCCAAGGAGGTCTCCGAGCACATCATGCTGGTGGACCTGGCCCGCAACGACCTCGCCCGCGTCGCCGTCCCCGGCACCCGACAGGTCGCTGATCTGCTCCAAGTGGACCGCTATTCCCGCGTGATGCACCTGGTCTCCCGCGTCGTCGCCACGCTGCACGAGGATTTCGACGCCCTCGACGCCTACCGTGCCTGCATGAACATGGGCACTCTGACCGGCGCGCCGAAATTGCGCGCGATGGAGCTCATCCGCGAAACCGAGGGCACTCGCCGCGGCTCCTTCGGGGGAGCTATCGGTTACCTGCGCGGCGATGGATCCATGGATAACTGCATCGTCATCCGTTCCGCATACGTCAAGGATGGCACGGCCGTCGTCCAGGCCGGCGCGGGGGTCGTGCGCGATTCCATCCCCCAGTCCGAAGCCGATGAAACGGTCCACAAGGCCTACGCGGTGCTCAGTGCCATCGCCCAGGCACACAACGCATCCCTGGAGGTCATCCGATGAACCCACACGTCGTCCTCATTGATAACCACGATTCCTTCGTCTACAACCTCGTCGACGCCCTCGCCGGCTATAACACCACCGTTTTCCGTAATACGGTGCCGGTGGAGGAGGTTCTCGCCGCCCAACCCGACATCATCATCCTCTCTCCCGGCCCCGGCCATCCGCGCGACGCTGGATCGATGATGCAACTTGTCGACGCCTCCCTCGGCCGCATCCCCATCCTCGGCATCTGCCTGGGTTTCCAGGCGCTGCTCGAGCACTTCGGCGGCACCGTCGAGCCCTGCGGCCCAGTCCACGGTTCCTCTGTGCCCATGACGCTGACCGACGCTGGCGCGAAGCACCCGCTCTTCCAAGGGCTCACTACTGATTCCGAGCCAGATAATCCGAACTACGTGGGCCGCCTCGTCCCCGTTGCGCGCTATCACTCCTTGGGCTGCGCGAGCATTCCCACCCAGATGCGCAGCCTCGCGGAGACGGAGACCGACATCGGCCCTGTCACGATGGCGGCGGAAACCGTCGACGGCATGGCCCTCGGCCTTCAGTTCCACCCGGAGTCGGTGCTAACTCCGACCGGCCCCATCATGATCGAACGCTGCATTGAACAACTTTCTTCTCTACCCACCATGGAAGGAGCCAAGTAATGACCAATAACCACGCCCTCAAGACACTGCAGGAATTCCTCGATATCTCCGAACCGACCCTCGAGGAAGCAATCGAGGTCTTCACCCCGCTGACGGTGGGGGAGTATGACGACATCCATATCGCCGCCCTCCTTACCCACATCCGTACGCGCGGCGAGACCTTCGCCGATGTAGCCGGCGCCGCCCGCGCCTTCCTCAACGCCGGCCGCCCCTTCCCGGTTACCGGCAAGGGCCTCATGGATACCGCGGGAACCGGTGGCGATGGCGCGAACACCATCAACGTCACCACCGGCGCATCCCTCGTCGCCTCCGCCGGCGGGGTCAAGATGGTCAAGCACGGCAACCGCTCAGTTTCGTCCAAGTCTGGCTCGGCCGACGTCCTCGAGGCGCTCGGTATCCCGCTTGATCTCGACCCCGACCGCGCAGTCCGCCAGCTCGAGGCCTCGAATTTCACCTTTCTCTTTGCGCCGGCCTATAATCCGGCCGTCGCTCACGTGCAGCCCGTTCGCAAAGGCCTCGGAGTTTCAACCCTCTTCAATACCATGGGCCCGCTCCTGAGCCCCGGCCGTCCCGAGTTCCAGATCATGGGCATCGCTAACCCCGAACAGGGCCAGCTCATTGCTGAGGTGTTCAAGGATCTTGGCCGCACGCGCGCGCTGGTCGTCCACGGTGCGGGCACCGATGAGATCGCCGTACACGGAACCACCCAGGTCTGGGAGCTTCGCGACGGCTCCATTAGCCACTACGAGCTCACCCCGGAAGACCTCGGCATCTCCCGCCACGAGCTCTCCGACCTCGCCGGCGGCAACGGTGAAGAAAACGCAAGGGCCCTCCGGGCGGTCTTCGCCGGCACCGGTAAACCTGCCCACCATGATGCAATCGCCGCGACCGCCGGTGCAATGTTCTACCTCAATGGCACTACCGATTCCATCCACGAGGGCGTCGCGCATGCCGACCAACTCATCAAGGATGGCACCGTGGCCGCATGGCTGAAGAAGCACGAGGAGGCGAACTATGGCTCTGCCGACCGTGCTTGAGGGGATCGTCGCCAAGCGCCGCACGCACCTGGCCGCTATCCGTGAGCGCCTCGCACACGTGGACCTCGCGACGCTTCCGCGTTCGGAGCGCTCCTTCTACGATGCGCTCAACGGGACCAACCGCTTCATCATGGAATGCAAGTCTGCCTCGCCGTCACTGGGGCTGATTCGCGAGCACTACGAGCCCGGGGCCATCGCGCGGGTGTACTCGCGCTACGCTTCGGCCATCTCGGTGCTGTGCGAGCCGGATCGTTTTGGTGGCGACTACGACCACCTGCAGACCGTGGCTCTATCCACGCACCTGCCTGTCTTGTGCAAGGACTTCATCGTTGACCCCATTCAGGTCTACGCCGCTCGCTATTTCGGCGCTGACGCCATTTTGCTCATGATGTCGATCGTCGATGACGACACCTACGCGGAACTTAAGCAGATAGCTGATTCCCTTGGACTTGATGTCCTTACCGAAGCAATCACCGAGGAGGAAGTCGCCCGTGCCACTGCCTTTGGCATCGACGTGATCGGAATTAACAACCGCAACCTCCACGACCTCAGCATCGATCTCACTCGCTCCGAGCGCCTTTCGCACCACGTCCCGTCTGGCAAGGTCATCGTCTCGGAGTCCGGCATCCGCGACAACCAGACCGTTCGCCTCCTGGGTTCTCACGCCAATGCCTTCCTCGTTGGCTCCCAGCTCACTGGCACGCCCGATATCGACCGGGCCGCCCGTGAGCTGGTCTATGGCCAGAACAAGGTCTGCGGCCTCACGACATGGTCAGCGGCTCAGGCCGCCCGTGCCGCCGGTGCCGTCTACGGGGGATTCGTCTTCGAGGAGGCCTCCCCGCGCAATGTTTCACGTGAAACCGCGCTCGACATCATCGCCCACGAACCCGACCTCAACTACGTCGCGGTCTCTCGCCGCACCTCCGGCTGGGAGGAGCTTGCCTTCGACGGCATCGCCGCCCTACAACTCCACGCACCCTTCCAGGGAAGCACCCAGGCCGAGCTCGAACTCATTGAGTCCGTCCGCGCAGTAGCAGGGGAGCGCCAGGTGTGGCGCGCCATCGACATGACCGCACCCCACGGCTCGGCCCTCGCCGCTGCGCTTGCCGACGCCGTCGACCTCCTCATTCTCGACTCCGGCACCGGCGGAACCGGTACCTCCTTCGACTGGACAACTGTCCCGGACGAGGTCAAAGCCAAGTCACTTCTTGCTGGGGGCCTGAATCCAGAGAACCTCACCCAGGCGCTTCGCGTCGGCACCGCCGGATTGGACATCAATTCGGGGGTCGAAGTGAACGGTCGAAAAGACAGTGCACTCATCGCTCGAGCCTTCCATATCATTCGTCACTTTACGTATTAATCCCCAACCCGATCCTTAGCAACAGCCCGAGACAAAAGGACTATCATGACCAACGATCAGGACACCAGGGAGACCATTCTTCCCGCCTACTTCGGTGAGTTTGGCGGACAATTTGTTCCCGAATCACTCATCCCAGCACTCGACCAGCTCGAGCACGCCTTCGTCGACGCCCAGAACGACCCGGCCTTCCGCAAGGAACTTGCCGGCTACCTACGAGACTACCTAGGCCGTCCCACGCCCCTCACCGAAGCCACCAAGCTCGGCGGCAAGGCGCGCGTCTTCCTCAAGAGGGAGGACCTTGTCCACGGCGGCGCGCACAAGACCAACCAGGTGATCGGCCAAGCGCTCTTGGCCAAGCGGATGGGGAAGACCCGCATCATCGCCGAGACCGGCGCCGGCCAGCATGGCACGGCGACCGCCCTCGCCTGTGCTCTGCTTGACCTCGACTGCGTGATCTACATGGGCGCGAAGGACGTCGAGAGGCAGCAGCCCAACGTCTACCGAATGGAACTGATGGGCGCGAAGGTTGTTCCGGTTGATTCCGGTTCCGGCACGCTCAAGGATGCCGTCAACGAAGCTCTCCGTGACTGGACCGCGACCTTCCACGAATCTCACTACCTCCTCGGCACTGCGGCTGGGCCACACCCCTTCCCAACGATCGTTCGCGAGTTCCACAAGGTGATTTCCGAAGAAGCCAAGGCCCAGATGATCGAGCGCACCGGCGGTTTGCCGGATCTCGTCGTCGCGTGCGTCGGCGGCGGTTCGAACGCCATTGGTATGTTCGCTGACTTCATCGATGAGGAATCCGTCGAACTCGTTGGAGCGGAACCCGGGGGAGAGGGACTCGACTCCGGGCACCACGGCGCGACCATCAACAACGGCACCATCGGCATCCTCCACGGCGCCCGGTCCTATCTCATGCGCAATGCCGACGGCCAGGTTGAGGAATCCTATTCCATCTCCGCTGGCCTCGACTACCCGGGCGTCGGTCCACAGCACGCGCACCTCGCTCAGACGGGGCGCGCAACCTATGTCGGCATCACCGACGCAGAAGCCCTCGAAGCCTTCCAGCTCCTTAGCCGCCGCGAGGGCATCATCCCCGCCCTCGAATCCTCACACGCGCTGGCCTACGCACTCAAGCGCAAGGATGAAGACATCACCATCCTCGTTTCCCTTTCTGGGCGCGGCGACAAGGACATCGACCACGTCCGCCGAACCCTTAGCGAGCACCCCGAACTCAAGATCACGGAGGACAAGTAATGAGCCGTTACGAGAAACTCTTCTCCACCCTAGCCGCACGCGGTGAAGGCGCTTTCGTTCCTTTCATCATGCTCAGCGATCCCGATCCCGAGACCGCACTCACCATCGTCCGCGCGGCCGTCGCCGGTGGCGCCGACGCCCTCGAGCTTGGTGTCCCGTTCTCGGATCCTGTCGCCGACGGCCCAACGATCCAGGCCTCCCACATTCGCGCGCTCGCCGGCGGTGCGACGGTGGATTCCGCTATCGAGCAGATCCGTCAGATCCGCAGTGAATTCCCGGACCTGCCCATCGGCATGCTCATCTACGGCAACGTTCCCTTCACCCGCGGGCTCGAGACCTTCTATTCCGAATTTCACGAGGCCGGCGCCGATAGCATCCTGCTTCCCGACGTCCCCGTTCGCGAAGGCGCCCCCTTCGCCGCTGCAGCCGACAAAGCAGGAATCGATCCCATCTTCATCGCACCAGCACAAGCCTCCGAGAAAACCCTCGAGGGCGTCGCGAAGTATTCCAAGGGCTATATCTATGCGATCTCCCGCGACGGCGTTACCGGCACCGAGAAGGAGTCAGAGACACGCGGGCTCGCTGACGTAGTGGACAACGTGAAACGTTTCGGAGGTGCACCGATTCTCCTTGGCTTTGGAATCTCCACCCCGCAACACGTTGCCGACGCCATTGCTGCTGGCGCTGCGGGAACAATCACCGGTTCCGCTCTGGCCAAGGTCGTTGATGCCCACCTCGACGATGACAACCGCCCCAACGACACTCTCGCCGCTGCGGTCACCGACTTCGTATCCACCATGAAGGCAGCCACCAAACAGTAGCCACGAAACAGTAGCCGGCTTCGACAGGCACGCCTCGCAACGGTCTCTTTCCGTCAGAATCCGCGCCTACGCGCGGCAGAGCGGAAGGGGGCCGTTTCACGTGAAACACTTCCCTAGAAGGGAATCTCCTCTCCGCCATTCGTGTAGCGATCTGCCGGATCAGTCATGTCGAATACTTCGACCATGGTTCCGTTATCCATTTCCACCTTCAGAGCCTGCGCGGCTTCGTGCATCTTGCGACGGTGAGCAACGACGTCTTCCGCAATGGTCCGGGCCCACACCTTCGAGGCTGGTGCCAAAGGGCCGGTCGCTTCCGTGACCGCCCAGGTTCCGTCCTCGTACAGCCACACGACATCGCCGGTTGCGGGATCCAGGATGTAAAAGGCCCGCCCATCTGTCTTCATATTGTGATGGTGCTGGCAAAGGGCCACCATGTTATCCGGATGCGTCGGGCCGCCATCCGCGTAGTTAATCCGGTGATCCAACTGGCAGGCCCATGCAGGACGATTACAACCAGGCGCCCGGCATGTGCCGTCGCGGCCTTCGACATACTTTCTCAAGAATTCCGACGGCTGGTAGCCCTGACAAGCTTCCGGGGCAGTGGTGAAATCGCGCCTCACGGTCTTCGAAGCCGGAACGCCCTCGCCGTTCCACCCATGTCCTTGGACATAGACCGGCGCACCCTCGACGTCTTTTGCCTTGTATTCGTGGACGACGACCTTACCCGCCTCTGGCTCGATCTTGCCGGTAATGAGCAGTACCAGCGCATCGGCCATGGAGACGCCATGTTCCTTTGCTGCCAACTTGATGGTTTCGTGGATGACGACACCCACGTTGCTATCCACTTCTAGCTCGATTAACCCACGTTCCCCGCGGGTGAGAAGAGAGTAGCGATTCTTCTTGCGCTTGTCACGGAAGGATACGGAGTCATCGAGCACCTTGCAGATGTCTCGAACCTTGCGCCGTATCTTCTCTACTGAGGGAAAGACTTGATTCGGCTTGGTCGGCGTTAACCAGACGGATAGCTTCTCATCCACTTCCGCTATAACAGCCGCCGTCGGATTGCCAAGCTTTGCCATCACCTGATCGATAGCAACTAGCATCTGCATGTCCAGTAAACAGTCCGCCTTCTGCAGGGCACGGAGCTTCGGCATTTCATCAAGACGGATCAGCGCCATGACATTGCGCGCAACGTGAGCCGGAGATTTTCCGGTCTTTTGCCCGATGCGCATAAAGGCGGTATCGGAGTCCTCATCGAGTGGTGGTTGGACGCCTGACCAGAATTCGTACTCGATTCTGCGCATGAGCTGACCAGCCATGCATTCAGGATCACGCGGATTTGAGTGGGAAAAGTATGCAGTGGGAAGTGACGTAGATGATTGTGCTGTGGTTGCCATGGGTAGCTGCCCCCCTAAATTTGCGGAACAATTCGTTCCCCCACACCCAGCTATAGAATACCTGTTCTAACAATAAAGCGCAAGCCCTCTCCCAAGAAAATGGGGCTTAGGCCCGAACCGCCACGGCCAGAACCGCAGTCTACGCATCGGGCCACTAGCCCCCTACACGGCTGCGCACACTCTCCGAAATTAGGGAAAGAAAAATCCCCCTTCGCCCAACTATCCATCGCGGGTATCATGTCGGAAAAGGGGGAGTAGAAGCTTCAGGGTTTCACGTGAAACTTAGGCCTTGCTGAGCTCTTCGTCAGCAGCCTCGGCATCTGCCTCGGCCTCTAGGCCCTCAATCTTATCGCGCGCGAAGCGGTCGACGATCATGGCGATGGCGCCGTCCCCTGTAACGTTTGCGGCGGTACCCACGGAGTCAATAGCGACGTAGGCGGCAATCATCAATGCGACCATCGAGTTATCAAAGCCCATATTCGCTTGCAGAAGTCCGACCGCGACCATCACCGCGCCACCCGGAACGCCAGGAGCAGCGACCATCATGATGCCCAACAGCAAGATGAAGCCAAGGGCCTTCCCAAGGTCAGCTTCCATACCATCAGCCATGTACACGATCGCGAAAGCGTACAGGGTGAGCTTGATCATCGAACCAGAAAGGTGAATCGTCGCGCAAAGCGGAATCACGAAACCTGCCACCGGCTTGGAGATTCCATTCTTCAGTGCGGCGTCGAGAGTGACCGGAATAGTAGCCGCAGAGGAAGACGTACCCAACGCAGTAAAGTACGCCGGAGCCATGTTCTTCAGTGCAGAGAATGGATTCTTGGCCGCAATCGCGCCAGCGATAATGTACTGCAGCACCAGGTAGACCAAGGTCATCACAACCGCGAGCAGAAGCACCTTAGTGAAGGCGATCAGCACGGTACCGATATTTCCATTCATACCCAAGGAGAGGAACATACCGAAGATGTAGATCGGCAGAAGGGGGATCACGAAACCCCAAATGACCTTGATAACGACGTTCTCAAATTCCTTCGTAAGTGTGTAAAGATTGTCCGACTTCACAGTCGTCATGGCTACGCCGATACAGAAGGACAGCAGCAGCGCCGTCATCACTTCGAAAGGCGCTGGCATCTCAACCGTAAAGTACGGCTCGAGAGCTCCCGCATCGATGTCAGAAACCTCGGTATTGAGCGTTTGTCCGGCCAGCAAAGTGGGGTAGAGGACCTGGGTCAAGCCGTATGCGATAAGCCCTGCCACGATAGTCGAGCCGTAGGCAATTCCCGCAGTAATGCCCAACCACTTACCGGCACCATGCCCAAGGCCTGCGATTGCCGGGGCCACGAGCGCAAGGATAAGGACTGGAATGAAGAAGCCGAGGAAGTTTGAAAACAGGCCGTTATAGGTTGCGAAAGCCCTGCCAAACCATTCCGGGGCAAACTGGCTAACGATGATGCCCAAGACTATCGCGACGATAATCTTGAACAACAGAGAGTTGAGAACACTCTTAAATGTCATGATTGAATCTTTTCTATGGTTGCTACCACGCTGATCAGTTCGCTCGATAATAAAGTCTTTAATATCTACCAAGCGACACGAAATGTATATTACAGCAGCATGCGAATAAATTGAACTGACTTTCTCCCTAACTACGGGGCGGGATAGACTATGGGCATGCTCGTAGTCGGAATCATCTTCCTCATCGTGGCCGCCATCTTTATCGTCGTCGGCGGCCTAGCCTCGCTCCGGAAGCTCCCGGGTAATAGCGTCGTCGGTTTGCGCCTCGCGGAGATCCGCAAGACTAAGGAAGCTTGGGATAATGCCCACGCCGTTGCAGGACCGTTCTGGTTCCTCGCCGGCGTCGCTTTAGTGTTTGGCGGAATCATCGCGCTGCGGGCCGAGGGTTGGATGTGGTTGATCCCAGCACTCACGTTCGTCGTAGCTGTTCTCGCACTCTCGGTCGGTTCCAATATGGGCGCCCGCGCGGCGTATCTCTGGGATCAAGCCCACAAAGAGGATGAGGGTTGCGGTGAATCCTGCAACTGTGGCGACGGTGGGTGCGGGGGAGAGGCACCGACTGTCGACGTCTCCGCGGCCCGTGCTGCCGCAAAACGTGCCGATAACAGCAATCCTCGCTAGCAATCAATAACGTACAGTGACGTTATTATAGTGACATCTTGATTGCTCGCGTTTCGTCACTAACATTATTATTCCAAAGGCCATTCCAATGGTGGGCGATACTCACCATTGGAATGGCCCTTTGTGTGCAGACCCCAGTCTGAAAGATGACTGGGAACTCGACGCCAACTTCGTGGGAAGCCGGCATCGTCTCGTGACAACCTTTAACCTACGGCGCACTATGGATGGCATGAAGAAAAGCGTTAACACCCGAGCAATCCGAATCATCGCCGCAGCCGCACTCAGCATTAGCGTTCTGGGCGCTGGGGCAACCTATGCCTTCACGAATGATTCACGGGGCGGACGACACGTAGCTTCGCCAGGGACCATCTATAGCGATGTCGGTACATCGTACGGATCCTACGATTTCAGCGGCAGTAGGGAAGAAGAGTTACCTGTGTGGGATGGCAAACTCAGTTAAGAACGCTATACCTCACACTATGGAACACGCCGATCAGATAGAGTAAGCACCATGACTACGTGTTCCCGCCGCCTCTTCCTCCTCGGTACTGCCACCACCTTCGCTGGTGCCTATCTCGCCGCCTGCGGCAAAGAACCTACCGCCGAAATAGCCGCGACGGATATACCCGTTGGATCAGCCATCATCGTGGACAAAGTGATCTTTGCTCAACCCACGGAAGGGGAGTTCAAAGCTTACTCCCAAACCTGCCCGCACCAGGGATCCCTCATTACAAAAATCGAGGGCATGACCCCCCCCTGCACCAGCCACTATTCCAGCTTTGACCTCGGCACCGGCGAAGTGACCGGCGGTCCCAGCGCCAAACCGCTCACGGAGTACGGCGTGGAGAATGACGGGGGAACGGTACGCAACGTCACCGCCTAACGCACGGTCGAAGCTTCGGGCCGCTTCGCTCAAACCGATGTTTCACGTGAAACGGTGGGGGTGCGTCTACACTCTGTTATATGCTTGAGCGCCTCAAAAGACTCGATCCCCTCATTGTCCTCATCCTCTGCGCCGTTGCGGTCGCCATCGTTCTTCCCGCGCGAGGCAGCTTTGCAGATACCTTCGACGTCCTCACGAACATCGCGATTGCCCTCCTCTTCTTTCTCTACGGAGCTCGACTGTCAACGCGCGAGGCAATCAACGGCATCAAGCATTGGAAGCTCCATCTGACCATTTTGGTCTTTACCTTCGTGGTGTATCCGATCATCGGTCTCGCACTCCGTCCACTCACGGCTTTCATCCCAACCGATCTATACCTGGGCATTCTTTACCTCACCTTAGTTCCATCAACGGTTCAATCATCGGTAGCCTTTACCTCCATCGCCCGCGGAAACGTTCCCGGCGCAATTGTCTCCGCGTCCGCATCGAATCTGGCCGGCGTCTTTCTCACGCCCCTACTTGTCATGGCGCTCATGGGTGCCGGCGACGGCATCCACATCGATAGCTCCGTCTTCCTAGAGATTTCCGTGCTTCTGCTTCTACCTTTCGTGCTCGGCCAACTCACCAGAAAATGGGTAGGAAAAGTCGCAGCCAGCAAAGCCACCAAAGTGGTGGATCGCGGCTCCATCGCGATGGTGGTGTATGCCGCCTTTTCGAAGGGAATGGTGGACGGGATATGGGCGTCAATTAGCGTCTGGCAGATTCTGTTCCAGATTGTGTTCTCAACTGCATTCGTCTTCTTCATGCTCTGGCTGACCAAAGTGGTGAGCAGAAAGCTGGGCTTCGACAGGGAGGACACCATCGCCATCCAGTTCTGCGGTTCGAAAAAGTCCCTCGCCACGGGTCTGCCCATGGCCTCGGTGATCTTCGCCTCTGGTGGCACGTCTTTGGGGCTCCTTATCCTCCCGCTCATGATCTACCACCAGGTGCAATTGATGATCTGCGCGTCTATGGCGGCTCGCTATTCGCGGGTAGAGTGAGACCACATGAAAAAGCTTTACGTTCGCACCACCATGACTGTCCCGGAGGTCGGCACCGCCATCCACATCGCGGAACTCGAGGAAATCAGCAACGAGGCTTGCTCCATGTTGCGTATGATTGCCCTCGCGCCGAATGACGCCATCGTCGGCGCCGCAACGCCGACCGCCTCGGTGGGTGACGCCAACATCCCACAGCAAGTGGTGCCGCACCCTGACACCTACGACACGTTCCCCGACATCGACGCCGAGCTTATCGACGCCTTCCAGTTCCACTCCCTGTGGACCGAGGCCATCGCGCTATTCGGCGACTTTTAGAGCACCCGCGCTACAGTACGAGATTCACCAGCACCATGTAGAAGGCCGTCCCGCCGAAGATGGAAAGACCGGAATTGCGGCGCCAAAGGTGCAACGCGGCGGTCACAGCGGCGGCTACGAAGGGAGCAACAATGCTTCCCGTATCGCGGGCTTGACCGAATAAGGTATAGACCACCAGAACTGTCATCACGCCGACCGGCATGGTGAACCCGAGCATGCTGATGAACTGGCTACCCTTCAGGGCCTTCACGAAGGCGAAGGGAAGCCAACGCAGCACGACGGTCACAATCCCGACGGGGATCAGCACGGCGAAGATGCTGGCTAGGGTTACTCCGGCTGGCATGACGCCTCCCTCCGCAGAATCAGTGCGCTATCGACGCGAGGGGAGAGGTAGCGCACCACGAGCAACACAAAGTAGGCGGACAGCGCCACCATAAGAAGCTGACCAGGAAACAAGAAGCCCGCGAGAATCCCGAGCACCGCGGCAGACAGCGGAAGCGAGTAGTCCTTGTTGTTCTGGAAGGAATCGATGGCAAGGACGATGAACAGCGCGACGAGGGCGAACTCCAGTCCCTTCACAGAGGGCGGGATTGCCTGACCGGCCACCGCGCCAATGATGCCGGAACCGACCCACAGCACTTGGCAGTAAAACTGCACCGTGAAGACGAAGGCGCCGCTTGGGCGAGAGTCTCGGGGAAAGGCGGAGAGGACGGCATAGGATTCGTCGGTAAGCGCGTAGGTGGAATAGGCGCGGCCGAGGGGACTAGAAATCTGATCACGCGGGAAGGTCAATCCATAAAAGATGTGCCGGAAGTTGACCATGAAACCCGTGAGCGCGGCGACGGCGGGCGTCACACCGCCCGTCACCATGGAAATGGCAAGAAACTCCATCGAGCCAGCGTAAATGACGATGGAAAAGATAGGGGCCCACCACCAGTCGAAGCCGGTCTGGACCATAAGCACGCCGAAAGCGAGGCCCAGCGGCACCACCCCCACGGCGATGGGCATGCAAGTCCGTATAGCCTTGATGATCTCCGCGCGCATGGCAGAGATGTTAGCGCAGGGAGAAGTAAAGAGCTCTAATTATCTTCATCGATGTAGCGCGGGAAGGTCGCAAACAGCGGCAGGGGCATAGCTTGGCGACGCATCACGTCCGACCACGTATCGGTAGAGCCAGAGGAGACCACGTCCTGGGGCAGGGCGGGGGCCACGTACCACTCGCCGCGGTCAATTTCCTCATCCAGCTCGCCCGGGCCCCACTCAAAGAAACCGGCGAAAAAGCGCATGCCCTCCACCAGATCGGCGACATCCTCCGGGCTCACGCGCAGATCGACGAGCGCCACGCGCGGGGCGAGGCGGTTCAGCGAAGGCTGTTTCTCAATGTCCACGCCCTGGCGGGTCAACGCCACACCAATGGCCGCCTGCTGGTTGTGCGGGCCGCCGATGTAGAGGGCCTGCGGCTTAGCCGCTACGGGTACCCACTCCGGCATGACGTTGAAGAGGGCGACCTCGGAGCGGTTGGTTAGATCCACGCCATACGTGCGCCCGGCGTGCTGCTCCGTGATGAGAATGACGGAACGGTTGTAGTGGGGCGTAAGAGTGTCGGGAGCCGCCACAAGGAGCTGGCCAGGGGCGGGATCGTTGCGCTCGAGGGCGTTGAAAAGTCTGTCTGCGTACATCCCTATCTAGAATTCCACCACTCGCGCAGCTTCGCAATAGCAACCTCGCGCTCCAGCGGGCCTTCCTCTAGGCGCAACTCCTTGAGATAAGACCAGGCCTTGCCTACCTCGGGGCCGGGCTCAAGGCCGAGGATCTCCATGATCTCGTTGCCATCGAGATCCGGGCGCACGCGTGCAAGATCCTCCTTGGCGGCGATATCCGCGATGCGCTCCTCCAACTGATCGTACGTGCGCTGGAGGCGGCGGGCCTTGCGCTCATTGCGGGTGGTGCAGTCAGCGCGAACGAGCTTGTGCAGGCGCGGAAGGAGATCGCCGGCATCGGTGACGTAGCGGCGCACAGCGGAATCGGTCCACTGGCAATCCCCGAATCCATGAAAGCGCATGTGGAGGTAGACCAGCTGGCCGATGTCCTCGGTCGTGGCCTTGGGGAACTTCAACTTGCGCAGGCGCTTACGGGTGAGCTTCGCGCCCACCACCTCGTGGTGGTGGAAGCTCACCTTGCCGTCGGTGGTATCGCGGGTATCCGGCTTGCCAATGTCATGGAGCAGGGCGGCCCACCGAAGAATGAGATCGGGACCGTCTTCCTCCTGCTCCATGGCTTGGCGCAGTACGGTCAGCGAGTGCGCGTACACGTCCTTGTGCTGCGCGTGCTCGTCGGGAGCCATGCGCAACGCCGGGATCTCCGGAAAAACATAATCAGCAATCCCGGAGTCAACGAGCAGGTCAATACCCTTCCACGGCGCGACACCGCAGATGAGCTTGTTGAGCTCCACCTGCACGCGCTCCACGGTGATGCGCTGGATTTCGCCCGCCATGTCGGTCATGGCATCGCGCACGCGCTGGGCGACGTCAAACTCCAACTGCGCCGCAAACCGCGCCGCGCGGAGCATGCGCAGGGGATCATCGTGGAAGGAAATCTCCGGCGCATCCGGGGTATCGAGGATGCGGTTCGCTAGATCCTCAAGTCCGCCCATCGGATCGTGGAATTCACGGGTGCCGTCTGGGCGCAGCTCGATGGCCATGGCATTGACCTTGAAATCGCGGCGCACGAGATCGCCCTCGAGGGTGTCGCCGTACACGACCTCGGGGTTGCGAGAATCACCGTCGTAGCTATCAGAGCGGAAGGTGGTGATCTCAATCTGCTGGCCCTTATAAGCCGCCGAGACCGTACCGAAGTCAATGCCGGTATCCCATACGGTCTCCGCCCACTCTTCGAGAATGGAATAGACCACGTCGGGCCGAGCCGGGGTGGTGAAGTCGAGATCGTTGCCCAGACGGCCGAGCAGCGCATCGCGGACAGAGCCGCCGACGAGGTAGAGGGGGGCGTCGTGAAGCGCAAAACGTTCCACCAGGCCGCTTAAGAGGCCACTGAGCCGGGCGACGGTGGCGTCCGCGCGGGCGAGAACGCCGATTAGCTGAGTGTCCTGAAAATTCACGGATCGAAGTCTACTACGATTAGCAGGGATGACTAAGAACACGCCAGGGTCCAAGCGCCGCCGCCGGCGGGGCGCGGGCCACCGGAACCACCGCACGGGACGCCCCCAGCGCACGTCCACCAACCGCATGACCACGCGGGATGAGACCTCCGCCGGCGGACTCGTCGTGTCCGGATTGGCAGAGGCCGTCGACGACAACGGGAATGTAGATCTGTCCCAGATCTACGTGGCGCTCATCGGCAGGCTGGACCGCCGCGGGCGCCTGCTGTGGTCCATGCCGAAGGGGCACGTGGAAAACGGCGAGGCTAAGGAGCTCACCGCCGAGCGCGAGGTGTGGGAGGAAACCGGCATTCACGGCGAGGTCTTCGCGGACCTGGGCATGATTGATTATTGGTTCGTCTCCGACGGCGTGCGCATTCACAAGACCGTGCACCACCATTTGCTGCGTTTTGTCGATGGCATCATGAATGACGAAGACCCAGAGGTCACGGAGGTGTCCTGGATCCCGGTCTCCGAGCTCATCGAGCACTTAGCCTATGCCGACGAGCGCAAGCTGGCGCGCATCGCCCACGACCTTCTTCCGGATCTCGCGCGAAAGGAAGCTGCCGAAGGAAAGGCGACCCCGCGGTGAGCTGGCGCGCAGCGGCGGCCATCGCGGCCTTGGCGGTGAGCTGCACCGTCCCCATGGCCCAGGCACAAACCCCCGACACTGGGATCACCGAATCCCACTATTGGCTCGGCTCCCGTGGCCCTGATGAGCTGGAGCTAAGCCTGCTCAGCGCGAGCGAGGCGCGGGTAGGGGAGAGGCTCGAAGTCCAATTGCGCATCCACAACCCGACAGACGGCGCCGTTGATGATCTTCAGATCACCTCCCGCCGCAGCGATGCCGTGACCTCCACTACACAGGCCCGCCAGGAGCTGGCTGCGGGATCTTTTCCTTATTACGGGGCCTCGCTCGGCGCAGGGGCACTCCAACCGGGGGAGAGCCGCGACGTCACCGTGACGGTGCCGACCGCCCTGGGTGAGGACTCGACCCTGGCCATCACGGAACCTGGCGCCTACCCGCTCCTGTTCACGCTCACCGGCACCCGCGATGGCCAAGCCGCGAGCTTCGCGGAAGAGCGGACGATTCTGGACTTCTCAGGAGACCAGGAAGCTCCCGAAGAGGAGGGTGAGCATTCCTTTTCCCTGGTCTATCCCATCACCACCGAGGTAGACGTGGTGCCGGGGGATACCGGTGGCGAGGAGCTCATCTTAGAAAGCGAGCAGCTGGCCGAGCAGCTCTCGCCGGGCGGGCGCCTCGATCAGCTGCTCGATGCCTACCTGGAGCATGATCTCCACGGCTCCGGTTGCGTGGCGCTAGACCCTGCGCTTATCGACGCCGCCGACCGCATGTCCGCCGGCTACACCGTCAACGAGACCCGCCCCTCTACCGCCAAACGCCCCACCCGCCTGCGCAATTCCTGGTTCACCCAGTCCGATTCCGATCGCGGTGAACCGGGCACGGGTTCCCGGGATGCCGCCGCGTGGCTGGAAAAACTGAAAAAGGTGGACTGCCGCATGCTCATGCCGTGGGCTAACGCGGACACCGACGCCGTTGCCCACGTGGGCAACGAGTGGCTCACCCACGAAGCCTTCGAGCAGGGCGCAGCCACCATCGAGCGCGTTCTCGGTGCACCGCTCAGCACCAAGCTGACCGCGCCGGCCTCTGGAACGAGCGAACATGCAGTGCCCGTCCCGTTGTTGGTGGCGGATAATTCCGAGTGGGCGGGCGAGGCCGCCACCTTTGATGCCTCCCTCGGCGCGCTGTTGGCCCAGACCGGTTCGAAGCCGCAGACCACCGGGTACTCCAACCCGGAGCTGCGCTATGACTTTTCCATGGATTCCGAGCAGGCGCGGGCGCTGACGGCGGGAGCGTCGATAAGCGTGGCGTCTGCGCAAGAGGAGACCGTGGCCAAGCTGCCGAATTACCAAGACCCTGCCGCCGCGCGCGCGGTGATGGAGACCGCGCAGAGGCTCCTCGATTCTGGGCGCCTGCAGCCGCGCCCCGTCACCGCGCTAGACGTGGGGGAGGGCAGCGGTACTCCCGGCAGCCCCTACCCGGATCCCGCGGCCTTTCACGACGCCGAGATCACGCAGGTGACACAGCAGGCGCGCTATACCGACGAGCTGATGTCCATTATGGTTAATGATCCGGGCATCGCCATGACGCGCTATAGCTTCACGGCGCCCCTGCGCCACGATCTGCTCACGGCGCTGAGCGCTACCGACCGCTCCAGCCTGCACGGTTTCACGCCCTCGGTGAAGCAGAGCCGCACGCGACTGGAGAAGAACGCGAATATGCTGCGCGAGCTCCGCGCCTCCGTCTCCCTCATCCCGCCGGGCAACGTCTACACTCGCGTTTCGGAGTCATCGCCGCTGCTCATCGTGGCGGAGAACGGCCTGCCGCTGCCTGTCGACGCCCACTTGGCCTACGACGCCCCCGACGGCGCCACCTTGAACACGCAGGACTTGATTCACATACCGGCCAAGGGATCCATTACCGTGTCCATGACCGCTGACCTGCCGAGCGACGTTGACCAGATGTCGCTGCGCCTGTGGCTAGCAACACCATCTGAGCACCTCATTTCGGATCCAATCGACATTACGGTGCAGACGCGTGCCGGTATCGTTAGCGTCTATGGAGTCGGCGCAATCGCCGCGCTCGCCCTCGTCCTTGCCGCACTGTTCCGGCTGGGTAAGCGGAAGAAAAAGAAGTCTCACGGATAGTTTTTCTCTATGACACATGAACCTATGTCTGGTGCCCGTCGACGCATTGTCACGCCCTCGCCGCCGGCACCGGTCCCGGAAAAGCGCGCGCCGAGTGGCGTCGTTGCTGTCGACGACGAACTCGAGGACCGTTCGGGACTGAAGGGCAAGTCTGCCTCGGCCCCGAGTGAGTCCCCCGGCGAAGAGAACTCCGACCGCGCCGTTGTGCGCGCCACCGGTTCGATGGCCATCGCGACGATGATCTCCCGCATCACGGGATTCATCCGCAACGTTCTCATCGGCTCGTCGCTCGGCCCCGCCATTTCTTCCGCTTTCACCACGGCGAACCAGCTGCCCAACCTCATCACGGAGATCGTGCTGGGCGCGGTGCTCACCTCGCTCGTCGTGCCCGTGCTCGTGCGCGCGGAGAAGGAAGACTCCGACCGCGGCGAGGCCTTCGTCCGCCGCCTCTTCACGCTGGCCTTCTCCCTGCTGGCGACGATCACGGTGCTCTCCTGCATCTTTGCTCCGCAGCTGACGCGCATGATGTTGCCGGAGGACGGCAAGGTCAACGCCGTGCAGGCCACCTCCTTTGCCTATTTGCTGCTACCGCAGATCTTCTTCTACGGGCTCTTCGCGCTCTTCCAAGCGGTGCTCAACACCAAGAACATCTTCGGGCCGGGCGCGTGGGCGCCGGTGGTCAATAACATCATCTCGATCTCGGTGCTCGTGGCCTATCAGCTGGTGCCGGGCAGCCTACATCCCAATGCGCCCTCGCCGATCACGGACGGGCACGTGCTGCTCTTGGCGCTTGGTACCACGGCGGGCGTGGTGGTGCAATGCCTCATCTTGTTCCCGTACCTCAAGAAGGCAGGCATCAACCTCAAGCCGCTCTGGGGCCTAGATGACCGGCTCAAACAGTTCGGTGGCATGGCGTTGGCCATTGTGGCCTACGTGGCCATTTCCCAGCTGGGCTATGTCATCACCTCCCGCGTGGCGGCGCATGCCGATAAAGGCGCGCCCTTTACCTACCAACAGGCCTGGCTGCTCTTGCAGGTGCCCTACGGCGTCATTGGTGTCACCCTGCTGACCGCGATTATGCCGCGACTGTCCCGCAACGCCGCGGACGGTGACGTCAAGGCCGTGGTTCGGGATCTCACGCTGGGCACGAAGCTGACGTTTATCGCCCTGATTCCGATCGTCATCTTCATGACGGGCTTCGGCATCCCGATTGCCCGCGGCCTTTTCCAGTACGGCGCCTTCGACGCGGATGCGGCCGAGTTGCTCGGCCTCACGCTGAGCTTCTCTGCCTTTACGCTGATTCCTTATGCCCTCGTGCTGCTGCACCTGCGCGTGTTCTACGCCCGTGAGGAAGCGTGGACGCCGACGTTCATCATCGCCGGCATCACACTGACCAAGGTGGTGCTTTCCTTGCTGGCCCCGCACGTGGCGGACTCCCCGGAGCGCGTGGTCATCCTGCTGGGTACGGCCAACGGCTTCGGCTTCGTGGCCGGCGCGGTCATCGGCGGCTTCCTGCTCAAGCGCAAGCTGGGCAGCCTGGGCGGCCGCGCGGTCATCGCGACGACTATCTGGTCAGTGCTGGCCTCCATCGTGGGCCTGGTCGTTGCTTACGCCATCAACTACGGCATCAACCTCGTCCTCCCAGCACAGGTGCCGCCGTTTGTGTACCTGCTCAAGCTGGCCGTCGTGGGCCTGGTCTTCGTGATCGTGACCGGCATCGTGCTCTCGCGCTCCAGTCTTCCGGAGGTCATCAACCTGGGCCGCCAGCTGCAGCGCATTCCGGGCATGTCCCGCATCATCAAGATCGAGCATGCCGAGGCCATCGAGGTCGAAGCCCCGGAGCAGCTGGAGTTCCAGCCCATCTTCAGCGTGGATGCCTTCAACTCCTCGCCGGTGCCACCGCCGATGTCCGCCGGTATCGTCCGCGGTCCACGCCTGGTGCCGGGCGCCCCGGTCTCCGATGGCCGCTTCCGTCTCCTCAAGGACTACGGCTCTGCCGCGGGTACCCGCTTCTGGAAGGCCCGCGAGCAGGCCACCGGACGCCTGGTATCGCTGACCTTCGTGGACACCACGGGCGAGGCACCCATGGCTCCGGCCACCCCGGCCGTGGCCGCCCGCCGCTCCGCAGAGGTCTCCCGCGCCACGCGCCGCCTGGCGGAAATGGAGCTGGATGCCGTGGCGGAGAACATCGATATCCTGTCCTACCGCCAGGGCTGCCTCGTCGTGGCGGACTGGGTCGAGGGCACCTCGTTGAAGACGGTGTCGGAAGACAAGGACCTCGATCCGCGCGCCGTGGCCCACGCCTTGGTACCGCTGGTGCGCACCACGGCCGCCGCCCACGCGGCGAACCTCGTGCTGGGTATTGAGAACCGCAACCGCATCCGCATTTCCACCGAGGGCGTTGCCACGCTGGCCTTCCCCGCGGTACTGCACAGCAACGATGAGGAGACGGACCGCTCGGCGCTGGCCTCCGCCATCTCGCTCCTCGTGGAGTCCACCAAGCCCACCCCGGAGGTGCTGCAGGAGATTGCCGCCGATGCCGAAGAGGGCGAGGACTCCGATCTCGAGGACATCGCTCACCGCCTGGCGGCCTTCGCCGGCGATGGCGAAGAGGGCGAGGAAACCCTCCAGGTTCCAGTGGAGGAAACCCCGCGCAAGGAGGATCCGAGCCCCGCACCGGGCTTCGGCGGCCGCGGCTACTCGGGCTCCGGCACCATCGTGCTGGGCGTTCTTGCCACCCTCTTCGTCGTGGCGATGGCCGCGCTGAGCGTGTGGATCCTCTCCCAGGTGGGTAACGAAAAGACTTCCCCGGTGGTGACCAAGAGCGAAGCCTCGACGGAGGCCACGTTCCCCAACGTCCCGCCGGTCTTGTTCAAGGACGTCAAGAGCACGTCCGTTCCGGAGGGCAAGGAGGTCACGGGCGAATGGACCACGAAGGAAGCAGAATCCGGACTTCTGCTCAGCATTGACAAGCCCACGCAGCTGCACGTGCTACCGCTGGAACAGAAGGATTCCATCGGCGCGAAGTACGTGGTCTACGGGGTGGATACCAAGGATTTCGATCCCACGGATCCGGAATCCGGCACGCTCACCGAACTCGCGCACGGCACCCTGACCAGCGCACGCCAGGACATCGAGCTGAAGAAGAAGCCCGTGGCCTTCGACGGCGCCCTCATCCTCTTTACTGACATGCCCAAGTCCGGTTCCGTCACGCTGGAGGAGGCCACCCTGGTGGGCATCCCCACCAACTAACGCACCTCCTCACGCATTTCCCCAGACCTCGATCCCGCAACTCCCTGCTCGCTGACTCAGATGTGCAACGCGCTTGACGACGCCCACCTGCAGGTTTCGGGTTGCAGGTCTGGGGCTTTGTAGTTCTTGCGCTCTCTTCCCTTGACAGATAAGGGGAGGGGCGTATAATTGTTGTTGTCACGTCAACAAACTAGAGAACTGAGGAACCCCCATGACTATCACTGCAGGAACGTACGCACTGGACCCGGCACACACCACCATCGGCTTTGTCGCCCGCCACGCCATGATCACCAAGGTGCGCGGCAACTTCAACGAGTTCGACGGCACCTTGACCGTAGGGGAGAACATTGCTGACTCCGCCGCCACCGCCACGGTGAAGACCGCATCCATCGACACCAAGAGCGCTGACCGCGATGCCCACGTGAAGGGCGAGGACTTCTTCGACGTTGAGAAGTTCCCAGAGATGACCTTCACCGCGACCAAGTTCGACGTTAACGAGGCAGGCGAGGGCACCGTCACCGGTGAACTCACCATCAAGGGCACCACCAAGTCTGTCGACTTCAAGGTAGACGAGGCCGGCGTCGCCGAGGATCCCTTCGGCAACACCCGCCTGGGCTTCGAGGCCAAGACCTCCATTAACCGCCTCGACTTCGGCATCGACTTCAACGCCCCGCTGAAGACCGGCGGCGTGCTCGTCTCCGAGGAGATCAAGATCGAGCTTGAGGTCTCTGCCATCAAGCAGTAAGCCATAAAGCGCGAAACCTCACCGTAGGAAGTAGTTCTAAGTTGTTGCCCGTAGTGCCCATTTCGGTACTGCGGGCAACAACTTTTTAACAACTAGAGGGACAACAATGGAGTAATAAACAACTCTGAAACAACTCCGGGCGGCTTACCTGTGATACGCACCGCAGCGACGTTTAAGATGTAGCGCATGACTACCGAAAACCTCACCCATGCAGAAGCTTCCGCACGCAGCGCCGCGCTGCGCCTGAGCACCTACGAGTTGCACCTCGACGTCACGAGCGCACCAACCGACGCTGATTCCTACGAGGTCACCTCACGTATTACATTCACCACCACTGAACCCGAGACCTTCGTGGACTACCTGGGCAAGGCCGTGCACTCAGTGCGCGTCAACGGCGAGGAGGTAGAGAACACCTTCGACGGCGGACGCGTCTACCTGCGCAATCTTCCAGTGGGGGAGGAGCTCACCGTGGAGATCACCGGCTCCTCCTATTACTCCCGCACCGGCCAGGGCCTGCACCGCATGCACGACCAAGCCGATGACACAACCTACCTCTACTCGCACCTCGAGCCTTCTGATGCCCGCCGCATCTTCCCCTGCTTTGACCAGCCGGACCTCAAGGCCAGCTACGAGGTGCACCTCACCGGCCCGGAAGGCTGGCAGCTCTTAAGCAACCAGCCGGAGGTTGGCCGCGAGAAGACCGAGGGCAGGGAAGTAGCGCACTTCGCGCCGACGCCTCTGCTGTCGACGTATTTGACGGCGTTTGCGGCGGGGCCGTACGTCGAGAAGCACAGCACCTGGTCCGCACCCGATGGAACCTTAAGCGTCGAGCTGCGCGCCTTTGCCCGCGCCTCCATGGTGGAGTACCTGGATGATGAGATCCTGCAGGTCACCGCGCAGGGCATGGACTTCTTCCACAGCAATTACGGCTACCCCTACCCGTGGGGCAAGTACGATTCCATCTTCGTGCCGGAGTACAACCTGGGTGCGATGGAGAACCCCGGCCTGGTGACCTTTACGGAGCATTACCTCTTCCGTTCCGCCGCCACCCGCGCGCAGCATGCCGGGCGCACGAACACCATCCTGCACGAGATGTCGCACATGTGGTTCGGAGACCTAGTCACCCCGCAGTGGTGGGATGACCTGTGGCTCAAGGAGTCCTTCGCGGAGTTCATGGGCGCGGATTCCTCGGTGCATGCCACCGACTACACCGAGGCATGGGTCAACTTCGCAGGCCAGCGCAAGAACTGGGCCTACCTGCAGGATCAGCTGCCCACCACGCACCCGATCAAGGCCGAGATCCCGGACGTGGATGCCGCGCGCCAGAACTTCGACGGCATTACTTATGCCAAGGGAGCGGCGGTGCTCAAGCAGCTGGTGCACTACGTGGGCCGCGAGAACTTCTACGCCGGCGCGCGCGACTACTTCCAGGAGCACGCCTTTGCTGCCGCCACCTTCGACGACCTCCTCAAGGCGCTGAAGAAGCACACCGACCGCGACCTCGATGCCTGGTCCACCGCCTGGCTGCGCACGTGGGGCCCGGATACGCTGACCCCGGAACTGCACACGGACGGCGACAAGATTCACGAGCTCGCCATCGTGGTCGAGGCCGAAGACACCACGCGCCCGCACCGCCTCAACGTGACGCTATTCGATGACTCCCTGAACAAATACGCCACCCTTGACGTCGATCTGGAGGGCGAGCGCACCATCCTCGACGAGGCATCTGGACTTCAGGCGCCGGCGTTGCTGCTGCTGAACGACGGCGACCACACCTACGCCAAGGTCCGCTTCGACGAGACCTCCTTGGAGACCATTCGCACGCGCCTGTCTGAAGTTCCGGATGAGCTCTCCCGCGCGGTTATCTGGACCTCCCTGTGGAACCTCACCCGCGATGGCGAGTGGCCGGTGCGCTCCTACCTCGACACCGTGCTGAAGCACGCCCCGGCGGAGTCCAACCCGACGCTTCTGACCACGGCCTTTGCCAATGCAGGATATGCCATCGACCACTTCGTGAGCGAGGAGGCTCGCGAGGAGATTCGCGCCGACTACGCCGAGCGCCTCTGGGAGGTGCTACAGCAAGCACCGGCAGGCTCCGACGCACAGCTCACCGTCGCCCGCGCCGCCATCCAGGCACTTGCCGCCACCCCGGCGGAGTCCGGCACGCAGCGCCTGCGCGCGCTTTACGACGGCTCCCTCGACGGCCTCGCCCTCGACCCGGACATCCGCTGGGCCATCTTGCGCGCGCTGGCCGCCCGCGATGCCGTCAGCGCCGAGGAGCTCGAGGCGGAGAAGGAGCGCGATAACACGCTCACCGGTGCCGCCGCCTACCTGGGCGCCTCCCACGCCTTCCCGTCTGCCGAGCTCAAGCGCGAAGTCTTCGACCTCGTGCGCACGCCGGGTAAGTACTCCAACGCGGAGGTGGATTCCCTGCTCGCGGCGTTCAACGCGCCGCGCTCGGCCCACCTCACCGAGGCCTTTGCCCAGGAATACTTCGACTCGTTGTCTCAGCTGTGGGAGGAGCACCCCATCGAGATTGCCAACCGCCTCGTGCGTGGGCTCTACCCGGATCTCGCGATGGCCGACGCCGCCACCAGCGAATTCCTGAGCAAAGAACGTCCGCGGGCACTGCGCCGCGTGCTGTTGGAATGCCAGGATGCGCTGCGTCGTGCACGCCGCGTCCGTGCCGCGCAATAAGCGCTTCGCGTAGCGGACAGAAGAATCTTCCCGTAAACTCGCAGACACATTAACGGGGGGACAATCACAAACCATCGGCTTCGGCTGGGGGCTGTGTTGACCCAAATGTCATTGCTCAAGTTTCCGGGGGGATTCTTCTTGTCAGCACAGCCGACCGATCGTGAACTCGTCGACGCCTTCATTGGCGGAGATACTAAGGCCTTTTCGGCAATCGTCGAGAAGCACCGCGCGCGCCTGACCGCCATGGCGCGACGCTACACGCGCAACGATGATGATGCGCAGGACATCGTGCAGGAGGCGCTGCTCAAGGCCAGCTGCAACATGGCCTCCTACCGGCACGACGCCACCCTGAGTACGTGGCTGCACCGGCTGGTGATGAACTCCGGCTATGACTTCCTCAACCACCGATCGAACCGAGAGAACGCATCCCTGGATGCGGAGATCATTGAGGATGACCGCAACTATGCGCTCGCACACAACCCCAGCGAAAACCTGGCGGAACGCATCACGGTGGCCCAAGCGATGGAAACCTTGCGCGAGGACCAGCGCGAGGCGCTGTACCTCACCGACGTGGCTGGCTATCCCATCGATACCGTGGCCAAGGTGCAGGGGGTTGCGCCGGGCACGGTGAAGTCGCGCCGAGCCCGGGCTCGGCAAGTGTTGCGTGCGGCGATAGACTGAGGGCGAGTAGAATCTGAGTCTTACTTAAAAATTATCGTTTCAAGGGAGTTTTTAGTGACTATCCACGATGTCGCCATCGTCGGCTCCGGCCCCGCCGGCTACACCGCAGCGCTCTACGCAGCACGCGCCGAGCTCAATCCCATCGTCTTCGAGGGCTTTGAATACGGTGGCGAACTCATGAACACCACCGAGGTAGAGAACTACCCGGGCTTCCAGAAGGGAATCATGGGCCCTGAGCTCATGGAAGAGATGCGCGCCCAGGCCATCCGCTTCGGTGCCGACCTGCGCATGGAAGTCGTAGATTCCGTCGAGCTCGAAGGCGAGGTGAAGAAGCTGCACGTGGGCGACGAGGTTTATGAAGCCCGTGCTGTCATCCTCGCTACCGGTGCCGCTCCGCGCTACCTGGGTATTCCGGGCGAATCGGAGCTGACCGGCCGCGGCGTGTCCGCATGTGCCACCTGCGATGGCTTCTTCTTCAAGGACCACAACATCGCCGTCGTCGGCGGCGGCGATTCCGCCATGGAGGAGGCTACCTTCCTCACCAAGTTCGCCGAGACCGTCACCATTATTCACCGCTCGGAGAACTTCCGCGCCTCCAAGATCATGCTGGAGCGCGCCAAGGACAATCCAAAGATTAAGTGGCTGACCAACACCACCGTCGAGCGCGTCCTGGAGAAGGATGGCAAGGTCGGTGCCCTCGAGGTAAAAAACGTGCTGACCGGTGAGACCAGTGAACTCGACCTGACCGCCATGTTCGTGGCCATTGGCCACGATCCGCGCTCCGGCTTCCTTAACGGCCAGGTAGAGACCGATGAAGCTGGCTACGTGGTGGTAGAGCAGCCGTCCACCAAGACCTCGCTGCCAGGTGTCTTTGCCTGTGGTGACTTGGTGGATGACCACTACCAGCAGGCCATCACCGCTGCGGGCTCCGGCTGCCGCGCGGCCATTGATGCGGAACATTTCCTCGCCGAGAACCGTTAGTGATCACATGAGCAACATTAAAAACGTCACTACTGATTCCTTCCGCGCCGACGTCGTGGAGGCAGGCAAGCCCGTCGTCGTGGACTTCTGGGCCGAATGGTGTGGGCCGTGCAAGAAGCTGTCCCCGATCCTCGAGGAGGTCGCCGAGGAGCTCGGTGATGACGTCTCCGTGGTCAAGGTCAACGTGGATGAAGAGCGCACTTTGGGTGCCATGTTCCAGATCATGTCCATTCCCTCCGTCCTGATTTTCAAGAACGGCGAGAAGGTCGATGAGTTCGTTGGCCTGCGTTCTAAGGCCGACATCGTGGCACAGGTAAAGAAGCAGCTCTAACTGGTAGTCTTTAACTCGTTGACGGCGCACTAAGGTGCGCCTCCTTGATCACGAAAGGGGTAGGTGTGAACCGCGTTTTACGTGTAGGTGACCAGAGCGTTCGGGTCGCCGAAGCACGCGCAACCCTTGCCCGCCTCGGCCTGATGACTGACTACCAGGGGACCTTGTCCGACTGGAAGAAGCAGAAGTATTCCGAAGCCGATAAGTACTTTGATAACGAGCTGGCGCAAGTGCTCAAAGCCTTCCAGCAATCCCGCGGCATCGTGCCCAGCGGCGATATTGATGACCTTACTTTGCGTGAGCTGCGTCAGGCTTCCTACACCTTAGGCGCGCGGGTACTGGCTTATGAACCGGGCAACGTGCAGGTGGGAGATGATGTATCCCAGCTGCAGCAACAGCTCCAGGAACTCGGCTTCTACCAAGAACGCATCGATGGCCATTTTGGGGCCCGCACCTACGCGGCGCTGGCGGAATACCAACTGAACTCCGGCCTGCGCAGCGATGGCATTTGCGGCCCGGCCACCATCAACGCGCTCAATCTGCTGGGTCGGCGGATCACGGGCGGCTCGGCGCACAATATCCAAGAGCGCGAGCGCGTGCGCAACGCGGGGCCCAAGCTGGCGGGCAAGCGCGTGGTGATCGACCCCAGCCTCGGCGGCTTCAACAAGGGCCGCACGGTCAGGGGCCGCTATGGCGACATCACGGAAGAAGAGATCCTCTGGGATCTGGCCGAGCGTGTTGCCGGCCGCATGATTGCCGCCGGCATGGAGACCATCATCTCCCGCCCGCGTACCGATGATCCCTCCATCCACGATCGCGCCGACATTGCCAATGCCTTTGGCGCTGACTTGGTCATTTCACTCGCCTGCGATGAGTACCCCACGGAAAAAGCCAATGGCGTAGCCACCTTCTACTTCGGTTCTGAGTCCGGCAATTCCTCCCTCATTGGGGAGACGCTCTCCGGCTTCATCCAGCGCGAAATCGTTGCCCGTACCGAGCTGGGCAACTGCCGCAACCACGGCCGCACGTGGGCGCTGCTGCGCTTGACGCAGATGCCGGTGGTGCAGGTAGTTCTGGGTTACCTGACCAGCCCGAAGGACGTGGCGATTCTGACTAACCCAGAGTGCCGCGATGACATCGCCGAGGCCATCGTCGTCTCCGTCAAGCGCCTCTACCTCCTCGACGACGACACCGCCGTGACCGGCACGTACCGCTTCGACGAGCTCCTGCGCGCGGAGCGCTCTTCCTAATGGAGCCTAGGGGGTGCCGTCCCAGACGGTTCCCCTCAAATGGTTCCAGTCAAACGGTTTCCTTGCCCCCAAACAAACCTTCTAGGACTTTCCAAAAGGTTCCCTTGCCCCCAACAGAACCGTTTGAGTAGAACCTTCTTACTAGAACCATCCTGTATCTAGGCCAAGGCGCGGGCGAGGAGGTCTTCCACGGCGGCTGCGGTCAGCAGATCGAAGGCAGGCGGCAGCTCGAGGCGCAGGCGCGGCGTGATGGGGTGATCGCGCTCCACCCTGAAACCGGCGGATTCCAGCGTTTCTACCGGTAGTAGGCCGATACGGCCGGGCTTATCCCGCAAAAGATTCTCGGCGGCGCGGGCATCACGGTAACCAAAGGCCTCAACGGCGCTGGCTTCGCGGGAGGTGAGATGCATGATGGTGGCGTCGAGAAGCACTGCCTCGAGGCCCTTCGCCGCACGGTGCGACTTCACGAACAGGGAGGACACCAGCACCGCGTCCTCCGAAACAGGGGAGGTGGGCAGCTTGGCGGCACCGGGGGCAAGATCGGGCGGGCAGAAGAACACGGTGGCTTCATCACCCACGGTAAAACCGCACTCGCCGCAGCGCAGCAGCGTGGAGCTGATCCATGCTTCCTTCTCGAAAGCCGGATCAGCGACCGTGGTCTTCAGCTCCCAGAAGATGGATCGGGCCGCCAAGGGGTTGATGGCAACACCTTCCTTGACGGCTTGGACAAGCATGGTCAGCTAGCTGCTTTCCTTGCCCTCAATGAGGGCCAGAATGCGCTCGAAGTCTTCCTGGTCGCCGAATTCGACGACCATCTTGCCCTTGCGCTTGCCCATGGTGACGGTGACCTTGGTGTCAAAGCGATCGGCCAGACGTTCAGCGGAATCGGTAAAGAACTGCGGCTGCGGGGCGGCAGGCTTCTTGCTTGGCTCGGCCGGCTTGCCGTCGCGCTTGTATAGGGTGACGGCTTCCTCCGTGGCGCGCACGGACAGGCCCTCAGCCACGATGCGATTCGCAATGAGCTCCATGGCCTCGGCATCCGGCAGACCCAGCAGCGCGCGGGCATGGCCACCGGACAAGGTGCCAGCGGCGACGCGCTTCTGCACGCTGACTGGCAGCTTCAGTAGGCGAATCATGTTGGTGACCTGCGGGCGGGAGCGGCCGATGCGATCAGCCAGCTCGTTCTGGGTCACGCCGAATTCCTCCAGCAGCTGCTGGTAGGCGTGGGCCTCTTCCAGCGGGTTGAGCTGCACGCGGTGGATGTTCTCCAAAAGCGCATCCCGCAGCAGATCATCATCCTTGGTATCGCGCACAATAGCCGGGATGGTGGCCAGGCCCGCCTTGGAGGAGGCGCGCCAGCGGCGCTCACCCATGATGAGCTCGAAGCCGCCCTCCTCGGCGGGGCGCACAACGACCGGCTGCAGCAGGCCAAACTCCTTGATGGAGTGGACCAGCTCCGCCAACTCATCTTCGTCGAAGACAGAACGCGGCTGCTTCGGGTTGGGCATGATGTCCCCGACGGAGATCTCCCGGTACGTCGCACCAATCACCGAAGGTTTCGCCTGCCGCTTCTTCGAGCCAGTGGACTGCTGGATGGTCGGCGCACCCTGCACCTTCTTTGCCGCAGAGCCCTGAGCCCCGCCGGTCGAAGCGCCGAGGATAATGTCAGCCGCCGAATCCCCAAGACGCGGCTTGCGGGAGGGAGCACCCGGGCCAGACGGAATGAGAGCGGCCAGTCCCTTGCCTAGTCCGCCCTGGCGCTGCTCCGGCTTCCGGTCTGCCTTCTTATCTGCCATGGTGTCCTATCCTTCCAATTCCGCGAAAATCTCTGGGCTCACGCCGATGGCACCCGTGGTGGGGTGCGGCGTGTAGTCTCCGCGCTTGTCCAGCTCGCGTGCGGCGGCGGAGTAGGCGCGGGCGCCTGTCGACGACGGGTCATAAGCGATAACCGTCTTACCATAGCCCGGCGCCTCCGAAACGCGCACGGAACGCGGGATGACGTTGCCCAAAACGACGGCGCCGAATTGCTCACGCACCTCGTTGGCCACCTGCTCAGCCAGCTTGGTGCGGGCATCGAACATGGTGAGCAGCACGCCGGAGATATGGAGGTCCTCGTTGAGGTGCTCTCGAATCATCGAGATATTGCCCAACAGCTGGCCCACGCCCTCCAGCGCGTAGTACTCGCACTGGATGGGGATGATGACTTCCTCCGCACACGTCATCGCATTGATGGTGAGCAGGCCCAGGGAGGGCGGGCAGTCGATGAAGACGTAGTCGAAGCCGTGCTCCTCAAGAAAACCGTTGTGCAGGGCGTCATAAAGGCGGAACTCGCGGCGGACCAGAGAAACCATTTCGATCTCAGCGCCGGCCAGATCAATGGTGGCCGGGATGCAGTAGAGGTTCTCATCGTCGGGGCAGTGCTGCATTGCTTCGTCCGCGCTGCAGTCACCCAAAAGGACCTCATAGCTGGATTTGGTGCCGGAGGTATGCTCCGCGCCTACCGCGGTGGAGGCGTTGCCCTGCGGGTCCAAGTCGATCACCAAGACCTTCTTGCCGGCCTCAGCGAGCGCGGCGGCAAGGTTGACGGCGGAGGTGGTTTTACCCACGCCACCTTTCTGGTTCGCGATGGTGATAAGACGAGGATGAGTCATGCCGTCTACTTTAGTTCACGCGCGGGACACGGATAATCGTGGTGCCGTGGATGGTCATGACCTCGGCTTTTCCGCCACCCGCGCGCTTGATATCGGCAGCGTCGCGCTCCAGCTCCTCATGCACTGAGGAGCCCTTGAGAGCGATCATCTCGCCGCCTTTACGCACCAGCGGCAAGGACCACTTGGCCAGCTTGCCCAGCGGGGCCACCGCGCGGGAGGTCACGATGTCGGCGCCCTGCACCTGCTTTTTCACGGGGCCTTCCTCGGCGCGGCCGCGGATGACGGTGACGTTATCCAGACCCAGCAGGTCGACGACCTCGTTGAGGTAGGTCGAGCGCTTGAGCAACGGCTCGATGAGAGTGATCTTCAGGTCAGGGCGCGCGATGGCAAGCGGGATGCCGGGCAGGCCGGCGCCACTGCCGACGTCGATAAGCGTGGCGCCCTGCGGCATCACCTCCGCGACCACGGCACAGTTGATGAGGTGGCGTTCCCACAGGCGCGGGACCTCGCGGGGGCCAATAAAACCACGAGTGGACCCGTCCGTGGCGAGCGAATCGTGATACTTCTGCGCGAGCGGCAGACGCGATCCGAAGACGTCAGACGGGTCCAGTGGCACAGTGTCGGACACAGATTCAGTCACTGTGAAAACTCCTGGGTTAATTTCTAGTTATTGTTCTTGCGGCGCTGCTTCTTGGAGCGATTGTCCTTCTTGCGTGCACCCGGCTTCGGCGCGGAGGTGCGCTTGAGCTCAGCCTTGGCGGCTGCCTCTTCTTCTTCCTCGCGGTCCATCTTGGCGTAGACGATGCGAGTCTGGAAGAAGGTCCACACGGTGTTAGCCAGCATGTAGAAGAGCAGACCGATGGGCCAAATGAAGCCGGAGAAGACCAGCATGGCCGGCATGAACCACAGCATCATCTTGTTCATCATGGCCATCTGCTGCTGCATCATTTCCGCGTTCTGGCCCTGCGGGGTAGCGGTCTTGCCGGCGGCGCGGCGTGCCTCCTGGCGGTTGAGGGACATGCGGGCGTTGAAGTGCGTGAGCACCGCAATGATGGCGATGAGCGGCACGATAATAACGGCCGCCTGCATGGTGGTGGTTTCCTTAACGATCTCCAGACCGGAGTTCAGGCCCAGGTTGGCCACCAGCGGCACGCCGAAGATCTTCGCATCCACGAACTGCTTCACCAGCTCGGGCTTGAAGATGTAGTTGGCGATGGAGGCGTTCATTTCCTCTGACATCGCCTCACCGGCCGGGTGCCCGATACCACCGGCGACGGCCACAGTACGGTCGAAGGAACGCAGCACGTGGAAGAGACCAATGAACATGGGGATCTGCGCGAACATGGGCAGGCAGCCCGCCACGGGACGCACGCCGGCTTCCTTGTAGATGCGCTGCATCTCCTGCGCCGCCTTGGTCTGGTCATTGGCGTACTTGGTGCGCAGCTCTTGGATTTGCGGCTGGATCTCCTGCATCTTGCGTGAAGAGCGCAGCTGGGTGATGGTCGGCTTGACCATGATGGCCTTGAGCGTCCACGTCAGCAGGACGATGGCGATGATCCAGGTTCCGCCCCATGCGGAATCGAGGACGAAGCTCAAGAGCCAATGCCAGAACCACAAGACGGCTGAAATTGGCCAATAGATGAAATTAAGCACGAGAGTTGTTTACCTCAGTTGTTGTTTGGTCGGTACCGGATCAAACCCACCCGGGTGCCAGGGACCGCACTTGCATAACCTGGCGAGCGCCATGCCCGTTCCCTTGAAGGCTCCATGGATGGAGATGGCTTCGAGGGCATAGGCACTGCACGTCGGTTCAAAACGACAGGTGGAGACCATCTTAAGGCCTGACACATGCTTTTGGTAGAAGCGCACCCCGTAAACCAAGACCCTGCCGAACCCGCGGGCTTCGGGGATCTCTTGGCCTTGGGAGTTCAGATATCCCATGTGCTTAACGCTTTGCGGATATCACGCTCAAGACGCTGGCTGGTGGCCTCGCTGCTGGCGGGCAGCGCACGAATAACGATGTCGACATTGGCGGGTAAAGCTTTCCCGTTGACTCCATCGCGCATGAGCGACATGCACACATGACGAAGCCGCCGGGAGGTGCGGTGGCGAACCACGGCATTCCCGACGGCTTTCGACACAATGAGGCCGAACCGCGGCCCAGTGGCCGCGATGTCGTCTTCACCGTCATTAAAGCGCAAATGCACGACGGCAGTGCGCGTGCCCGCCCGGCGCCCGCCCTTGATGGTCCGCCGAAACTGCCTCGGGGACGTGAGCTTGTGCTGGGCTGGAAGCATGAATTAAGCGGTGAGCTTAGCGCGACCCTTCTTGCGACGAGCGGCGACGATAGCGCGGCCGGCGCGGGTGCTCATGCGGGTACGGAAGCCGTGCTTGCGAGCGCGACGACGGTTGTTCGGCTGGAAGGTACGCTTACCCTTTGCCACGATTAACTCCTTGAAGTTGTTGGTGGATGGCACAGCCCAGCGCCGCCGGCGCTCAGGCTTAAACATCCACTGATGAATGGTGTACGTGGGGATGAGGCTTCGCACTTGAAGCGCCATGAGGCGTGGCGAGGCATTCCCACATGCAACATGTGCACCATGCACTGTTGCGATAGACCATCACAGGTTACGTGACAGGTAGCGCGCTAAACAAATCGACACACTGGGTGTCCCCGAAATTACAAGGATGTTTTTATCCGCAGCTAGAGCGCCACTTTTCACCCACATGCTGCGCGGTCAACGCCTCCTCCCACCGACCGTGGCGCGGTCGAGCCGCGGTCGCGCCAGGCGTGCAAAGAAGTGCGTTAGACAGCATCCCCATAACGCGGTACAACTGAGGAATCTAATTCCACAGCCGCCCACAGGGTGTGGATAACTCTCAATCATGACTTGAGACTTTTGCTATTTGAGCAGGTCAACTGCATTAAGGAGCCGATGTAAAGTTATCCACAGCCATGAGATAGGCTGTGGATAAACCACCTATTCACACCTGTGGATAACTTTGTGGAATCCGAGGTTACACACTAAAACATCGTGTGGAATCCCCGGTGGAAATCACAAGAAATTGGAATTTCCGCATCCCCGTCTCTTCCTCATCCGTCCATCCGTCCCCGATCCAACCCACGTTCACGCAGTACATACTGCGGCCCTGAAGCCTCTCTTTCAGGCACGTAAGTAGCTGTGGCCGGCCCCACCCGCCGGCACCGCGTGGCCGTGAAGCACACAGAAGGTAGGCGTTTTGTCTGATCCGCAAGCAGCCCTAAGGGCCAGCTGGAAAGCTGTGGTCAGTGATTTGCTGGCACAGTCCGAACAACCGAACTCGGACGTTCCCAACTTCACCCACAGCCAACGCCTCAACCTCCAGCTCGTAGAGCCCATCATGATCGGGGATGGCTACGCGTTGATCGCCGCCCCGCACGAGAATGCCAAGAGTGTTATTGAGACTGAGCTGGGGGAGTACATCACCCGCGCTCTGTCGCAGCACATGGGCCGGCCGTGTTCCTTGGCTGTGACCATTGCCGCGCCCCCGCAGCCTGCTCCGCAGGAAGAGACCGAAGCTCCCGCCCCTCAGCGCCCCATTCAGACCGAGGCACCGGAGTACGGCATGGGCCACCAGGCTCAGTCTTTCCAGCAAGCCATGCCGCCCACGCCACCGGCCCAACCGGCCCAGTCGGCCCAACCCGCTCATCATCAGCCGCGCTCGTGGGATGCCGCGCATTCCCCGGCCAGCCTGGATGAGTTGGCGCAGCACTACAGCGAACAGCAACACACCGCTCCCAGCGGCTACCCGGACTACTCGGAGGCAGCCGGCGCGCGCATTCCGCGCGAGGAACCCGCGCACAACCCAAACCACGAAAAATCTCTCAACCCGAAGCACACTTTTGAAAACTTCGTCATCGGGTCCTCCAACCGTTTTGCCAACGGTGCCGCCGTGGCCGTGGCCGAAAACCCCGCCCGCGCCTATAACCCACTGTTCATTTGGGGCGGCTCCGGGCTGGGCAAGACGCACCTGTTGCACGCGGCCGGCAATTACGCCCAGGTCCTGCACCCGGGCCTGCGGGTGAAATATGTGTCCTCGGAGGAATTCACCAACGATTACATCAACTCGCTGCGTGATGACCGCCAGGAATCCTTCAAGCGCCGCTACCGCAACCTGGACATCCTCATGGTCGATGACATTCAGTTCTTGGAAGGCAAGGAATCCACGCAGGAAGAGTTCTTCCACACCTTCAATGCCCTGCACCAGGCCAACAAGCAGATCATTTTGTCTTCCGACCGCCCGCCGAAGCAGCTGACGACCCTGGAGGATCGCCTCCGCACCCGTTTCGAGGGTGGTCTGATTACGGATATTCAGCCGCCAGACCTGGAAACGCGCATCGCCATCCTCATGAAGAAGGCTTCTGCGGACGGCACAGACGTCGATCGCTCGGTACTCGAGCTCATCGCCTCCCGCTTCGAATCATCAATTCGCGAGCTCGAGGGCGCGCTCATCCGTGTTTCTGCGTATTCTTCCCTGGTCAATGAACCAATCAGCTTGGAGATGGCGGAGATTGCCCTGCACGATTTGGCTCCTGATTCTGCCGATCGCCAGATCACCGCGGCGGCCATCATCGAGGTCACGGCGGACTACTTCAACATCGACGTGGACACCCTGCGCGGTTCCGGTAAGAAGCGCGCCGTCGCCCACGCCCGCCAGCTGGCGATGTACCTGTGCCGCGAGCTCACCGAACTGTCCCTGCCGAAGATCGGTGATCAGTTCGGCGGCAAGGACCACACCACCGTCATCTATGCCGACCGCAAGATCCGCAAGGAAATGACAGAAAACCGCAACACCTACGACGAGATCCAGGCGCTGACCCAGCGCGTGAAGAACCACAACCAGCGTTAGCACCACGCAGCGCTTGGCGACGTCCCCTCCCACCCCGCACAACCTCCGCGCGGGCGTGGGCCGGGGCGTCTTTTTGATCGGTGAAGACTTATCCACATAGTTATTCACAGCTGTGTAATTTCACTGTTGTAATTTGTAGATCCTCGTCACGTTTTCTTCTTCCACAGCAGATCAGCAGCCTCTTCAGCCTTGTGAGCAACCCTGTGATCAGCGGCGATAGATCTGGGGATGGATTGTGGATAACTTCGGCCCCGACCGAGTTACTCACATTTCTTGTCATTTGATCACAGTGATCCCACACCCTCACTCACAGATCGGTTCGCGGCTGAGAGCTTGGCCTTTGCTGGGTTGTCCACAGATCCCACAGCGCTTATTACTACTCCTATTTTGTTTTCTCCCTAACTAAGAAGAAAAAGGATGTGTGTGATTCGCCGGCGCCCAGCCTGGCCGCACGGTCTCATCGAGGGCCGAAGAGGCGAATGACAAAACTCCTGTGGTTCGGTGCTGATCCTGTAAGTTGGAGTGAGCTTGCAAGAATCTTCCATCCGGAACTAGAGGAGCGTCTCACCATCATGGAGCAGTCCGTGTCATTTCGCGTTGCCAAAGATGATCTCGCTAACGCCGTAGCGTGGGTCGCGCGCAGCCTTCCTTCGAAGGTCACCCAACCAGTACTGCGCGCCATGCTGATCACCGCGGATGACAATGGTTTGGAATTCACGGGCTTCGACTACGAGGTGTCGACTCGCGTGCGCATCGCCGGCATGGTCGATGAGCCGGGCCGCATCGCCGTGGCCGGTAGATTGCTCTCCGACATCGTGGCTTCCTTGCCCAACAAGGAAATTGAGATGACCCAGGAGGACAACAAGGTTCTCCTGGTTTGTGGTTCCTCCCGCTTCGAGCTGCCGCTCATCCCGCTGGATGATTACCCGCAGTTGCCGGTCCTTCCGGAGGTCACCGGCACGATCAACCCGCAGCTTTTCGTGGAAGCCATCAGCCAAGTTGTCGCCGCTGCCGGCAAGGATGACACCCTGCCCATGCTCACCGGCGTGCACATCGATATCAATGGCTCCCACGTGCAGATGACGGCGACGGACCGCTTCCGCCTGGCCATGCGCACCTTCGAGTGGGATCCGGTATCCCCCGACGTGGAGGCCAAGCTCTTGGTCCCGGCCAAGACGCTGCAGGAGACCGGCCGCTCCCTCGACACACACCTCAACATCCCAGTGGAGATCGCCGTAGGCACGGGTGAGAACATCGCTGCGGAAGGTTTATTCGGCCTGCATGCCGATAACCGCGAGACCACCACGCGCATGCTCGATGCAGATTTCCCGAATGTGGCACCCCTGCTGCCGAAGACCCACACGGCCATGGCCAGCATTGAGGTCGCACCGCTGCAGGAAGCCATCCGCCGCGTATCCCTGCTGACGGACCGCAACGCTCAGATCCGCATGGAGTTCAGCGAAGGTGAAGTGACCTTGGCCGCCGGCGCCGATTCCGGCCGCGCAAGCGAGTCCCTGCCCTGTGCTTTCAACGGCCGCGACAACTTCGTCATTGCGTTTAACCCGTCCTACCTCAAGGATGGTTTGGCCGTGGTCCACACGGACCGCGTGGTCTTCGGCTTTACCGAGCCCTCGCGCCCGGCGATTATGATTCCGGAGCCGGAGGAGCTGCCGGAGGCCAACGAGGATGGCTCTTTCCCCACCCCGGAGACTGACTTCACCTACCTGCTGATGCCAGTGCGCTTGCCGGGCTAGGCCATATGTTTATTCGCGATCTCGATGTCAGGGACTTTCGCTCCTGGCCCGAGCTCACTCTCAGGCTGCAACCGGGGATTACCCTTTTTATCGGCCGCAACGGTTTTGGCAAGACCAATATCGTCGAAGCCATCGGCTATGTTGCCCACCTGTCCTCGCACCGCGTCGCCCACGACGCCCCCCTCGTGCGCCACGGCGCAACCAACGCCCGCATTTCCGCCACGGCGGTCAACCAGGGGCGCGAGCTCACCGCGCACCTGCTCATCAAACCCCATGCAGCTAACCAGGCACAGATCAACCGCACGCGCCTGAAATCCCCGCGGGAGCTGCTCGGCGTGGTGCAAACCGTGCTCTTTTCCCCGGAGGATTTATCTCTCGTGCGGGGCGAACCGGCAACGCGCCGCCAGTATTTGGATGACATCATTGCCTCCCGCACTCCGCGCCTGGCGGGTATCAAGGCCGACTATGACAAGGTGCTCAAGCAGCGCAACGCGCTGTTGAAGTCGGCGTCACCGAGCCTGCGCCGCGGCTACAACGACAGCGACGGCGCCTCAGCGCTGGCAACCCTCGACGTGTGGGATACGCAGTTGTCTTCGCTCGGCGCGAAGGTGATCCAGGCACGCCTGGCGCTTGTCGACGAACTCCGCGAGCTCATCCCCGCCGCCTATGCCGGCCTGGCCCCGGAATCGCGCCCGGCGGCCATCGAGTACAAGTCCACGGTGGATACCTCCGACCGCGAGGTTATCGAGGCCATGATGCTCACCGAGCTAGCAAATAAACGCCAGCGCGAGATCGAGCGTGGCATCTCGCTCGTCGGCCCGCACCGCGATGACCTCATTCTCAACCTGGGGACGAGGCCTGCTAAGGGTTTTGCCAGCCACGGTGAGACTTGGTCTTATGCCATCTCCTTGCGCCTAGCGGAGTTCAACCTGCTGCGCCAGGATGGCACGGATCCGATCCTCATCCTTGACGATGTCTTTGCTGAGCTCGATGCCAAGCGCCGCGAGAAGCTCGTCCATCTCGCCACAGGTGCGGAACAGGTACTCATCACCGCGGCGGTGGATGAGGATTTGCCCGGCAACCTGCAGCCCATTGAGCGCTTCACCGTCAGCGTGCGCGATACCGACGAGGGCCGGGTATCAGAGGTCGCACCGTACGATGCGGGCGGTGAAAGCGATGACTGAGCAGGAATTTGATCCGGTCAAAGCGCTCTTTGAGCGCACCCGAAACACGTCGAAAAATCCGCCGAAGCTCAATAAACCGGCCCCCAAGATGAACCTGGCGGCTACATCGAATGACCAGCAGCCGAAGCCTTTTCGGCGCGGGCGTCCCAGCGGCCCCGACGGTCGCCGCCGGCGCCGGAGCCTCGAGATCCCTAGCCTGGGCGCGCAGATCCAACGCGAGATTGGCAAGCGCGGCTGGGAGCACGAATTAGCTCATGGCTGGGTCATGGGCAATTGGGAAAACCTCGTGGGCGAGCGCATCGCCGCGCATACCCAGCCGCAGAACATCAAGGAGCAGGTTGTTTACGTGGCGTGCGATTCCTCCAGCTGGGCCACCGAGCTGCGCTACCTGCAGCGGCCCATCTTGCAGAAGATCGCCGACCGCCTAGGTCCGGACGTGGTGGTTAAGCTCCACATTCAAGGGCCTAAGCAGCACCGCAACTATGAGGGCCGCCAATGGGTCAAGCCGCAAGGCTCACAGGATACGTACGGCTGATCGGGGCGATCGCGAAATTCACGCAAATTTGGGGCTCTCACGGGCGTGCACTGTCCTTGCGTGGGGGGACACAGTGTAGAATGGCTAAAGTCTTAGATTTAGCTCTAGCCAAAAGGAGTACACGAATCCGTGGCTGAACAACACGCATATGATGCGGGGTCAATTACGATTCTGGAGGGCCTTGAGGCCGTCCGTAAGCGCCCCGGTATGTACATCGGTTCCACCGGTGCCCGCGGCCTGCACCACCTGATCTGGGAGATCGTCGACAACTCCGTCGATGAGGCAATGGCGGGCTATGCCGACAAGGTCATTGTCACCCTCCGTGAGGACGGGGGCATCGAGGTCATCGATAACGGCCGTGGTATCCCGGTCGAAATGCACGCCTCCGGTATCCCTACCGTCCAGGTGGTTATGACCCAGCTGCATGCCGGCGGTAAGTTCGACTCTGAATCTTATGCCGTGTCCGGTGGTCTGCACGGCGTGGGTATCTCCGTGGTCAACGCCCTGTCCACCCGCGTCGAGGCGGACATCAAACGCGATGGCAAGCACTGGTACCAGAACTTCAACAACGCTATCCCCGATGAGCTGGTGGAGGGCGATAATGCCCGCGGCACCGGCACCACCATCCGCTTCTGGCCGGACCCGGAGATCTTTGAAACCGTCGAGTTTAACTACGACACCATCGCTCGCCGCCTGCAGGAGATGGCCTTCCTGAACAAGGGTCTGACCATTGTTCTGCGTGACGAGCGCGCCATCTCCAAGGAGCAGGCCGAGCTCGAGGAGATCGCCGAGGCCGGCGATTCCGCCGTCAGCCTGAGCTCCCTGGATAACAAGGACGAAGCCGGCCAGGAGGGCGAGGACGGCGAGGGCAAGACTTCCAAGAAGAAGAAGGAAGTCACCTACCACTACCCGAACGGTCTGCAGGACTACGTTGCGCACCTCAACAAGAATAAGTCCGCCATCCACCCCACCATCGTTGCCTTCGACGTTAAGGGTGAGGACCATGAGGTGGAAATAGCGCTGCAGTGGAACCAGGGCTACAAGCAGTCCGTCCACACTTTCGCCAACACCATTAACACTCACGAAGGCGGCACGCACGAGGAAGGCTTCCGCGCGGCTCTGACCACCCTGATGAACCGCTACGCCAAGGAGCACAAGCTCCTCAAGGAAAAGGATGGCAACCTCTCCGGCGATGACTGCCGTGAAGGCCTTGCTGCCGTTATTTCCGTGAAGGTGGCGGATCCGCAGTTCGAGGGCCAGACCAAGACCAAACTCGGTAACTCGGAGATCCGTGGCTTTGTCCAGCGCTCTGTCAACGAGCACCTCAACGATTGGTTCGACGCCAACCCGGCTGAGGCCAAGGTCATTATCAACAAGGCCGTGTCCTCCGCACACGCCCGCGTAGCCGCGCGTAAGGCACGTGAGTTGGTGCGTCGTAAGTCCGCCGGCGACCTCGGTGGCCTGCCCGGCAAGCTGGCGGATTGCCGCTCCAAGGATTCGAAGCTTTCTGAGCTTTACATCGTGGAGGGTGACTCCGCAGGTGGTTCCGCGAAGGGCGGCCGCGATTCCATGTTCCAGGCCATCCTGCCGCTGCGCGGCAAGATCCTCAACGTGGAAAAGGCCCGCATGGACAAGGTTCTCAAGAACGCTGAGGTCCAGGCCATCATCACCGCCCTGGGCACCGGTATCCACGAAGAGTTCGATATTTCCAAGCTGCGCTACGACAAGATCGTGCTCATGGCCGATGCCGACGTGGACGGCCAGCACATCGCCACGCTGCTTCTGACCCTGCTCTTCCGCTTCATGCCGCAGCTGGTCGAGGATGGTCACGTGTACCTGGCGAATCCGCCGCTGTACAAGCTGAAGTGGGGCAAGGGCCAGCCGGGCTACGCCTTCTCCGATGCTGAGCGTGACAAGCTGCTTGCCGAAGGCTTGGAGCAGGGACGCAAGATCAACAAGGACGACGGCATCCAGCGCTACAAGGGTCTGGGTGAGATGAACGCCTCCGAGCTCTGGGAGACCACCCTGGATCCGACGACCCGCGTCCTGCGCCGCGTGGACCTCGAAGATGCGCAGCGCGCCGATGAGCTCTTCTCCATCCTCATGGGTGATGACGTGGCCGCCCGCCGCTCCTTCATTACTCGCCGCGCGAAGGACGTTCGTTTCCTCGACGTCTAAGACGTCTCAAAGCACGAGCCCACAGGGGAACAAGAGAAAGCAAGAAAAAGACCAGCCCTCAGAAAGAGGTGCTGGTCTTTTTTGTCGGTGCCTACGGCACGGAGAGTTAATCCACTTATACGGTATCCATGTGGCGCTGCAGAACACGGCCGATGGTTGCCACGTTGGGCTCCAAGATGGAGGAGGCCTTGCCGCGCAGCGACTTGTAGGTGCGCGCGATGCCGGGGGCCTTAATGTCCTTGGCGGCCCTATCAGCTGCAGCCATGATGGCCTCGGTAACTTCGCCGCTGCGTCCGTCGAGGTAGGTGCCGAAATCGGACTGCTCAGAGCCTTCAAATTCCTTCCAGTAGGAATCCAGGGTGTTGAGCAGCTCCGGCAGCATCTGGTTGATTCCCTTGGACAGAACCTTGGAATCCGCCTTCTTTGCGGCCACTAGGGCGCCCTTGAAGGCCATGCCGGTGATACCAGTCAGCGATGCTACGGCGTCATCTGCTGCCGTGGACAAGTCCGCCACCACGGCGTTGCGGGTAGGGGACTGGAGGAGTTGGGAGAGGTTTGTCATACAGGCGAGCTTACTGTGCCGGGGCGCTGGAGCCTGCCTTGAGCGCGGCAATCTGGTCAGCAATCTCTGGGAAACCATTGGTGCGGGCCAGGCGCTCGAGGTCGAAGTCGAGACCACCCTCGTAGAGGCGGTTGTGCTCGGACGAACCGGAGGAGCCTGCCATGCCGATCTGCGCGGCGAATTCATCGGCTTGGGCGCGTAGAGCAGGGTTGTTATCCACGACGAGCTTGAGCAGCGCCATCGCAGCAGCAATGGAACCGCCGATGATGAGCGTCATGTCGATGGGCGTGGAGCCGGTAAGGGAGGAGCCGGCTTCGCCCTGCTGGAAGTCGGGGTTGGTGGGCCAGTTATTATCGGCGGTCGTAGCGCTCGCGGCGGGGGCTACGGCAGTGGTGAGGGTGGTAGCCACAACGCCGGCGGCGAGGAACTTCTTCAAGGACATGGAGGACATAGGGAATTCCTTTCTCAGAAGGGAATAGAGACTTCTTTATCACGTTTAACTTACATAACTTCTGCAACAGAAAGATAGACCTGCGCGCACAATCGCGCGAATTCTTCATTCTTTCCGCTCAACGCGGGCACTGAGCACAAAACCTTCTCCAGCGACTGTGCCGCTGCAGCGCGGCTGCCATGCACTGCAATCCCCTCGACGGAGGCCGTGCTCGCGGCAGCTGCCGCAGCCAAGGCGGCGAAGTCAGTAATCCGTACGCGATATACCCGGCAGAACTCCCGTGCAATTAAGACCAGCTGCTCAACATTCACTGACGCACCCCTCGTGCCCGGCGGATCTCCGCCTCCAATTCCGAGCGCCCGGGCAACAACCTGCGTGCGGTGTCTTGCACGGCGGCATCCGACAAGGTCCGCGCGGCGGCCGCGACGACGGCGCGGACCACCGCCTCGTGCTTGGAAGTACCTTGCGCGGAAGCCAATAAGGTCAGCGCGTGGTCTTGCTCTGGGGTCAGGCGCAGTGTCATAGCCATGGTGGGAATGGTATCACTGTGATACCACTACTGCGCCAGAAACAGCCTCAGAGGTCCTTAAACGGTACGATAGGGCCTTATGAGTGATAACAACGGTGATCTCTTCGATCGCATCCAACCAATTGACATCAATGAGGAGATGGAGTCGAGCTACATCGACTACGCCATGTCCGTCATCGTCGGCCGCGCCCTGCCGGAGGTGCGCGACGGCCTCAAGCCGGTTCACCGCCGCATCCTCTACGCCATGTATGACTCCGGCTACCGCCCAGACCGTGGCTATGTAAAGTCCGCCCGCCCGGTCTCGGACACGATGGGTCAGTTCCACCCGCACGGTGACATCGCCATCTACGACACCCTCGTGCGCCTTGCACAGCCGTGGAACATGCGCTACCCGCTGGTCGACGGCCAAGGTAACTTCGGCTCCCGCGGTAATGACGGCCCGGCAGCTATGCGTTACACCGAGTGCCGCATGACGCCGCTGGCCATGGAGATGGTCCGCGATATCCGCGAAAACACCGTCGATTTCGCGCCGAACTACGACGGCAAGACGCAGGAACCAACGATTCTGCCCTCCCGCGTTCCGAACCTGCTGATGAACGGCTCCGGCGGTATCGCCGTCGGTATGGCCACCAATATCCCGCCGCACAACCTTAACGAGTTGGCGGATGCCATCTACTGGTTGCTGGATAACCCGAATGCTTCCGAGGAAGAAGCTTTGGCTGCTTGCATGGAGCGCGTCAAGGGCCCGGATTTCCCGACTGCGGGACTCATCGTAGGTGACCAGGGCATCAAGGATGCCTACACCACCGGCCGCGGCTCCATCCGGATGCGCGGCGTGACCTCCATTGAGGAGGTGGGCAACCGCCAGACCATCGTTATCACTGAGCTGCCCTACCAGGTCAACCCGGACAACATGATCTCCAATATCGCGGAGTCTGTGGTCAACGGCAAGATCGCCGGAATCGCCAAGATCGAGGACGAGTCCTCTGACCGCGTGGGTATGCGCATTGTGGTCACCCTCAAGCGAGACGCCGTAGCACGCGTTGTCCTTAATAACCTGTACAAGCACTCCCAGCTGCAGACCTCCTTCGGCGCCAACATGCTTTCCATCGTGGATGGCGTGCCGCGCACCCTGCGCCTGGATCAGATGCTGAGCTACTACGTGGCCCACCAGATCGAGGTAATCGTCCGCCGTACCCAGTTCCGCCTCGATGAAGCCGAAAAGCGCGCCCACATTCTGCGCGGTCTGGTCAAGGCGCTCGACATGCTCGATGAGGTCATCGCGCTCATCCGCCGTTCCCCCACGGTTGATGAGGCACGTGAGGGCCTGAAGGCGCTTCTTGACGTCGACGATGTCCAGGCCGATGCCATCCTTGCCATGCAGCTGCGCCGCCTGGCCGCGCTGGAGCGCCAGAAGATTATCGATGAGTTGGCGGAGATCGAGGAGATCATCGCGGACCTCAAGGACATCCTGGCCCGTGAGGAGCGCCAGCGTCAGATCGTCCACGATGAGCTGGAGGAGATCGTCGAAAAATACGGCGATGAGCGCCGCACCCAAATCGTTGCCGCTTCCGGCGACGTCAGCGATGAGGACCTCATCGCCCGCGAGAACGTCGTGGTCACCATTACCGCTACTGGCTACGCCAAGCGCACCAAGGTCGATGCTTACAAGGCACAGAAGCGCGGCGGCAAGGGCGTGCGCGGCGCGGAGCTGAAGCAGGACGATATTGTCAAGAACTTCTTCGTCTGCTCCACGCACGACTGGATCCTGTTCTTCACCAACTTCGGCCGCGTCTACCGCCTCAAGGCCTACGAACTCCCGGAGGCGGGCCGCACCGCTCGTGGCCAGCACGTGGCTAACCTGCTGGAGTTCCAGCCAGAGGAGAAAATTGCCCAGGTCATTCAGATCCAGTCCTACGAGGACGCCCCATACCTGGTTCTTGCTACCCAGCAGGGCCGCGTGAAGAAGTCCCGCCTGACCGACTACGAGTCCGCACGTTCCGCAGGGCTTATCGCCATCAACCTCAATGAGGGCGATGCGCTGATCGGTGCACAGCTGGTCAACGAGGGCGATGACATCCTGCTGACCTCTGAGCAGGGTCAGGCAATCCGCTTCACCGCGGACGATGACCAGCTGCGCCCGATGGGCCGCGCTACCGCCGGCGTGAAGGGCATGCGCTTCCGCGGCGATGACCAGCTGCTGTCCATGTCCGTGGTCAATGACGGCCAGTTCCTCCTGGTAGCTACCTCCGGCGGTTACGGCAAGCGCACCGCCATTGAGGAGTACACCCCGCAGGGCCGCGGTGGCCTCGGCGTGATGACCTTCAAGTACACGCCAAAGCGCGGCAAGCTCATTGCAGCAATCGCCGTCGACGAGGACGACGAGATCTTTGCCATCACCTCTGCAGGTGGTGTTGTCCGCACCGAAGTCAACCAGATTCGCCCGAGCTCCCGCGCCACCATGGGCGTGCGCTTGGTCAACCTGGCCGACGACGTCGAGCTGCTGGCCATCGACCGCAACGTTGAGGACGACGGCGAAGAAGACGCCCAGGCAGTTGCCAAGGGTGAAAAGTCCGTTGAGGACGTCAAGCCCGAGCACCTCAAGCTTGGAGAAGACTCCAAGCAGTCGAAGGATGCGACCAAGGGCGAAGACAAGGACTCCGATAAGGACGAGGAGTAACCCATGATTGGACGAGAGCTTCAACTAGCCCGGATTTCGCCCATGTCGGCGTTCCGCGTTGGCTTGGCCATGTCCCTCGTCGGCCTCGTGGCCTGGATCATCGCCGTGTGCCTGCTGTACATCGGCCTTGACCAGGCGGGCATCTGGGATTCCCTCAACAGCCTTGTTGGCGGTGTCGGCGGCGGATTTGAGGTCTCCTTCGGATTGGTCGTCTCTGCAGCCGCCCTGTTCGGCGCCATCATCGCCGTCCTGATGACGATCCTGGCGCCGCTCATGGCTGTTATATATAACGCCATCGTGGACGTCTTCGGTGGATTCAAGATCCGCCTGCAAGATGAGCCGCATCAATAGCGATACAAAGTGAAGTAAAACCAGCTTCAAATACTGCATATGACCAGGCGATTTGTAATAAATCGCCGGTCCTATGTAGAGTAACTACTCGTTCCGGTCAAGGGCCTATAGCTCAGTCGGTTAGAGCGCATCGCTGATAACGATGAGGTCGCTGGTTCGATTCCAGCTAGGCCCACCACGGAACAATGGGGCATTAGCTCAATTGGTAGAGCATCTGCTTTGCAAGCAGAAGGTCAGGAGTTCGATTCTCCTATGCTCCACAATATAAATAAGGAAAGACGCTCAGCGACGACAACGAAGCTGGGTGTCTTTCCTTTTTCCACTTAAGCCCCACGAAGGCCCACAGGAACCACCCGTTCCAGGTATCAGGGGGAGTGAGGGGTGAAAATTGGGCCGACACCCTAGCAAGTGCAATGACATTCGTGTAATTATTACCCAGATAGGGGTAGTTCATTCACAGCTGTCACAAAGGTTCGAAATAGTTTCAATTTCAACTCCTGTATAGAAGAAGGCCATCTACCAGCAAAAATGCGAGGCATCGCCGCCAGCTGGTTGGAAAAACTTTAAAAATAAGTTGTGTTTGACTGGAAAGACCCGCCAGACTTCGATAATCTTGCTGCAGCGACAAAAGCTGCACTACTCGTTGAGAATGTGAAGATCATTCATGAAGAACGATTGCTAGCGTCGCCCTACACGACGGTTATCGTAAGATAATTTTCACAGTCCGACCTCAACTCTCATAGGGGAATTACATGTTCAAGAACCGTGTTCGCACCGCTGCTCTCGCAGGTGCTATCGCAGTTGCCACCGGTGTCTCCGGTGTTGCAGTCCCGGCTTTCGCTCAGGACACCAACACTTCCAACATCCAGGGCGGCGGCTTCAACGAGCCGGACGCATCCCTGGCCAAGGATGTAGAAGCTAAGAACGTCACCGAGGCTGAGCTCCGCGACCGCGTAGCTGCAACCGACCACTACATCGTCAACAACAACCAGTTCCGCGAGCTCTACGAAGCTGCCGCTGCTGCTAACACCGACGGTCTTGACCGCTCCGAGCAGGCAGACCACAAGGCTTACCAGGCTGCTGCCAACGAGGCTACCAAGCAGCTCGCACAGGCTGAGAAGAACGTTCAGGACGCTCGCGCTTCCGTAGCTTACGCTCTGCAGAACGACAAGGGTGCTGACAAGGCTTGGGCTAACTACGAAGAGAAGGCCTTCGACTACAACAACACCGTTACCAACGCCGCTGGCGGCCAGCGCTACGGTAAGGACGAGTCCAAGCTCGGTCTGCTGGAGAGCGACCTGAACAAGGTGAACGATCAGGTAGGTAACAAGGTCAACGACGAGGACGAGACCGGCCTCCCGAAGCTTGAGGCTCCGAAGCTCAGCCCGGTTGACCCGGAGAACTTCGAGTCTGTCCAGAAGACCCCGGCGAAGAACATCAAGATCTTCGAGGACACCATCAAGACCTACAAGGAGCGCTTGGACTACATCGGCTGGCGCGGTGCTGACAAGGGTGAGGATAGCTACGTCACCCGTGACTACGAGCCCCTCCTTAAGCAGCTGATCGCTGACGCTGAGATGCTGCTCGAGCAGCTCAAGGCTGACGGCGCTGAGCTGGAAGAGGCTCGCAAGGCTGCCCTCGAGGCTTCCCGTGGCGCTCAGGCTACCGACATCCTGGTTCGCCAGGGCTACCTGGACCAGGCACACGCACAGGTTCGCGTCCTGCGCGCAATGGAGGCTGAGTTCGCTATCGGCGCTCGCGTCCTCGAGCTGCGTGAGTCCGACGAGAACGGCACCGTTGTTGTCAACGAGAAGCAGCAGACTCTGCGTGAGGCTTACGCTGCTCTCATCGCTCACGAGAACGGCATCGTCTCCAAGGCTAAGCAGAAGAACATGGAGGTCTACGAGGAGCAGGTTCGCAACTTCAAGGGCTTCAAGGCCTGGGCTTCCGACGAGGCTAACTTCGACGGCAACCGCATCTGGACCCCGCAGATCCCGGCTGATTTCGCTAACCCGGAGAGCCCGTGGGGCAACACCCTGGTTGCTGTCTGGGACGGCGACACTGACCAGGAGCGCCTCGACTACCTGGCAATGAAGGTTGCTGCACAGCAGCTCTGGTTCGGACCGAACAACTACAACCTCGAGTACGAAGAGGCTTACCGCGAGGTTGTGAACGCTGACAACGGTGTTAAGAAGCAGATCGCTGACTCCAAGGCTGCTGAGGAGCAGGCCAAGGCTGAGCGCGAGCGCGCTGAGCAGGAGGCTAAGGACCGTCAGCGTATCGCTGACGCCCTCGAGAACCTGGCTGGCGGCAACAAGGGCGGCGACAACGGTTCCGCCGACAACAACAAGGGCGGCGACAACAACAAGGACGACAAGTCCTCCGACATCAAGGACAAGCTGTCCAACGATGGCAAGCCGACCCCGCTCGCTATCTTCGGCATCGTCGCTGGTGTTCTGGCCGCAATCGCAGCTGCTTTCCCGGCAATTGCTAAGGCTCTGAACATCAAGCTCCCCTTCTAATTCAAGCTAGCTTGAATCGGCTTCGCCCCTAACGGAGCCAGACCTTAGGAAGCACCCCACCATTTGGTGGGGTGCTTTTTGGCTTGTTAGGCAGACACCAGCTCGGAAAAGGGTACACGGCGAGTTGCGACTTCAGACGGACTCGCGCAATGAAAATGCCGTAGAGCAAGCTATTGTCTTAGCTTGGTCCTACGGCATGAGCTGGTTTTGGGCTGCTTATTTGTGGTCTACCTTTTGAGGTACTGGCGCCCAGGTTGTGAGTTCGGGATCAGGGTGTCAAGCGATACTGGCTCTAGCCCTTTGGCACGGAGGCCGTCAATAACGCATGGGGCGGCCTCAACAGTCGTGGCGTGAATGTCATGCATGAGAATGATGTCGCCTGCTTGGGCGCCGTCCACGGCTGCTGAGCAAACATGGTCGGAGTTGCGGTCCTTCCAATCTAGGGTGTCAACGCTCCATAGGGCTTGCGCGTGTCCGTTGTTCTTGGCCGCGTTGGCGACTGTCTGGTTTGTTGCACCATAGGGCGGTCGCACCCAACGAGGGCTTTCGCCTGTTGCTGCCTCGATGGCAGCTGCGCCGGCCTTGATTTCGGCGTCAACCTCATTCGCGGGAAGCTTGCTCAGTTCGCGGTGTGTGTCGGTGTGGTTGCCCACGGTGTGCTCTTCCGCCTTCATGCGGCGAAGGAGGTCGGGATGGGCATAAGCATGAGGAGCTAGGACCATGAAGCTGGCGCGGGCGTCCTTGGCCTTCAAGGTGTCGAGAAGCTGGCCCGTCAATGCATCTGGGCCATCGTCGTAAGTGATGGCTACGCAATTGGAGCAGGTGTCGTCCGCTATCGATTGGGATTTCGCCTTCTCAGTCTGGTCGGGCTTGTCTGCTCGTGGCTTGCCGCTCTGAGTCGCCGCCGGGCGTGAGGACCCGGCGAAAACTGGATTGTCCTGTAGCTCCTTGGGCAGGGCCTTGTAGGCCTCGTATTCAATGCGGTCTACTTCTTTGCGCATGTCCTGCACAGTCGGAATCGTTGGCTGCGGGATGGATGGCTGCGGCAGTGCAGGAAGCTGTTGGGCAGTTGCCTGCTGTGGGACCGTGACGGTGGCAGCCAACGTGAGTGCGGCTACGGAGCGGAGGAATATTCGGCGCATGACGACCTTCCACTAAAGTTTCAGAGACGACTCATTGTCCCTCTTTCGCGTGCTGTTTTCTCAGGTGACACGCAACTAAAGAGAAGAGAGTTAATTAAAGTGATGAATGTTACCGCGGCACGGCGGGACTATTCTGCCGGTCATGATTTCGTAGACGGGCGCACAAGGAGTACGCTATGTAGCTGCTGGGGCATTAGCTCAATTGGTAGAGCATCTGCTTTGCAAGCAGAAGGTCAGGAGTTCGATTCTCCTATGCTCCACAAGGCGCTCACTGTGTGAGCGCCTTTTAGGTTTTCTGGTCTTTCTGGTCTTGTTGATCAGTTGTCTTCTGATGTGGCCTTGTCGATGTCTTTGGCATCGGCGTTGCTGTCGAAGCGCTTGACTAAGACGATGTGGCCGTCCCTCTCGCTCACTGGCTCGAAGCCCAGATGGAGATACAGGCGGTGTGCGCGGTCGTTGTCTTTAGCCACTGAGAGCGAAATGCCCGGGGCGCCCATCTCCCGGGAGAGGTTAGTGGCGGCGTCGATCAGCAGGGTGCCAACACCCTGGCCCCGGAAGCGGGGCTCCACGGCCAATGCGAGCTCTGGAATACCTTCCGCCACGTGGCCAAATCCATGGCGTTCAGCCGTACCCCAGTTCAGCCACACGCCACCGGCGGGGACGTGGCCCTCCCAAGCGATGAAACCTCCGCGGGAAGGCTCCCAACCACCGAGGTAATAGTCGAAACCTTCCTCGAAACCTTCAGGAAGTTCCTTGTGCTCATCGCCGAAAGTATCGGCAAGGAAGTTGATACGGGCCAGATAGGTGCGGTCGGCTTCAGTAAGGGAAAGAAGATGCATGAGCTCCATGGTAGGCGCGGAGAAGACCTATTTCCCATGCTCCCATTGGGCATAGGCCGAGGCATAGCGCCCGCCCAGAGCGATGAGGTCGGCGTGGGTGCCATCCTCGACGATCTGGCCTTGTTCCATGACGATGATGCGGTCGGCCTCGCGGGCTTGGTCCAAGCGGTGGGCAACGACGAGTGAGGTGCGGTCCTTGGTGACGGCCTTGGCGGCGTGTTCGAGTACCTCGGCGTGCTCGGAGCCGGCCTCGGAGGTGGCCTCATCCATGATGAGTACTGGCGGTTGGCGCAGGATCATGCGGGCCAGTGAGAGCTGTTGCTCGGCCTCCGCGCCGATCTCTTCGTTACCGGCGCCGATGAGCGTGTCTAGGCCTTGGGGAAGCCAGCGCGAATTCTCATCAAGGCCCACGGTGTTGAGCGCGCGCCAGAGTTCCTCATCGCTGGCATCGGGCTTGGCCAACAGCAGGTCGCTGCGCAGCGTGCCGGAGAAGAGATGGACTTCCTGAGTAATGAGGGCGACGTGCTCGGTGATCCAGGTATTCGGCACCGTGGCGGTATCGATGCCGTCGAGCCTGATGGTTCCCTTCGTGGGGTACTGCAGGCCCGCCACGAGGGAGGCGAGGGTGGATTTGCCCGCGCCGGAGGTGCCCACGAGGGCGGTGGTGGTGCCGGCGGTGAGGGTCAGGGAGACGTCGTTAAGCACTGGCGCCCCACCGGGGTAAGCGTAGGAGAGGTGCTCGATGGTGATGGTGGGGGCGTCGCTAAGCCGGGGAGTGTCCTTCAGTTTCGCGCTGGTGTGCGCGCTGTCCTCGAGGGTGGCCAGGGCGACGGCGCGGCCGAGGGAGGTCACGGAATGCTGAATCTCACCGGCGAAGAAGAGGATGTTGAAGACGTGGATCTCTAGGCGCATGACCAAGAGCACGGCGGCGGTGGCCTCACCAGGGGTAAGCCAGCCCCAGATCACCATGGGCACGGACATGAGGACCGATCCCAGCAGCAGCACCGCGAAGGCGAGGGCACCCTGGCCAACGATGCGGTTGATGAGCGGAACCTTGTCACCCCAGGCCTGTACCGTGTCCCAGGAGTAGCGCTCCATGCGCGCGTGTGCCCAGTCTTTGAGGGAGAACTGGCGGAGGGTCTCCAGTGCGCGGATGGTGTCCAGCAGCACGTTGTTGCGGTAGGCCTCCACCGAGGAGACCTCGTTGGCGATGGCGGGGATATCCCGCATGGTGCCGCGGATGAAGGGGTAGAGCAGGCAGCTCACCGCGATGAAGAGCAGGGCGTAGGCGGGGTGGATGAAGATCATCATGAGCGCGGTCAGCGGCAGCATGAAGAGGGTGAGCACCAGGCGGTCACCCATCATGGAGATGGCCATGACCACGGTGTCGATATCCTTGGACAGGCGCGTGATGATGTTGCCGGTACCTAGTTCCATGACGGCCGGTACGGGGGCACCGAGGGTGGAATCCAGCGCTGAGGTGCGCAGATCTACCGAGAGGCGGCGGGTGGTGGAGGTGACCAGGTAGCGGCCCAGGGTGCGGCCGGTGACCTCCACGAGGAAGCCCACCGCGATGACGATGAGTGCGCCGACCATGGCTGTGCGTCCCGTGCCAAGGACGGGGAGCTCCACGCCCTGGATGATGTCGACGACGCGGCCGAGCACCTGGGAGACCAGGTTCATCATGATGACGGTGACGGTAAACAGGCCGAAAAAGAGGGCGATGCCGAGCCTGCTGGGGGCACTGGGCAGGGACTTCAGAAAACGCAGGCACTCCTGTGGGGAGGCGGGCGCTAAGGCATCCGCGCGATCCTGTTGGCTCATAGCTCCACCACCTCATCGGCGTTGGCGGCCCACGTGGAGGCGGAGGTGATGACCACGGTGGTCTTGTCGGCGCGCAGTTCGCGCACGCGCTTGGCGACGTCCGCCAGGGTCAACGAATCCAACCCCGTCGTGGGGTTGTCCAGGACGAGAACGTCGGGATCGAGTGCGAGTGCGCGGGCCAGGGCGACGCGCTGGCGCTGGCCGCCGGAGAGGTTGAGACCGGCCTCACCAATGGGTGCGGTGGGAAGTTCGCCGCCCGGGCCTAGCCCGCCTAGGCGGATAACAATGTCCTCGCAGGCGGAGGCGTGCAAGGCGTCGTGGGTTTGGGTTTGGGTTGCCGCGCGCAGCGGATCGACGTTGTCCTGCAGGGTTCCTTCCAGCACGGAGATGCGGTGCGGCGGGCACAAAGCGCCGTTGTCGTTGAGGTAGCGCACCCAGGAATCCACGGTGCTGCGACCCGCGGCGGTCGTGGGCATCCACACGTGCAGGCCAGGGGAGAGCTCGATAGGCGTGCCGGTTGTCTTCTCGGTAGTGGTATCGAGCTGGCCCAGCAGCTCGCCAACGCGCTCCACGGAGGCGCGCGCCCGGGCCCAGTTCTCGGTGAGCAGGCCCAGCGATACGCCGAGCGCGGTCAATGCCGGGGGTGCGAGCATGGTAATCGCCATCATGCCGCCGGGGGCAATGTGGCCTTCGAAGGTTTCCCAGGAGGTCCAGGCCAGGATGCCTACCGCGAAGGAGGCGGGGACCATCTGCCGCACCCAGGCCATGAGGGAGGACAGCTTGGCCTCGTGGAGCATGGTGGTTAGGGCTTCGTGAGCGGCGTCGGAAAAGCGCTGGCGGGCAATGTCCTTGGCGCCCAGGCCTTTGATAACGCGGGAACCTTGGGCGAAGTCCGTGGCGAGTGACAACGCGGTGTTTTCCAGCTGGCGGCGGCGCGCAGCAACCTTGGTCAGCGGCTTAGTGGTGGCCCACGAGGCCAGCGCGGTGGCGAGGGCACCGATCAGTAGGGCGGCGGAGACCTGCCAGGAAACCGGGGAGAGGCTGACCACGGCGCCTAAGAGGTAGCCCACCATGACGAGTGGGAAGTTGAGGATCTGCTTGAGTTGGCCGATGTAATGCGAATCCTCATCCATCGTGTTGAGCAGCCGGCCGGGGCTAATCCCGGCGGTCGAGGCACCCAGCAGCTTATCCAGCAGGTTCAGGCGCAGCGTGTGGGTGCTGCGGGCCTGACTCAGATCCGTGAAAGCATCCGCTGTGGCTTCGCAGATATAGGCGACGTAGAGGATGACCGCGGTAGCCGCAAGCGGCAAGGCTACGGTGCGCCAGGAGGGATCGGAAAAGGCATACTGCGTAGTGTGGCCGATGATGACCGAGACTAATGCGCCCAGCGGTGCGTTGATGAGGGTAGCGATGAAGATGCCGATGCCGCCGGTGCGTTGGGCACCCAGCATCCGCCACGTGGCGGCGCCGGGCCGAGAGAAGTCGGTGGTCTCAGTGAGGGATACCTCCCCGGTAGGTGGTTCATCGGGGAGGTACCACGACCACGTCCGCATGCGTGGATAGTGAGTCATAAGGACTCATCTTATAGCGCAATGCGCATAAGGTGGTGATTCAGATTACAGCAAAGAAGGATCGCTGTAATGGGGTACGCGGCTTAAGCCAAGTGGTAGTTGTCCACGTCGTAGCCGTTGAACTCGCGGTCGACGCCGTAGTCATCGACGGAGGTGAACTGCGTGCCGTTTTCGATGGCAAAGCGCAGGTTATCCACGCGGGTGGACGGATCACCGCTGACGGCACCGGCCGGAAAATAGAAGGTGTCCCCGCTCTTGAGCTTGACGATGAGTGATTCGAAGCTCATTCCTGATCTCCTTGCCTGCTGCTGATACGGTGGCGGCGCAAAACTGCGCGCGGGCACCGATCCTTCACGATCGATGCCGATTAACCCTCGATTCAAGCAGGTCGGGCCCGTGCAGGCAAAGGAGTGAGATCAAGGCAACGAAACACGCACCCCCAAGGATGGGGGATTAGTTCTCCTCTTCGGTGTGGAGGCGGTGCTTGCCCTCGGACTCGTGGTCGTCGGTGATGCGGGAGGTGTCGGCATCCTTCTTGTCGGCGTTGCTGACCTCGATCTCGGTCTCGACGGCGTCCTGAATAGCGGTTTCTTCCTCGCGGTGCTTGGCCAGCTGCTCATCCAGGGAGCCCAGCAGCTCCTCGTCGCGCTCGACGACACCTTCCTCAGCCAGGTCGGACTCCTTCTTGGCATCGTCCTCAGTGGTGGAGGTGTAGACCAAAGTGGAGCCCTGCGGTGCAGACGGGGAGGAGAAGTCTTCGACGCGCGGCGGGACGGCGGACTCCTTCTCCTTCTTCTGGGTGAAGAAGTAGTAGATGCCGCCGCCGATGGCAGCAAGAGCGGCAACGAGCGCGGAGATCAGCCAGATCTTCGAGCCCTTTTTCTTGTCCTTACCGCTGATGCGGCGGGCCTTCTTTTCGGCCTTGGAAGCCTTCTTCTTAGCCTGCTTGCGGGCCTTGGAGGCCTTCTTTTCTGCCTGCTTCTGGGTCTTCTCCCACTGCTTGGAGGCCTTGTCCTGGGCCTCCGCGGCAGCCTCGGAGAGCTTTTCGGTGGCTTCTTCGCTGCGTTCCTTCAGCTCCTCCAGGGCGCGCTCGAGGCGGGAGTGCGCGGCCTTGGTTACGGCACCCGCTTCGCGGCGGGCCTCGGAGAACCAATCACCATCGCGCTCTTCCATGCGGGCGGCGGCGGTCTCCAGGACGGAGTAGGCCTCGCGAGCCTTTTCATCGCGGCGTTCCTTGAGGCGCTCCACCAGGGCGGAGGTAGCGCTGATGGCTGTGGACAGGGCGGCGGGGTTCATGGGCTCAGGTGCTCCTTTATGTCAATACTGAGGTGATGTGTGTTGGACAACTGTTTATGGAGTGATTGTCGGCGCCGAACCGGGGTGTGCCCGCGTTCGCGCTGGATACTCCCTTTCAGCGTAGTGGCGGCGCGCAGGTCCCGCCACCATATGCGCAAAGGCCGCGAGCTGTTCAAAGAAAATAGACAGCTTTGTACGGATGAGGCGGGTTTTTATTCATTGTGGGTTTGCGTTAACGGTGCAGCTGACTGGGTTCTAAAGGTATCACCAATACTAAAACCCTTTCGCGAGAAATGGACAGCTTGGTACGTTTTGGGACATCAACACCGACGATAAACAACGATAACCTGCAGAGGAGGTGAGCATGTCCCCGCGACTCTCCGCATCCGCGCCACTAGACCAAATCAGCGAAGATACGCCTAAGGAGCTCAAGCGCACCGCTCTCTCTTTCGAGGTGATCCCGCCGCGTCACGATGCGGACGCCGCCAAGATTGACCGCTTATTGGCCACGCTCGCCGCGTATAACCCCGACTACATCGCCGTCACCAGCTCCCAGCGCTCCGGGTGGCTGGAGGGAACCGCGGCGTTTATTGAGAAGATTTCGCGCGATACCGCGATGCGTCCTTTGGCCCACCTGGCTTGCACCGCCGGCACAGAGGAAGAGCTCGTTGGCTGGATCGACACGCTGGTCGACGCCGGCGTCCGCGGCCTCCTCGCCCTTCGCGGCGACCTGCCGGAGGGCGGCATGCCCGAAGGTCATCTGCCGCACGCTGATTCCCTGGTCCGGCTCATCCGCCGCTGGGAATCCGACCGTGTGGCGCGCTTGGCGGCCGGGCGCTTGGCGGTGGGCGTGGCCTGCTATCCCAACGGCCACGCCGAGTCCGCGACGCCGGACGAGGATATCGACGTCCTTTTGGCCAAGCAGCGCCTCGGCGCAGACTTCGCCATCACCCAGCTTTTCTTCGACGCGGAGGACTACGTCCGCTTCGCCCAGCGCGCCCGGCTGGCGGGTGTGCGCATTCCGCTGATCCCCGGGATCATGCCTATGACTAGCCGTGCTCGGGTGGAGCGAATGTGCCAGCTGTCCGGGTTGGACGGGCCGACCAAGGTCCTTGACCAGCTCGCGGCAGCGACCTCCCCCGAGGAAGAGAAAGAAATCGGCATGCAGATTACGGCCTCGTTGGCGAAGTCGGTGATGAACGCCGGCGCCGACGGGCTGCACATCTACACGCACAACAATCCAGACATTACGACTGACCTGCTACATCGAATTGGAGTCACCCCATGACCGCACCATTCCCCAAGGCCACGATTGAGGGCTACCCACGAGTCGGTGCCCACCGCGAGCTCAAGCGCGCGCTGGAGTCCTACTGGTCCGGCAAAATCGACGCCGAGACCTTCGAATCCGCCGCGCACTCCCTGCGCCTCGACACCTACGCCCGCCTCAAGGAGCTGGGCCTCACTGAGGATTACGCCATCCCGGCCGACGTCGCCTACTACGACCACGTCCTCGAGACCGCGCTGACCGTGGGCGCTGCCCAGGGCGAGAGCCTCGATGATGAGTTCACCCTGGCCCGCGGTAACAAGGACACCGCGCCGCTGGAGATGACCAAGTGGTTCGACACCAACTACCACTACATCGTCCCTGAGATCACCGATGACCAGACCTTTAACGCCCGCCCGCAGCGCGTGCTGAAGATCGTCGAGGAGGCCCGCGCCGCCGGTCACACCGTGCGCCCAGTCCTCGTTGGTCCGGTGACCCTGCTGGCACTGTCCAAGCAGGCCGAGGGTGCCACCAAGCAGCCCCTGGACCACCTCGATCAGGCAGTCGAGTCCTACCTCACCGTATTGGCTGAGCTTCACGACGCCGGCGTCGAATGGATCCAGCTCGCCGAGCCGGCCCTAGTCGCCGACCTCGCCGCCGCTGACGACGCCACCCTCGCCGCCGCGCTCAAGAGCGCCTACGGCCGCATCTTGGGCGCGGAGAAGCGCCCGCAGGTTTACCTGACCACGCCCTATGGTTCCCTCAACGCTGGCCTCGACGTCATCGCCGAGCTTCAGCCCGAAGCGGTCCAGGTGGATCTGTCCGTGGGCACCCTGGCCCTAGATAATTCCTACCTCGAGCGCGTGGCCAAGCTCGCCGAGGCCACCCACCTCGCCGCCGGCCTGGTCGACGGCCGCAACGTCTGGGCCGCCAACCTGCGCGACCTGCGCGAGAAGCTGGAGACCTTGGGCGATAACGTCTCCGTAACCACCTCCGTGTCCCTCCAGCACGTGCCGCACACCGTGGAGGCGGAAACCTCCTTGCCGGTGGACGTCGCCACCTGGTTCGCCTTCGCTGATGAGAAAATCCGCGAGGTTGTAGCACTCGCCGCCGGCCCGCTGGACACCCCGGAGGCCTATGCACAGGCTGACCGCGCCGTGCGCACCCGCGCCGAGTCCTCCCGCACCCACGACCAGGCAGTGCAGGACCGCACCGCGCAGCTGCCGGAGGGCCAGGTTCAGCGCCAGCCGGAGTTCGCGGAGCGCAACAAGGCACAGGAGGCCCTCGGCCTGCCGCAGCTGCCGACCACCACCATCGGCTCCTTCCCGCAGACTGCTGAAATTCGCGCCGCCCGCGCTGCACACCGCAAGGGCGAGCTCTCCGACGCCGACTACACCGAGGCACTGCGCAACGAGGTGAAGTCCGTCATCGAGCTGCAGGAGCGCCTGGGCCTGGACGTCCTGGTCCACGGCGAGCCGGAGCGCAACGACATGGTGCAGTACTTCGCCGAGCTTCTCGACGGCTTCGTTGTCACCGAGAACGGTTGGGTCCAGTCCTACGGCTCCCGTTGCACCCGTCCGCCAATCGTGGTTGGCGACATCTCCCGCCCGAAGGCCATGACCACCGAGTGGGCGAAGTTCGCGCAGTCCCTGTCCGAGAAGCACGTCAAGGGTATGCTCACCGGCCCGGTGACCATCCTGGCCTGGTCCTTCGTGCGTGATGACGTCCACCAGTCCGTCTCCGCCGACCAGCTCGGCGTGGCGCTGGCCGACGAAGTCCGCGACCTCGAGGAAGCCGGCATCGACATCATCCAGATCGATGAGCCCGCCCTGCGCGAGCTGTTGCCGCTGCGCGAGAAGGACCGCAAGGCCTACCTCGACTGGGCGGTGCGTTCCTTCCGAGTGGTTTCGTTGCAGGCGAAGCCTGCAACCCAGATCCACACGCACCTCTGCTACTCGGAGTTCGGCCAGATCATCGACGCCGTCGCCGGCCTCGACGCCGACGTCACCTCCATCGAGGCGGCCCGCTCCCGCATGGAGCTGCTCGAGGACATCGATGAGAAGTTCCACTCCGAGATCGGCCCGGGCATCTACGACATCCACTCCCCGCGCATCCCGTCCGTGGCGGAGATGGCCGAGCTCATCCGCGCGGCACTCAAGAACGTGCCTGTGGAGCGCTTGTGGGTCAACCCGGACTGCGGCCTGAAGACCCGCGGCTACGAGGAGACCGAGGCCTCCCTGCGCAATATGGTCCTCGCCCGCGACGAGGTCCGCTCTAGCCTCTAGAGGTTTAAATCTCTGGATTTAAACCGTCCATCGCCGTCAGCTCGCTGAGCGCGGCGATGTCTCCGTTTCCGGCCCTATCGAAGTGCAGCGCCTGGAGCCCTGCGGCCCGGGCCCCCTCGACATCATTGGCCACCGAATCACCGATCATCAGCGTGGAGCCAGGCTCCACTTCCAGTCGCCGACAAGCCTCAAGGTAGGCCTCTCGGTGCGGCTTCGGATGGCCCATCTCCACGGTGGGGAAGAGCTCAACGCCTGGCAGGTCGAGCCCGCCTGCCCGCAGTTTGCCCATTTGCATGTCTCGCGCCCCATTCGTGAGCACACCGACCTTGAGCCCTAAATCCAGGACATACTCGAGTGCTTCCCGCGCGCCCTCCACCGCGCACCAATGCTTCTCGTAGGCGGCTAGGTACTTGGCATATTCCGCCAGCGCCTCCTGCTCCGTCATCTCCGGGCGGCCCAGGAACTCGCGGCAGCGTTCCACCCGCTGGCCCTGATGAGAAACCTCGCCGCGCTCGTAGGCGGCGAACCACTTCTTTTCAATTTCCGCGAAGCGCTCGTGATGCCCGCCTGGCAACCACTCCTCAACGGCTGCGTGCATCGCGGCGGTGTGGTCCATGAGGGTGTCATCGAGATCGAAGAGAATGGCGCGGATCATGCTTGTAACCCTACGCAGATCGCTCACAGCGTTGTGCCGGAACGACGCACCGGGCGAAATTTCCATACAATGGCTGGCATGACTCAGAAGACCGCAACTGCAACGATGCACACCAACTACGGTGACATTGTTATCGACCTGTTCGGTAACCACGCACCGGTAACCGTTGAGAACTTCATCGGCCTGGCCAAGGGCGAGAAGGACTACACCACCCAGAACGCCAAGGGCGAGCAGTCCGGCCCGTTCTACGATGGCGCTATTTTCCACCGCGTCATCGACCAGTTCATGATCCAGGGCGGTGACCCCACCGGTACCGGCCGTGGCGGCCCCGGCTACCAGTTCCAGGATGAGTTCCACCCGGAGCTGCAGTTTGACCGCCCGTTCCTGCTGGCCATGGCGAATGCCGGCCCGGGCACCAACGGCTCCCAGTTCTTCATCACCGTGGCGCCGACCCCGCACCTGAACAACCACCACACCATCTTCGGTGAGGTCACCGACTCGGCTTCCCAGGAAGTTGTGTCCAAGATTGCTAAGGTCTCCACCGACCGCATGGACCGTCCGGCTGAGGACGTTGTCATCGAGTCCATCGAGATCGCCTAAGCGTTCTTAACTTTTCATCCGAGCCCGCTGCCACGTGATGTGGTGGCGGGCTCGTTGTTTTAGGAGTCTGCGTGAAGAATTATCTCCGTTCGGCGCCGGCCACTCTGGTGCTCATGGTGCTGTGCATTGGGGCATGGTTGGTCACGGCCATCCAGGCCAAGACCCTCTCTACGCCCTACTATCGCAGCTTGCTGGCCCAAGATTGGACGCTGTGGGGCCCTGAAGTGTCCGAGCACCCCACAACTGTCATTACCGCAGGCTTTATGCATCTCGATGCCGGGCACCTTTTGGTCAACATGGTGATGCTGTTCTTTGTGGGCAGGGAAGTAGAGCGCGCTCTGGGCAGCGCGCTGTATGTAGCGGCCTATCTCATCTCCATTGTGGGCTCTTCCGCCGCAGTGCTGTGGATGGATTTCGGCACACCCACGGTGGGCGCCTCCGGCGCCCTGTTTGCGCTCATGGGACTACTCATTGGTGTGTACCGCAGCCGCGGTCTAGACCTGCGCGCACCCATCGTCCTCGTGGTGGCCAACGTTATCTACAGCTTCGTGGCGGAGAACGTCTCCGTGTGGGGGCACTTGGGCGGTTTGCTCACAGGACTGCTGTTGGCACCATTCCTCTTTCGCAAACGCACGTGGCTGCGGTGGCTGGGGATTTGGATTATCGGGGTGATAGCTGCTGTTGCAGCGGCGCTGCGAGCTGGGCTTTGGGGATAACTCGGGCGTGTTATCCACCAAAACCTCTGTGCGAAAGAATTCCACACAAGTTATCCACATTGTGGATAACTACATTTTTGTAATTTACCGAACGTGTGCGCCAAGATAACCGCAGATCAGCAGCTTAATCGGTTGAATTCGAAGTTTTTGTGCGGGCTGTGGGAAGCGTGAAAACACTTATCCACAGGGTGTGGAGAAAGGCTGTGGAATTCGTTTTCCACAGAGTTATCCCCACCCTGTGGATAACTTTGTACCCAAGGTGTTAACAGCGCTCCGGTTGCGGGGTGGGTGGTGGTGTTTTAGTCTCTTGGCCATGGGGGATTTGGAGACTTATTTCTCCTA
>NZ_KV827341.1:64290-65098 GCF_001836065.1 Corynebacterium sp. HMSC035E02
CAGTGTGGATGATTTACGCGCGCGTGGTGCATCAAGGGCTGATGCTGTGGAGTTGGCTGGGTTGCATGGGGTGTATTTCGGGTCGACGCGTTTTACGGGCAAGCAGCGCCAGGCGCGTGCGGCTGCGGTTGCTCAAAGGCATGATGTGGCGACGTTGAGTTTGATTGAGTCGTATACCGCCAGGGTGAAGAAGGAGTTGGATGCGTGGAATCTGCGTGTCCGTTTGGCGGGGACTCCAGCAGACCGTATCCCGAAGGTGGCGAAGGAGAGGTTGGCGCAGTTGCGGCCGCGGCGGGTGCCGGAGGTTGGGGTGCGTCTGACGTATCGGGCGTCGGGTCCGCATTCGTTGACGATTACTGATTCGCCGCTGCGCATTAGTGAGATGCGTGGGGTGTTGGAGTCGATTAATCGGGCTGATTTGTTGGATGCGGCCGGTCAGGTGTTTTTCTACCAGGCGCATGGGGGCACTAAGCCTGCGGTGGCGACCAACGTGGTGGTGACCTTGGATGAGTTGGACCGGATTGTGCGGGGTGAGGGTGATGATATTGAGCTGGTACTCACCAACGGTGGGCGGATGACGGGTCGGGAGTTTGTCACTTATAAGTTTGCTGAGGTTGGGTATGTGACGTTGGTGCATCCAACGATTGGGCCGGTGTGGTTGCATCGGGTGCGGCGTTTAGCTGGGTTTGAGCAGCGGTTAATGGCCAGTGCGGAGCATCCGACGTGTGCGCGTGAGGGGTGTAATAAGCCGGCGGATTATTGTCAGGTGCATCATTTGGGGGCCTGACCCCCGGAAAGTAGACACGTC
>NZ_KV827342.1:0-30586 GCF_001836065.1 Corynebacterium sp. HMSC035E02
GGTTTATCCACACGAAATGTCCCTTAAGCCCAAGATGTTTCCGTCTGGATCCGAAATGTAGGCGGAATAAGAACCCCATGGCATTTTCTTCGGTGAGGCAGAAGCCTCGCGATAGGAATCTGGAAGTTGACTCCAGTACTCGTCGACGTCCTCGACAGAAAACTGGATTACTGCTCCGCCGGGGGTCGCCGGACTAGTGTTAGTGGCTGAAGCAAAAGCTGAAGAATCGAATACGCCAATTACGCTGTCATCAAACGACACTTCAAAATATCCTTCTCCAGCAGACAATGGCTTTACCTCGGAGTTTGGAAGTTGATGGTAGAACTCCCATGAGGCTTCGATATTGCGGGTCAAGATTGTCAAATGATCGAATCGCATGATTGGAATAACCTTTCTCGCTGGGCCAAAGATTTGTTGCGATTATTCCAAATACCCTTTGCACGTGTGCGGTATTAGAAGTCGAGGCTATTGGATTCTTCATGCGGTGACTTGGAGCCTTCAAGCAAAGGAACCAAAGTAAAGGCACCATTTGCGGGGACTAGGATGGAAAACCCCAGGTGATTGCGTGCGGAGTTTCGCATAAGGTGTCAGTACTTTGGTTCCTTTGCGGCTGAGGGAGGCACCTCATCGAACGTCCATGGTCAACCGCCCCTAATCGAACTCGGGGGCCTCGAAGCCGTCTTCCTTGAGCCACTCCACGTGTGGCGGGGTATTCATGCCCCATTCCGTGCGGACGAGCAGGAAAGCCTCTTTCACCTCGTCCTCGCCATAGCCGCCATCGCGCAGGAACTGGCGGAAGCCGCGGGGGCCAGGTTCTTTGATCCACAGCCACACGTAGTCATCCAGCGTGCTATCACCCAGGATGTCCTCCATGCCCGCTGGCAGCAGCTCACGCCCGGCGCGCACGCGCTCCTCCAAGTCAGCATCGAAGAAGTCGTAGAGATAATCCAGGCCGTCTTCCAGCTGAGCGTACTCATAGGCGTCCATTGATTCGCTCCTCTCGCCACCATTCTTAGTCACGGATCAGCACTCCCCTCAACTGTGTTTCTTTGCGCCGAGGGACATCCGGTCGACGTCGGCAAGCACTTCGTCCACAATCATCGGGTTGAATTCCCTATCGCGGCGCAGGCGCAGCAACTCTTGCTGGGCGCCGGCAAGGGCTGTTCGCCGTGCCGCGAGGGCCACCTCACGGGCCTCGATGGCCATGCGCAGACGAGTTGTAGCGTCCTCACCGTCCTCGTCCTCACCGAGGCGGTCCTCAAACCATTGGGCAATATTTGCCGCAGTGTCGGGGTCCAGTTCCTCATACTTCGCGCGCATCGCAGCAATGCCGGCTTTACGCGCGCGGGAGGTAATGGTCGCGCGCATTTTATCCGTGGCTGCCTGCGAATACGTAGTGAGGTCGAGCTGACGCATAAGCCACGGCAGCAACAAGCCGGGAATCACCATGGTCATGAGCAGCACCACGAGGGCGATAACGGTCAACTCGTTATAGAAGCTCAAACCACTTGGAACAGACAGAACCAGCGCAAGAGTCACCAAACCGCGCATGCCGGACCACGTCATAAGCAGCACTTCCTGCAGGCGCTGCGGCGCCAGGCGTGGCTTCCCGCGGCGCCTATTAATGAGATAGAAGGCGTACATCCACACCAAGCGCACGAGGAAGGCAACAACGGACAGGATGACGCCGATGATGACCGCATGCCAGAGGTCCGCACCCGCGGCGTCGATGGCGCTGAACACGGTCAAGCCAATGAGGCCGAAAGCCACACCCGTGAAAAGTAGCTCGACGGTCTCCCAGAATGACTGGCCGGAGAGGCGGTCCTCCGCCTGAATCGGCGCGCGGGAGTGCAGTTCCACCGCAGCAATCACCACAGCGATGACACCGGAGGCACCGAGCTCCTCCGCGGCGATGTACACGGCAAAAGGAATCACCCACGTCAACGCGTTGCGAGCGATAACCTCGTGAACCGCGCCGACGAACCACGAAGACACGCGCCCCACGACGAGCCCGAGAATGGTGGCTACCGCCGCGGAGTAGAGGAAACTCGTCACCGCTTCCCCGGCGTGCATCTCCCCCGAGCTCGTCACGGCTTCCAGGGCGAGGTGGAAGGCCACAATAGACGCAGCATCATTGAACAGGCCCTCAATCTGCAGCACGGAAATGATGCGCCGCGGGATACCGGCTGGTTCTGCCACGGCCTCGACGGCCACCGGATCTGGCGGGGCAATCGCGGCGCCGATAAGGATGGCGGCAGCGAGCCCCAAGCCCGGCATGAAAGCACGGGCGGTGAATCCCACCGCCAGGGTCGTAGCCACCACGAGCAGCACGGACAGAGCCAGGATGGTCATCCACTGCTCACGAATGACACCCCACGATGTTCTCCTTGCCAGCGCCCACAACAATGGCGGCAAGAAGATGGGAAGAATGAGGTCAGCAGGCACGGAGAATTCAAATGTGCCATTCGAGAAAGTGGCGTACACCGAAACCGCCACCGCCGTAAGGATAGTCAAAAGCGCCGGCCAGGGAAGTCCTATTTTGTCCCCTACCGCCTTGACGATGACGGTCAACAGCATCAGGCCAATAAGGACAAACAAAACTTCCATGCTGAGCTTCTCTCTCCGTTAAATTTTTTGTTCTCAGACTACCGCTGTACAGCCGGCGAGGGGGAGGAGCTACACAGCGCCATCCCAGACGAAGGCCTCCCGCGATAGCTTCTCCGGCTGAAACTGTTGGCACAGCTCCTGTACGGAAGAGGCCTCATACCCTAAGGAGTGGGCCAAGAGCTTGACGACGTCCCCCGCATCCCTACCGTGCCCATCGAGCAGCTGACGCAGGGTCACCGCCCCATCGCGCTTGGACAAACGCACACCCTCAGCGTTGAGCACGAGCGGCACGTGGACGAACTCCGGCTCCGGATAGCCCAGCTTGTGCGCCAGGTAGGCCTGGCGCGGGGCCGAAGACAGTAGATCATCACCGCGCACGATCTGATCGACGCCTTGGAAGGCATCATCAACAACAACCGCCAGGTTATAGGCCCAGTCCATGCCCTGGTTCGGATCCGCTGGGGGCTGGCCGCCACGGCGCAGGATGAAGTCATCCACCTCCCCGGTGTACTCGCCGGCGAGGGCATCGTGGATGGTGAAGGAGGAGGCGTCGGCGCGCAGGCGTATGGCTGGCACGCGGTTTTGAGCAGCCAGCTCGGCGCGCTTGGCGGCCCGTTCATCGTCGCTAAGCGCGCGGCAGGTGCCCGGGTACTGTCCTGGGATGGCGTGTGGGGCGCGGGAGGCTTCCTGGATGTCCTTGCGCGAGCAGTAGCACTCAAAGGTGGGAAGCTGGGCGAGTGCCTTCTCATAAGCCGCGTAGCGATCCTGCTGGTAGATGACCTCCCCATCCCAGTCCAAGCCGAGCGCGGCGAGGTCCTCCAGCTGGCGCTGCGCCGACTCCCGCGAGGAGCGCTGCGTGTCAATGTCCTCCACGCGCATAAGAAAGCGGCGCCCGCTGCTCCTGGCGTAGAGCCAAGCCAGCAACGCCGTGCGGAGGTTACCCAGATGCAGATCGCCGGACGGGCTCGGGGCATAGCGCCCGGCGGGGCTGAGAGAATCCATGCCCACCAGTCTACGAGGAGGCCCGCGCGCGTCGGAGTCCTCTACTAGAATCTCCCCCATGGCTTCTGACGCGACGTATCCCCTGCTTGATTCTGCCGACGCCGAGCGTATGCTCGCTTATGCGCGTGCCCAGGCGCCGGGGCTTTCTCTTCCCACCGTTGAGTCCGCCCACATTGACAAGCAGATCGACCGCGTGCTGTCCAACGACACGTTCCAAGGCTGTGCGGAGGATGCCGTCCCTGCCGCCCACTACTTGGAGGCGCGGGAGACACTTCGCGTGGCTGCTGGCACCATCGAGAACATCGACGATTCCCTCACCATTGCCTCGATTGGAGCGCTGACCGGGCAGCCGTCTCTCGTAGCTACTGGCTATACGCGTGTGGCCCGCGCATGGTTGGATAACGACAACACCGAAGAAGCAGAGAAATTTGCGGCCAAGGCAGCAGCGGCTGGTGACGACACCGCGCTGGGCGAGATCGCCGCAGCTCGCACCGCGGCCAGCCACAAGGATTTCTCCGAGTCCGCCCCCGCTAGCGAGAATGCATCAATCAGCCCCGACAGCACGACGTCGCTCTCGGATCTGCAGGAACTTCTAGATTTCGCAAAGAACGGCGATGCAAAGGCGCATGCGGCCGACTTCGTGGCTGTCAACGACGCTGTGACCGGAGGCAAATTCGACGGAGCGGGTGCCACGATGGCCGCAATCCTTCAAGCCATCCTCGAATCGGCCGTGGGCGCACTCTGGGCATCCAACTCTGCCGCCGACTGTGAACGCGTGGCTGCGCAGTCCTTCACCATCCTCTCCAACGCACGCAGCGACGAGGATTACCAGCAGCTCCCAGCGCCCATGCTGGCCCGCTTCTACAGCGATGCCGCACAACACTCCCCTGACGATGTAGAGCAGCGCGTGGCCTGCTTTGCCGCCGCTGCCCGCGAGTACCAACGTTGCGGCGACCTCGACGGTGAGCTGCACGCCCTCCTCAAGACCGTGGCCCTCGATGTTCGCCACCGCGATCCGGAGGAGGCCTACGACATCCTGGCCTCACGCTATGTGGACTCCACGAAGCTCAAGAGCCTCCCCGTAGCCGCCAAGTGGACCGTTCTGTATTCCGAGAGCCTGCGCACGCAGGCTCAGGACATGTTTAAATCCACCCAGGTGTTGCTCGACTTCTTGGAGAAGCACCCCGCGTCCCAGGCCACCACGTCTTCGGAGCAAAACGCCATGGCGGAGGTAGCTGAGCTTCTTGGGGATCGCTACACCGCCGCCAACGCGGCAGACCGCGCGCGCAACATGTATCACTTTGCGTTTAACCTGTTTGCCGCAGCGGGCAATTCCCGCGCGCTCGAGGAACTGCGCAAGAAGGCCTAAGCCACACGCGTACAAGGCCTAACGCTGTCGTTCTTGCCCACCAAACCACTGCCGGTTCGCCGGCAACCACAGCAGAACGATGACTGCCGCGGAGACGATCGACGCGGGCATCACCGAACTCAGTGGAATGAGCAATACCACGATGGCGCTGATAGCGGTCAAGGCAATCCGCGCCGACTGCTGCGCGTGCAGCACATAGGTCGTGATGACACACACGAGAAGGACCAGCACGCCCAGCAGCACGCCGAGCTCCGTGGAGAGCTGGTCCGTGCGGCTTACCGCCGCCGGGCTGTTTTCAAAGGCCACGAGCCGGCAGATGTTGTAGACGGCGTAGCTGGTGATGAAGATCTCCAGCACCGCTGCGACCTTCAGCGGCCACGGTGCCCACTGTGCCTTCATATCGGCGGCGCGGCGGGCCTGGCGGACGGTGTCGCTGACCTGCCCATAGCGATAGTCCGGCGCGGTCCCGGCAGGCGAGCCCGGCTGCGGTGCTCCTGGGGACTGCGGGCTGCCGAAAGTCATGACACGTCCTGCACAAAAACGCCGCGGCGGCTGAGCAGCCAGCGGATGGGATCCAGCACGCGATAGGGCGCAATGCCGCTGCGCGCCAGCTGGCGGCCCGTCGGGGCCTCCCCCAAGGCGGAGACCACGAAGAAGCTGCCATCGCGCGGCGCGGCTGAATAGAGCTTGTTGATCAGATCGTTGGCGCCCAAGAAGCGCAAGAGCGATTCCGCTTCGAGGTGAACCATCCAACGGTCCGAATCGCGGAAATTCCACCCGGTGTCGCGGCGGAAGGCAGCACCGCGGTTGGCCATGAGCTTCTTCCACCGCACGTCATCCACCTGCTCTAGCTTCTGCACCGTGTCAAACTTCGAGATGGTCACCGCGAGCGGCGGCGGGGTATCCGTATCGAGCAAATCCAGCAGGTTATCCAGGACCCGCAAAGAGTCCGCGCCCAGTTCACCAATGTTGGGAATCAGGCCGTGGATAAAATCCTGAATCTGCTGCACGCGGAGCGGATCGAAAAGGAAAATCACCAAATCCGCGTGCGAGAAGAACGCCAGGTTCTCCCGGTCCGCCTCGTTTTCCGGAGGGTTCTCCAAGTCCTCGCCCGCCACGTCACGGAAGACCAGGTAATTCATGCGCTCGCGGCCCTGCTCATCCGGCCACTTACCGAGTTCAAAAATCAGCGGATCGCGCTGGTAGGCGTCGGTAGCCACCGCACTTGGTGTGGGGTCCATGGCACGCATCTCCTCAAAGAGCGGCCGCTCATAAACCTCCGCGTAACGCTCGCGCGTGGATTCATCCGCCGCTTGGACGGAGCGATTGTGCTTGTGCGCCAGCTGCTTGAGCTGCTTGATCATCACTGCGGTGTAGAGCGACTTACCGGAGTTACGCGCACCGGCCATGGCCACGCAATGCGTCACGGCGTCGGTCCATCCCTGCGGCAGCTCGCGGTTAGTGTACGGACTCACCGTCACACCATCCTCGAGCGGTTTAAAGGTCCACGGGCAACGTGCCTGGCTCATTAGTTCCTCTCTTTCAGCATGGCGGTGACGCGATCGGTCAGTTCCGAAAGCTCCGTGTTGGCGCCGGTATCGAGCTGCTTGACGACGTCCCCGTCGATCACCGCGTACGCCACATGAGCCGGGGTTCCGTTGATGTGCGCAAGCTCCAACTCCTGGCGCCCGATGGCGCTCGTGATGAGCACGACGGTAGGCACCTGGGTTTCCAGCATGGAAGCCACTGGGGAATCGGTGACGTAGATAGCAAGAGAGGCTGTAGAAGCCACCGTCGGCCCACGCCACGGGCGCTGTCCGACGCGCTCCGCTCCGTTATCGATAACGCCCGCGATGAAGCGCGTGAGCTCGTCTACCTTGTGGGTCTCGATGCTGTCCTGGCCGTCGGTGGCGCGGAAGTGCCGGAAGGCATCGGAGAGCGCATCGATGTATTTGGCGGCCGCCTCAACGATCTTCGGTGTGACGTTGACCTGCATGGAGGCGGAACCATCGACGACCACGGTAACGGCATCGAGGCCAGCGACGTCCAGCTCCGCGCGGCGCATCTTGGAGCGCACCTCGCGGGCGGAGTCGGTAATTCCGGCGCCCTCGGTCGTGCCGAATGCTTCCAGACGGTAGCTGCCGGATTCCGGGGTGACCTCGGCGAGGCGCTCGGCGGAGTCCTCGGCGGCGTCGATAAGCACGCGCGGGAACGTCACCGAGTCGCCCGCGTTGCTCACCGTCAGGCGCACCTCGCTGCGCAGGCCGAAGGTCCCATTCCCCTTCGGGCGCACAACGATGGTGGCGCGCTCGGGAAGGGAGTGCACCATGAGGGAGAGATCGTGGACGCGCACGGCGTCAACGCCCTCCCCCAGGATCGCCAGCTCCATCGAGGCGCCGCCGGTTCCCATCTCGAAGGCTTCGACGCGCAGGATGCCGTCTGAGCCGATGCGGCGGGACTCGCCGTCCCGCAGTGTGTATTTAGCCATGACGCTTCTTTCCTTCTCTTACCTTCCGTGGAATCCCGTGTTTCGCCCGTGCTCATTGGGAGCTGCGCCTCGGTGCTGCCACGCTGTGTGCTGTGCAAACTGCGCTGGCCCCGGCCGTTGCTGCAGGGGAGCTGAGCGCTCCGCCAGCAACTGTGTCGTACCATCCAGCAACATGGCGACGCGCCCCGTGGCGTAGCGCTCGCAATGCTCCAGCGCGATGACTCCCGCAAAATGCGTAGCGGTGAGGTACCCAATGTGCTCGAGTTCGCGGTTCTCCCAAGGCTGCAGTGCGTCTTCTGCCAAGAGGTTGAAATCCCGCGGGAAGTAGAACACCCAGGAGGCCACTATCGCGGACATCAACACCTTGTCCAGCCCCTCCCCCAACGAAGATTTATCAAGGTAGGCCAACTGGATTGAGCGGCCGCGGTTGACATCAAGGTGCTCGATCCACCAGCGCGGATCGAATTCCCGAAGCTTGTGCCACTCCTCGGCGCTGAGCCCAGGAACGTTGGCATTGCCGCCGGCAGCTCCTTGTGGCTGCGCCTGGCCGGCGGATGCTTCTCCCCCGGGTTCTGGTGCGGCCTCCGGTGTAGTGGCGAAGGGGTTCTCCTGCGGTGTGTTCGGCGCGGGGTTATCAAGCGGATTCGGCGGAAAGCCTGCCGGGGATTCGGCCGACGCCGCAAAAGGCGAGGACTCCGTCAGTGGTGCCCCAAAGTCCGCTGGATCCTTGCCCCAGGAATCATCAAAGCTCGGTGTGGTGGCCTGCTCGGGTGTGGTGTCGGCCGCAGCGTCCTGCTTGGTCTGCTCCTCCTGTGGCTCCGGGGCCACAGCCTCAGCTTCTTCCGCAGCACGTGCTTCATAAGCGCTGACGTCTGGCAGGGCTTCATCGAGCGCAAACACGACTGGATTGCCTGGGATGGTGGTTTCCGCCAAGCGCTGCTTTTCACTCGGCGGCACCACGAGCATGGTGGATGTGCTCAGCGGGAACTCATTAATGGCAGCTGCCTTCTCAAACGTGGAGAACCCGAAACCGTCCTCTCCCACCTCGCGGGCGGTGGCGGCAATCCACAACGCAGCTTGGTTGTCGGGCGCGACGAGAATAACTAAGCCATTGCGGGAGTTCAACACCGTCGCCATGGCAGAGACCAGCGCGCGGTTGAAGGTTGGGTTCGGGTTCGGGCTCACCGCTTTGAACGGCGCGGGAAGCTTGTCTGGGTGGCGGAACTCCCCATCCAGGAATTCCTCCAGCAGCACATCCGAGTGCAGCGGGCCGCGCGCCGAGATCTCCTCCGGTATCTGCACCTTATCCACCTCATAGATGGAAAAGGGCGCTGGAACGTCGGGAGAAAACAGGACCGTCGCCGGTGCCGGCGGGGTTCCCGTGCGCGAAATCGACGTGTACGTAAAGACGTTGCCACCGCGGCCGGTCGCATCCAGCCCGGCAGGGACAGACACCATGGTGACCCACTTTTCTGCCTCAGGAGTCAACGCGAAAACCGCGGTACGGCGGACCAGCTCCGCGCGCTGCTGGGCGGAGGGAAAATCCGGGATCGTCGTGCCGTTGTTGAGTGATGTCGGTACGAAGGACACCAGCTCGGCCAACTCCTCCTGGGTGATATCGCCGGTTTTCTGCCCTACTCCCCAGCCGCCGGCGCGGCCGTTGGCGCGGGAGAATGATGCATAGCTAAATGCGCCGCCCATACCTACTGGCCCCCTTGGTAGTACTGGTCCTGGCTGTAATCTAGACCGTAATTCTGCTGGTCATAGCTCTGCTGTTCATACTGTTGCTGACCGTAGTTCTGGTCATAGTGGGGAGTCTGATTCTGCATTGGTGGGTACAGCACCAGCCTGTAGGACACATCGCCTTCCACCACCACGGCTTTATCCAGTGCGCTCAGCGTGGGGGCGGGGTCGCTGTAGCTTTCGGAGAAACTGCTGAAGGCATCCTGCCCGCCGAAGCTATCGAAAGAACTATCAACGTGGCTGTCAAAGCCCTCAACCGCAAAGAGGCGGATAAAACCCCCGCGCTGGACGTGCTCACCAATTGACACCGTGAAATCCGGATGCTGCCCACGCATCGGGCCTAAACCATGAGCAACGTGCGTGGCGCTCTGCAGGTTGGTCTCCACGATGCCGAGTGCCTCACCGTCTTCGGGGAAAAGCGGCAGACGGTCAGCACGGTAGACCACCTGGCAGGAGAACTGGCGCTTATCACCGTTACCCAAACTCCACAGGAACACCCGGACCTGGCCTTGGGAGTAATCGACCTCGAAGTCATACGTCACCGGGCGCAGACCCTCGTACTGAATCACACGTTCATCGCCCTCGGTGCGCTTACCAGCGAAGACCGCATAGGGCCGCAGCCGCACGGTATCGCCATGCTGATCCAAGTGCAGGCGGATGCCTCCCTGGAGGTCGTAGTCCTCTTCGCGAATCTGGTCGTGCTCGCGGTTGGTGGAGTACTCCACGGCGGTCGCGCCCTTCGGCCAGTCGAAGGTAACAAGCTGGCTATCCACGCGCTCAATGAGACGGAACTGATCATCTCCAATGGACTGCACGCGCTGCAAAACCTTGGATTCGCCGACCCAGGCATCAGCGTCGTTGAAGTTCACCGGGGTGATGTAAACCTCGTACCAATCCGGCGGCCACGGCACCGTCGTGGTTTGGAAGGAGCCCGGCTCAGACACGCCGCGCGTCTCACTGATAGCACTCGACAACGCACTTTCGACGTACGTCTTCGGCACCGCCGACGTACGCAGATCCGCCTGCGGGGCGGTCGGCGTGAGATAGATTTTTACCTCACCGGTCTTGGGCGAATACCAGTCCACCTCAATGGAATCTTGGCCATAATCGCTGCGCCGCTCGCAACGTGAGAGCTCCAGTTTTTCAAGCTCGCTAGCCAGCTTCACCGAACGCTGAACGGCAACCTCGTCTTGGCTCTGCTCGGTAGCGCCGTGAAACTCCGCTTGGCCCAGCAGGGAAATGACCACGGTCTGCCCGGCTTCCTGCACCGGGATGGTGGCCTTGCGCCCGCTGCTATCCACGTCTTGTTCGAAGCGCGGGGAAAGCTTTTCCTTCTCACTATCCCGGCACGCATAAACCATGGCGCTCGAGTGCCCCGGCAGCAGGTCCCAGGACACTTGGATAGCACCCTTGATAGTGGAAACCTGGACGTTGACCGGTGGGAAAACCACGCCGGTGTCTCCCATAAAGACCGGCTGGCTGTTGATGAGCTCACGAAGGTCCCGGCCCTTGTAGGCCCACACCGCGTAGTGGCGCAGACCTGCCTCGCCCGGGGTGTGGTCACGGTAGGCGGTCCCCTTGGTGTAGACGAGGGTGTCGCCCGCGTCGGGTGAGGCAACCATCTCAGAATCATCGGCTACCACTCGGTAGAAGACCACCTCATCCGGCGCGTGGTCCAGCTCAGGCCACCACAAGCGCACCGGATGGCGCTGGTCGGTGTCCTCTGGAACCGGTTCTGGTTCCACGCCATAGCCAGGCTCTTCTTGAGAATCCTGTTCCGGCTGTGCCTCAAGCGGTACCTCAACCTCGAAGTTGATGCCCGGTGGAACCCAGTCTGGTTCTTGGCGGTACTGATACTCCGCCCGGATACCGAAGCCCGGGATAGTGATGTAGTCCTCTTCGTTGACCTGAGTCTTTTGCTCCTCCTCGGCCTGCAGTGCTTCCCACTCAGCGAAGAAGTCGCGAGGACCTGCCGACACAGACTGTGCCTTCTGTGTCTGCTGTGGCTGGGGGAATGCCGGGGCTGCCTCCACTCGTGCCGCTTCTTCTCGCGCCGCCTCTTGTTGTGCAGCGCGTTCACGCGCGACTTCTTCTTGTGCCGCGCGCTCGCGCGCGGCACGTTCACGCGCGGCACGTTCTTCCTGCGTCACCGCAGCGTTGCGCGCCTGCGCACTCAGCTCCGGATGGGCCACCTCCTCGCCGTTGAACGTGGCGGCGATCTGTTCAGCGAACTGCCTAAACGGTGCTGATACAGCGTCGCGCACATCATCGGCGCTCACGCGTTTGAGCTCGTGCAGGGTGCTCAGCTCACTCAGCGGTACGTCCGCAATCGAAGGTTTCGGGTTGTGTGTCATCAACGTTCCTTAAAGAGGTTCCGTCAGAAGGTTTCGTCGAGGTCTGAGAGGTCCGGGGCTGCCGGCTGGCCAAAGAATGGACGTGCGGCTGAGCCTTCGTTGTTCTCCTGCACCGGCGACTTAAAGTCCATATGATTCGTGTCATCCAACTCATCCAAGGACAGATCCGAAGGCTGAGCAAAGGGCTGTGCGCTGGACGACGCATCCGGAATCAAGTACTTGAAATCCGTAATCTTTCCGTACTGCACCACGGTCACCGAGCGTGAAAGCTGGCTGGTCAGCGCGGTCTGGCTGTCGACCTCCACGATGCGCGTGCGGGAGCCATCAATTTCGGTATAACCTTCAGCGCCGCCAGCGCTGGTGAGTGCGTTGGGGCTAAAGGCCTGGAGGGCTCCCTTTTCCTGGTTCATTCCGGCGAGGAACTCGGAGGTGCTCTGCACGCGGCTGCCGCCCTCCTCGCGGAAGGTCACGCGGCTTAGGTAGCGCTGCAGACTGCGGGTCATCCGCGGGTCCGTGATGACCTTCTGCCATTCCTGTTGCTTCAGGTCACGGTCCTGCATGTAAGCGTGATCGAGGTTGCGCGACAGGTTATCCAAGGCGGTGCTGGACCCCAGTCCAGCCATGCCCCACATCTCATTGAGTGCCACGGCCGAGTGGCCAGTGCGGTTGCGCTCGAAGGTGTTATTCATGTCATCGAGCAGCGACTTAAGCGAACGGTGCGCCCATTCGGTCTGGAAGATGTAGGAGCGGATTTCATCCGTCATGCGCACAGCATCGTCGCGGTTGAGCACGGCCTGGGCGATGCGAGCGTTTTCTGGAAGACCCGACTGCGGTGTCCGCAGCCGGTCGCTCGACGTCTCCTTGCGGCCGAAAGGTGCGTAGATCGCACGGCCCAGCAGCGCCGACCAGCTCAGGAACTGGTTATAGGCATTAGAGATGCGCGAGATCTCCGCGGAGGAGGTTGCCAGATTCTGGGCGGCAATTTCCTGATTGCGGTTGAGCAGCTTTCGTCTCTGCACGTAGTCAAAGATTTCACGCTGGGCCTTAGTAAACACCGCCCAGGAGCAGACGAGGAAAAGCACGACCGCCAGGATGATGCCCACGACGTACCACGGCCAGTCGAACCACTGTAGGTACTCACCCAGCGGCAAGTCTGGATTGTAGCGCCCGGCCACCATGTAGGTCATGAGAGCAAGCGCCACGAAGAGCACGATCCACATCGTGCGCAGCTTCCGGGTCAGTGCTTTGTTTTCCGCGTTGAAATCACGCGCTTGGAAGTTATTGGCCAGCTCTTGCAGCTCGCGTGCTTTGGCGTGCGCGTCGCGGTACTTCTGCTGGGCATGCCCCAGCTTCTCCCATAGGCCCTGGCCCACCTTCCAGGCGAAGGTGGTGCTGTTCTTTGCTCGCCACGACGCAAACTCGTGCTTCTTGCGGCTCACCGCCTCGTTGCGGGTTTGCTGGCTGGTGTACTCGATGTCAGCGGCAAAACGCTCGGCACCTACCGGATCGAAAGGCGCGACGGTTGCTTGGGACTCGTGTGTGTAGCCCAGCGTGCTGGTCATCAGCGGGTGGAAGCCTTGGAAGGAAGCGCTGACATCCTGCACAGACTGGCCACCGTATTGCACGATGTACATGTTGCCCTGGTTATTGCGCAGCCCCTTGGTGTCGATGCTCTCGCGCCACGAGCCATCGACCAAGCCGAGTGCATAGTCGTGGTATGCCTCCCACGTGCGCGACAACTGCGGTTCTTGTCCCAGAGAAAAGTGCTGCTCCCGGGCGACCCGCATGGTGTGCTCGCTGGCTTGGCGCAGCTCTTCGACGCTCGTCGCGCCGCTGCCCTTGCCGGAGTGCCCCGCCAAGACGACCTCCACGCTGGAGTCCTCACCGTAGAGCATCTTCTGCAAGAAGGTAGCCGCGTTCTTGTTCATCGCACCGCGCTGGCCCTCAACCCAATCCTGGGGCTTGCCGACCACCGTGGACCAGTACAAACGCAGATTATCCTTCAGTGCTGCCCAGCCGCTGACCTTGTGGGACTGCAGCTCCTCATAGGCGGTCGGGGCGCTCACCAACGGAGCAATCTCCTGGTTGATGAACATCTGTGCGCACTGCTCCGTGAGCTGCTCCGGGTTGGCATAATGCACGGTGCGCGAAATGTTGTTGACCTGCGGCTGTGGCAGGCGCTGGGCGGGATCGAAGACAGCCTTTTTAACCTTGTCCTCGATGTCATTGGCATCGATGGTGCGGTGGAAAGCGCGCACGAGACGGAAACGCTGCCGGTCACCTGTTTCGATGACGCGGTGCGTCTCCGGATCCAACACCGCCGGTTCCGGCATGCCGCGCCACAGACCGAAAATGCTGGCCACGGCCGGGGCTGCGAACTGTGCCAACTCGAAGCCGTCCGCGGTGCGCTTAATGGGACGGATGCGCGACGACGCCGGGGTTCCGCCCTCCTCCGGGGAGAGCACGAGGTTGCTCCAGCCCTGTAACGGGGCGATGTCCACGCTTTCGCGCGGGAGGGCGGAAAGCAACAGGCGCACGCGCAGATTGGAGGCCTGGATGAGCCGCTGATCGACGGCGCTGACCCACTCCGTGAGCTTGTCGACGTCCTGCGGTTGTTCCGCGTCCATCGGGTCAATGGTGGCGAGGAGGACGTCCCCGCTGAAGCTGCGGAGGGCCTCGTCGAGCGTCGACAAGCGCGCCGTTCCCTCTTCCGTAAAGGAGCGCACGACGGCCCCACTGGTGGGGTGGGCATAGTCGATCCAGAGGAAGTTCTGCAGGAGACCAACCGCACGCAGATCGCTAAGGCGAGAGCGGATGTCATCCGCGGTGGCGCCGTGTCCAAAGATAATTACGTTCGTCATTAGAAGGTGTCATCCAGGTCGTTGAGGTTGAATTCCGGCGCGGTGGGCTGGGCGAAGCCTGACTCGGAGCTACGCACCTGCGGCTCCGGCTGGGCCACGGGATTCTCCGCCACCGTCTTAGCCTGATCCAGGTAGTTGCGGATGACCGGAACCATCGCGATGACGTCCAACGCCAAGTCACGGTAGTACGGCGTTATCGAGGCAACTTCGCGGGAACGGATCTCAGCGAAAGGCTTTTCTTTCCGGCCCTGGCCCGGCAGAGCATTGGAGTGCCCCGGCACGAAGTGGTCTGCGCCGCGAGCAAACTTGTCCAGCTCGTTGACGAAAGTTTCGTAGCGATCCTGAATGGAGGTTCCTACAACTCCGCGGTTCGGGACGTCACCGTTAGCCAGGAACTGTGCCAGGCGATGCACCACTGGGTGCGTCGAGGCGCCAGAGTGAGCGAAGTCGAGGCCGTCGTCGAAAAGCCCACGCAACAGTTGGTACGGGTACAGCGAGGAGGCGAAACCATAACGCCCAGTTTCCTGAACCTTGGCGTAGGCGATGAAGATGGATTCCAGCACCGAGGACATCCAGTCCGACTTCTTGATCATGCGGCGTGGTGAGATGAGCAGCGGGTTCGGGAAGTCCACCCAATCGTTGACGCCGCCATCCGTGTCATCGAAAATGTGGGCCGCAGCGTTGGCGGCATCCGGGTTCGAAATGTAGACGCGGCCGGTGATACGCCCGATGATCCAGCCAGCCACCATGGCCTGGCGTTCCGTGTTCGTCAAAGGCAGTGCTGCCGGCAACGGGCGGGTGCGGCGCTCAGACCACCAGGAGCCGTCGAAATTGTCCTGCTTCTCAATGTCCTTGGCAATGTAGTTGAACATGGAGGAGAAGACGATCGGCGAGTAGTTCGGGTAGGAACCAAAGATCTCAATGTGCTGGACGTGGTCCGACATGTTGAGCGAATTGCGCAAAGCCACGGAAGAAGGACCATCAATCTCAGGGCGGCTCAGCACTGACTCCAGCTGAGCGGCAATGCCGGTCTCCGCAGAGCCCAGCTCCGCAAACGGAATATCGGAGAAAGAGTAGGTGTACTGCACCGACTTGCCGTGGATGCGCTGGACCATCTCATCGTTGACGGCAGCCAGCGGGCGGGCATAGCTCAGGGCCAGCTGGAAGGCCTCGATGAAGCGACGCTGACGCTCCGCGTGCTCAACCTCGTTGATGTCTGGGGTGAGCGTGAGGTAGCGGCGCAGGTCCACAGAGTTGAACTTCTGGAACTCGTAGTCACGGCGGTTAATCCACTGACGCGAGCGCTCCAGCAGGTCCGTCGGGCGAATCTTCGCCCGGTAGTGCGCACGCTGTGATTCGCGGGTTTCGCCATTTTGCGGATGGCGCGAGAGGTACTTGGATACCCAGCCGGCCCGGTTGGAGTAGGCATCGTTGGTGCGCTTCTGCGGCGCCAACGTGTCATTCGGTGCCTGGGCCGCATCGAGCGATTCCCATTCGCCGCGGATGACGGCACGCACGGCAAAGGGGTAGGCCTGCTCGTAGTTAGTGACATCCGCGGTGGACTGTTGGCCCTGGATGGTGCGCAACATCTGGTCCCGGTAGTCCGAGATGAAGGAGTTGACGTCGGTCAGCATGATTTCGTTCTCCGCGCCCTTGAAGCGGGATTCCACGACCTCATCGAACTCCGTCGGCCACGAGTTGACCTCATCGGTGCGGACATCAGCCAGCTTGTTGGTTTCCGGGCGCTTCGACACGGCCTTCTCCAACACCGCGTGGGCATCCCCCAGCTCGCGCTTGAGGTGGAAGAGGTTCTCATCGGCGTAATCCTGAAGGACGTCCTTGAGCAGGTGTGCGATGGCCATGAGGGCGTAGCTGTAGAACTGGTTGAAGTACAGGCCCATGAGCGCATTGACGGTGGGAGTCGGGTCCGTCATCTGCCCCTTACCGGTCAATGGGCTGAGGATGGGATCCGCGCCTTCCGGCTTCGTCAGCACGCGGGTGTTTTGGTAGTAGCCGGAGTACTCAGCCAGGCACGGCAGGAGGCGGTCGGAGTTGGTGAGAACATCCGTGATCTTGGAGAGCATCTCGCGCACATAAGGAACGCCCACCGCGGCCAGCTCCGCCTCCACGGCAGCGAGGACGCTATCGCTGAAGAAGTTGGCGTAGCGGTAGACGATGTCATAGGCGGCATTGTTAAGAACAGATGCGATGGCCTGCTCGTTGCGCGGATCCGCCATGTTGCCCTCGAACTCTTCACGCCATTCGTTAACGTTGCGGCCCTGGCCTACGGGGATGAAGCTCTGCAGGTATTTCGTGGCGCTGTCTGCAGCCTGCTGGGCTTGACCGCCAAACACGCTGTTGAGCCAGTTCCACACGCTGCCGCTGTCGATCTGCCCGCCCTGCGCCCAAGAAGGATCGAGCGTGATGGAGCCGAAGGCATTGGGCAGGCGCTCCTCCAGCTTCTTGGCAATCTGCATCTCGCCGGCCTCGGGGTTTTGCGGGTCAAGGTGCCCGTTGAAGAGGCGCTCGAAGGCACTGCGCGCAAGGCGCTGGGAGGAATACTCGGCGAAGCGATCGCGGCCCATCGACACCTGGGCATAACCCAGCGAACCCCAAGGCAGGCGACCCCACGGGGTTCCACCCGTCGGGCTATCCCAGCCGAAGAAGCGGCGGCCGCCGTCACCGGCCGGAGTGTTAGTCATTGCATAGGACACCAAGTTATCGCTGGCCTTGGTGGAGGCCATCAGTCCTGCCAAGGCTCGTCCCAGGCCACGGTAGATGGACATGGCGGAGCCGTCACCAAAGCGGGCGCTGGTGGTACCCATCTTGGAGCCGATCGGGAAAATACGGCTGAAGATCTGGCCCTCCGGCGGAGTACCCATGTCGAAGGCCTCAAAGACGGCGCGGTCATGGTCGCTGGAGTTGCCCATCTGCGCGGCGACGACTTCACCGAACATGGCGAGCGAGTTCGGCCACGCGCCGGCCATGTCATCTGCCTTGTTATCGGAGAAGATCTCCGGGGAGTACATGAAGACGAGCGTGCCCTGCGGGTTCACGTTCGGAATGGTGGTGAGCACACGGCACACGTCGAGGAACATCGAAGCACCTGCACCGCCTGCCATGGAGGACACCACGAGGACAACCGGCTGGGAATCACCGGTATCGGAGTCCAACTTGGTCTGCTTGTAGTTGAGGCGGTTGAGCTCCTGGATCGCCTCCTGTGTGAACATCTCATCCACCGCATCCTTGAGGGCCTGGCGAATCTCCTTCAGGTGCGGAAGGGTCAGCATGCGACCGATCGCACGGTACTGGCCGGCACCGTCAGCCAGCTTCACGTCATTGGTGGCGGGGTTGCGGGTGGCCCACGTTGCGATCTCCCCGAGCTTGCCGGAGCGGCCCAGGATGCTGGATACGCCTTCATCGAAGGTGTTGTAGTTCTGGCGCGAACCAATGCCCACGTAGTGGCCACCGTTCTGCGTAACGTTCGGCAGCTTTTGCGGGCCGGCTTCCTCTTCGAGCGGCACGTCGATGTTGACGAACTGCCAAGCCTTGGGCAGCTCGGTTAAGTCCGGGTCGATGCTTCGCAGCTCGGCCTTGAGCTGGTCCATCATGAACGCCAGTGTCTTGGCGCCGGAGCCACCGCAACCGACGACGAGGAACTTCTTCATCTCTAATTACCTTTCGAAGGGGAGGTTCGCTTCTGTTCTATTTAGGGTTGGTGCGTGCTGCTCAACCGGCTTAGCCCTGGGAGCCGAATCCCGGGCTAGGGGGCCAGCCGCCATTGTTACCAGGGTTACCAGGATTGTTCGGTCGCTGCTGGCCTGGCTGGCCGAAACCGGGGCCTCCACCGAAGCTGGATCCGCCACCAACGTTGGGGCCACTGCCAAAGCCGGGGCGCCCTGGCCCGCCTGTGGGCCCTGGCTGGCCGTGATTCGGTGGACCGGATGGCTGGGACGGCCCAAAGCCTCCGTGCTGCGGCGGTTGCTGCTGCGCACCATTGCGGGGAGCACTCTGCGGGCCGCGCTGCGGCGTAGGTGGTTGGCCAGGGTGTGGTCCGCTCTGCGGGGCATTCGGCGGCTGCGGGCCAGGCTGGCCCGCCTGCGGCGGCGTCTGCGGCGGTGCCTGCGACTGTGACTTCTCGGCGGGGAATTCCACTTGGTCGAAGAGCTGCAGGGCCTGGCGGCTGATCTCCTTGGACATCTCGTCGTACGCGCTGGCCTGCGCCAACGTATCGACAGTCAGGACGATCTCTCCGGAGTTGCGGTCCTTCGCGTTGCCCACGAAGAACCACGTGTTCTGCACAGCAAGTGGCAGCACTGCGCGATATCCGGACTTCTTGCCCTTACTGGAGATAGTGCCATCGCGCTGAACCTCCACGTGGGCGGCGGTAAAGGGGCTCAGGCCCATCTTTACCTTGGCGTCGTTGCCACCCAGGCGAACAGAACGTGCAGAGGTCTCCACTGGAACGGCACCTTGGAACTCGTCCTTGGACACCGCAAATGGGCGGCCATTATCGGTGCGTATGAGGTTCGCGCCATCGCGCTTGACCGGGATGGTCTTCGCAAACATGCGCGGCTTCTCCGGAATGCGGCCGCTAATCCACTTCATCAAGTACAGAATTCCCAGGGGGATCAGCAACGCGAGCACAACCGCAAGGACGAAGGACAGACCGAACGCGGACTTGTTCAATGGCGCGCTCATGGAGCCCTGCAGCGTCAGCGGTAGCTCCAGCTGTTGGTTATCCTCAGCCGACTGCAGGTTAATCACCGGCTCCACGCGCAGCGGGCCATCCGCCATCTCCTCAACGCTCACCGTCACCGGGATGGTCGTTTTCTCATCCTTGGAAAGCTCCAGCGCGGAATCCTCAGAGTTGTGCTTGGAGCTCACGGAAACGGAAGGTACTCCTGCGGGAAGCATGCCGTCAGCGGAATCCACAGTCTGGTCTGCTACCCAGACCTTGCCGGGACCGGTCACGGGGACATCGACGGTAATTTCTTTCTCCGTCATGGTGATCGTCTGCGCCGAGCCCACCGTCGGCATATTAACCGGGGTAACGGTCAGCGGCGTTTCCGCGTTGATGGGATCCAGCTTCGAGCCTGGACGCTCATCGGTGCCCTTGGTGGTGATCTCCACGCGCGTCACCAGCTGACCGGATGCCGCGTTTTCCACTTGGTCCAGCGGAATGTCGACTGGCTGCCCATCCGTGATGGGCGCATTGTCCACGAGGGTGACCGGGGAACCATCCTCCGGTACGAACTCGGCGTGGAGGGTACCTTCGCCCTCCAGCGTGCGCGGCTCGCCCTGGCCATCGACCAACTGCCCCTTCAGGACCTGGTCCGAGTTGATGCCGCCTTCCACCTTGGAGCCGTCTTCCGTCTTGAGGTCTAGGTTGAGGCCCGGCACCATAACGACGGACGCGAGGTACTCGCCATCAGTTCCCTCAGCCACCTTGTAGCCAAAAGTCCAGGCGCCTGCCCAGGGGTCGCCGTCCTTCTCCATCGCGATATCAACCATGCCTGGAAGCTTGCTGTTCTCCGTCACGGAGACCTTCGCGCCGGCTACGTGAGTGGTATCAGGCTTGAGCTCAACGGTTTCACCATCGGGCCCAGTCAAGGTAGGGATGAGCTCTCCTTCCCCAACCGAGCTCTTCGGCACCGCCGACAATCGCACTGGGGACACGGAGTTATCGAGGACGAAATCGAATTGGTCCTTGAGGTTTCCCTCCTTGGTCACACCACCCGAGGTGGGGATGAGGTTACGGAAGGCAGCGAACAGCGCCGCTGGATCCTCACCCGCGTCGAAGAAAGCACCGTTGGGAGCGCCCTGGCCGCAGTCTTCGCCCTCCGCCATGCGGGTGAGCTGGCGGACCTGATCTTGTGCTTCCGCAGCCGGCACGAGGCCCACGTTAAAGAGGCGGATATTGGAGTTGCGGAACGCGGTGACAGAGGAATTTACCTCACAGAGCTTGTCCTGCGCTCCCTGGAGATCGTGAGCCTCGGCATCCGTGTAGTACTTGCCATCGGTAAAGAACACGATGGCGCGGCAGCTGCTGCCCTGGTGGGAAGCCAGTTCCTTGAGTGCTCCCTTGTAGGCCGCGCCATAGTTGGTCTCTAGATCCGCAACACGGTCCTCCTGTCGGAACTTGTCCAGTTCGCCTTTGAGAGCATCCCCGTTGCCGGAGACATTGGTCCACCCGCCATAGTCAGCTGGATCGCTGTAGTACTCGGAGCCGAAACCGGCGAGCTTGACGTTGATGTCTGCGCCATTGTCCTCCCCGAGGTTGGCCAGCTGCTTGACGATGTCCGCCGTGGCGTCAACGCGGAAGAAATCAGCATCCGTCGGCTTCGACCCCTCATAGCCCACCAACGAGGCTGACTGGTCAAGAACGAACAACAGGTCCGCAGATTTTTCGCTGGCGATGCAGGAGCCAAAATCAGAGAGGTTCTTTTGCGAGACTTCAGAAAGCGCGGACTCGGAGCCGATTCCCTCAACGTGCTCCTGTGGCGGCTGATTCTCCCCGCCGTGGTCTTCTGGGTTCTCCCCGTTATGTTCTTCCGGCTGGGCTTCCGGGGCCTCTGGTGCAGGAGCCTCCGGCGCGGGGGCATCTGGAGCCGGAGGCTCCTGCGCCACCGCTCCCAAACTGCCGCCGAATCCGGCGAGTGCCATCGCCGCGGACAGGGCAAGTACACGAGTGAGCTTCTTCATTAGACGCCAACCGCCTTTCCTACGTAGAAGGCGATTTCCACCGCAGCGACAATGACAAGGACAAAACTTCCGCCCATGATGAGGCGGTACAGCAAAGTTTGCGTGGTGTCCTCTACATAAAACGTCTCAGCCTGGCGCTGCGTGTTCCGCAGCGTATAGATACCCAAGAGAATAAAGGACACAATTCCAGCCAGCAGCCAACCGCCAATAGCCAGGCCAAAGAACAGGACCTGCGTCGGGGCAGCCACGAGCGGGGCGACAATCAACAGAATCAGCGCAATGACCGCAGATACGCCCGCTGCGATGAGAAGCGGCCACGGTCCCTTCGTGGGGCCTGTCGGTGTTGCCACCTGGCGGCGGTAGTCCGGCGCCGGGGAGGACTGGCCGAAGCCATCCGGCGAGCCCGGCGCGCCGAAGGAGCCACCGGCCCCCGAATCGGAGCCTTGGCCAAACCCAGAACCCGAGGAAGGCTTCTGTACGGGGTTCTGCGCAGGATTCGGTGCGCCAAAGCCACCGAAGCCGCCAGGTCCACCGGGCGCGCCAAACCCAGAGCCAGAACTGTTTCCGGACCCTGTGCCTGGCTGGGGAGCCCCCTGTGGCGGGCGCCCGCCGAACTGTGGTGACGAGCCTGGGGAACCAAACGTCATATCAATGACCTTCCCTAATGCGAAGTTATGCCGCCGACTAGCCTCTACCTGCTCCATCGAAAGGCGCAGAAGACAAAAGACCAGCCGGAGGCTTAAGGACTAAAACCAAGGTAGCCGTACCCCCTGACACAGCCTGCCCTTCAGCGGCCCCGAAATTCGAACGCGCCCGAATCTCTTCGAGCGCGCCGTGGCACAGCAGACAGGAAACGTGCAGGGAACACGAAAACACTGCAAGCAAAAGAATGCCACACTAGGAGCGTTTTTTCTGCCCACTTCACAGATCTTTATGGGCGCTCTACCGAAACCGCCTCCCGGGAAGGGCCAGCTCAACTGCTCTTTCTTAAGGAACGAGGTGGAATGGGAGCACTCCCCGCCTGACGGGAATCAATTTCCTCATTTCTGCTTCCCCCAGTTTCGTGGAAAGATGCTGTTCCATGACAACTCAATCGGCAACCGCAACCACCGCAAAGGGTGGCGAGAGCATCCGATTCATCCCGGTACATTCCACTTTGTACCCGTGGCTGGTCGCGGTGTTCGTCGTTACCTTCCTCATCTCGAACATCAACGCCACGAAGGGCGTCCAGCTCGGCCCGCTTATCACCGATGGCGCCTTCTTCCTCTTCCCCATCGCCTACATCGTGGGCGACGTTCTCTCTGAATGCTATGGCTTCAAGTCCACCCGCCGAGCCGTGTACATCGGTTTCGCCATGGCGCTTCTAGCCGCAGTTTCCTTTTATATTGCAATCTGGCTGCCCGCGGCTGATTTTTACGAAGGCCAGGAAGCCTTCGCCGCCACGCTCGGCCTGGTTCCGCAGATCCTGCTGGCTTCCCTCGTCGGCTACGTCGTGGGCCAGCTGCTCAATTCCTTCACCCTGGTGAAGATGAAGGCCCGCTCGGGCGAGAAGGGCCTCATCGCCCGCCTTGTTGCTTCCACCGTCGTCGGCGAATTCGGCGATACCCTGCTGTTCTGCGCCATCGCAGCGCCTGTCATCGGTATCGATTCCTTCAGCGGCTTCCTGAACTACGTCATCGTGGGCTTCTTGTGGAAGACCGCCTGCGAGGTCATCATGCTTCCACTGACCACGCTGGTTATCTCTTGGGTCAAGCGCCGCGAGGACTACGTGCCTATCGACGAGGCCGACACCCCTACGTCAGCGCCGTCTAAGTAGCAGCGACCCGCCCCGATCTTTCACCCCCTTAGCACGCACTGTGCTGAGGGGGACTTTTCACTCTTCCCTTCACTTGCCCCAATGAATACAATGTATTCACGATGGTTAAGGAGGAAATATGGCTACTTTGACAATTCGCATGGATGATAACGACGCGGAACTCGTTCGGAATTTAGCCGCCTTTGAAGGCCGGACGATATCTGATTTTGCCCGAGCAGCACTTTTAGAACGGGTCGAAGACTACTACGACCTTCAGGAACTGCGCGCAGCAATGGCAGAAGATTCTGGCGAACGGTTTAGCCTTGATGAGGTCCTCGAGGATCTCTAAAGATGTCGGAGGGAATCACTTCATATCACGTCGAATTCACTTCGAAAGCCCGGAAACAGCTAAAGAAGTTTGACCGATTCGATGCGCGAATCATCGTGACGTGGATCCAAAAGAACCTCGAGGGCTGCGAAGACCCTCGAGCTCTCGGAAAAGGATTGACTTCAAACCGTTCAGGTGAATGGCGCTATCGGGTCGGTTCTTACCGCATTCTGGCGTACATCCACGACCAGAAAGTAACGATTGAGGTATTCGCTATTGGCCACCGGAAGGACATCTACGATGCATAAGCATCTACGAGGTTCCCTCCTCCCCATCCTTGGCCTGGCTACAGCCTTCAACCTTGCGGCATGCTCGGGTACAGAGGAAGTCACCACGTCGTCTGAAACGACGAGCCACGCGGCACCGGAAACGACGGCGGTGAGCAGTGAGGCGTCGTCAAGCGCAGCACCCAGCACCACCCCTCCCCCGCTCAACCAAGGCCCAGCACCCGCTCTGACCGGCACGTTTGAGATGGATGGCCCAGCCACCATCACGGGCGCGACCTATGATTCGATGCCCTTCGTCGTGCCCCTCAACCCGGCCGGTCCGCAGGAGACCATGGTGCGATGGGTACAAGACTGGGGCGAGTCCCCCGCCACGGCGGAGCAGGGCACCACCTACGTGTTGGGCCATGCCTGGGGCCAGCAGAAACTGGTATTCAACCCCTTCTCCGAGGTGGTCACCGCCGACGTCGATCTGAGCAACCCCACCACCGTGGAGAGCCTCGACGGCGTCGAGGTGCAGCGCTTTACGACGCCCATCCTCAACGGCTCCCACATCCGCATGACCTCCGAGGGCGGTGCCGGGCGCGAGTGGATCGTGGATAACGCCTTCCTAGTTGATAAGGAACAACTAGGAAGCGACGCGGACCTGATGAATACCGAGGTTCCCGGGCGCATCGTACTCATCGCCTGTGCGGTAGACGGCACCACTGACTTGGAGTACAACGTCATCGTCACTGGTCACTTGGCGTAATAGCGCCCCATAAATTCATCGCGGTATGCCTCGTAATAGCCGCCGTCGATGGACTCCCGAATGTTATCCACCAGGCGGATCATGAACTCTAGGTTGTGCATGGTGCACAGCGTGCCGGCCAGGAATTCCTTGGCCTTGAGCAAGTGGTGGATGTAGGCGCGGGAGTAGTTCTCCGAGACGTAACCGCCAAACTCCTCGTCCACACCAGAAAAGTCGCGCTTGAAGCGCGCATTAGTGAGGTTCATGCGTCCGTCGAGGGTGTAGACGCCACCGCGGCGCGCCAGGCGGGTCGGCGCCACGCAGTCGAAAGTATCGGCACCAGCCTCAACGGCGGTAAAGATGTCATCCGGTTCAGAGATACCCAGCAGGTGCCGGGGCTTATCGACGGGCAATTCATCGCACACCCAGCCCACAATCGTGCCCAGATTTTCCTTTTCTAAAGCACCACCGATGCCGAAGCCACCGAAGCCGCGCCGGCCATTCGCTTCGGCGCGATCGGAGAGCTCCACGAGCCCGCGTGCAGCCTGTCGGCGCAGGTCCTCGTATTGCGCACCCTGCACCACTCCCCACAGGGACTGGCGCGGCTTCTGCGGGCCACGGGCAAGTGTCAAGCGATCGTGCTCATCCAGGCAGCGCTGCGCCCAGCGGCGCGTGCGCTCGACAGACTCCTCCTGGTAAGTGCGGGTATCAACGAGCGTGGTGAGCTCATCGAAGGCAAACATAATGTCCGCACCCAAGCCATGCTGGATCTGCATGGAGACCTCCGGGGTGAAGCGGTGCGTGGAGCCGTCGATGAAGGACTTGAAATCCACACCGTCCTCATCCACGTGCGCCATGCGCTCTTTCTTGGCCGCACGGATATCGGAGTCCGTCAGCTCCGCCACGTCCATGGCGAGGACCTTTTTGAAACCCACGCCGAGGGACATGACTTGGAATCCGCCCGAGTCGGTATAGGTCGGCCCATGCCAGTTCTCGAAGGTAGCCACGCCGCCGGCCTCGTCCACGATGTCGTGGCCCGGCTGCAGATAAAGGTGGTAGGCGTTGGACAAAATGGCTTGGGCGCCGGTCAGGCGAATCTGCTCCGGGGTCAGCGTCTTCACCGTGGCCTTGGTGGCCACCGGAATAAACGCCGGGGTTTGGATGTCACCGTGCGGGGTATGGATAACACCGGTGCGGCCGTGCTTTCCCGGTTGTGCTGGACCGCCTAAGTCCAGCTCCTTCTTCACGTCGAAGGAAAGGTCGGTCTCCAGCTGCGGCTTAGGGTGAGTCATAGGGAACTATTCTACGGGCTGCGCTGCCTTATCCTCTGCTTCACGGGATGCTGCCGCGTGTTTGCGCTCCCATTCCTCTTCCAGTGCGGTGCCCTCGATGTCCAGCTGCGGAATCAACTTGTCCAGCCATTTCGGCATCCACCAGGTGGTGTGCCCCATGAGGAACATGGTGGCGGGGACAAGCGACATGCGGACTAGGAAGGCGTCAAAAAGCACGCCCGCCGCCAGCGCGAAGCCGAAGATCTGGATGAAGGGCAGGGGCTGGCTGATAAAGGCCACGAAGACGGAAATCATGATGATGGCCGCAGCGGTGACCACGCGGGCACCGGCAGTAAAGCCGGCGATGGTGGCCTCATCATTAGCGTTGTACTTGCTGTACTTCCCGCCGCTGCCCTGCGGGAAGCGGGAGAAGTGCTCGCGCATGCGGGTGACCAGGAAGACCTGGTAATCCATGGCCAGGCCGAAGGTCACGCCGATGAGGAAGATGGGCATGAAGGAAATCAGCGGTCCGGGTGCTGGCACCAAGCCGGTGAAGCCGTCCTGCCACACAAGCACGGTCAGGCCGAAGGCGCCACCGACGGAGAGCAGGAAGCCTAAGCCCGCCACCAACGGCACCAAGATGGAGCGGAATACAGCCAGCAGCAGGAAGATGGCCAGCCCCACCACAATGGCGAGGTATGGCCCCATGGCCCCCTCAAGACGCTCGGTGATGTCGAGCTGTACGGCGGTCAGACCCGTCATTCCGATCTCGGCACCGGTGGCATCCTCCAGCTCCGCGCCGGCGGTGCGCAAGGCAGAAGCGGTACCAACCGTGGCCTCATCCGTTGGTGCAGTGGTGGGGCTGACCATGATCTGCGCGGCCTTCATATCCTGGCTCACGCCCACCAACTGGGCGTGCTTGACGCCGCCCACCTGGTTGAGGCGCTGCACGGAATAGATGAAGGAGGACAGCGCAGCCTTCTTCTGCTCATCTTCTTCACCCTCCTGGCCCTGGATATAGGGCTGCAATGCTGCGGAATCCGGGTTGGCGTTGGCGCCATCCACGATCACCAGGAAGGGACCATTGATGCCGGGGCCGAAGCCCTCGGAGAGCAGGTCCGCTGCCTTGCGCTGGGTGGTATCCGGGTTGGACGTGGTATCCGCCGGCAAAGCCAGCTCCATGTGCAGGACCGGGGCCGTCAAAGCACCCAGGCCGAGCACCACCAGCGCCATGACGATGCCCGGGGCACGCTGCACCGTGCGCACCCAACGGTTACCCATCGTTGGCTTCGTGCGGCGCGGGCGGCGCTTCGTGGGGTTGCCGGCCACGCCGGGGATACGCCCAGCAAAGGCCTTATCACCGAGCAGCCCCAGCATCGCGGGCACCAAGGTCAGCGCCACAAGCACGGCCATGAAGACCGTACCCGCAGCGGCCAGCCCCATCGCCGTCAAGAAGCTAATGCGCGCCACGAGTAGCGCAAAGAGCGCGATGAAGACCGTCGCGCCGGCAAAGACCACCGAGGAACCCGCCGTGCCAACGGCCATGCCGGCGGCATCCGGTCCGTCCATGCGGGAGCGCTCCTGCCGGTAGCGCGACATGATGAACAGCGCATAGTCGATGCCCACGGCCAGGCCAATCATGACGGCCAGCACCGGGGTGAGGTTGTTGAGCTCCATCCAGTGGGTAGCAATCATGACGCCCATCGCGCCCAGGCCCACGCCCACGACCGCGGAGATAAGCGGCATGCCCGCGGAGGCCAGCGAACCAAAAGTAATAATGAGGACGATAAACGCCACGGCTAGGCCGATGACCTCAGAAATCGAATTGACCTGGATCTCATCACCGAAGCCCGCGCCGCCAGCCTCTACTTCCAGCCCCGCCGCGCGGCCGATATCCATGGCCTCATGGACCACGTCTTTATCCGCGGGGTCCACCGAATAGGGGCTTTCCGCATCGAAGTCGAAGGTGGTGTAAGCGATGGTCTCATCAGCATTGACCATGGCCAGGTTATCGGCATCCGCCCGCGCGGTCTCCTCCGGCAAACCCATGGAGGTGAACTGCTCAATGACCTGCTGCTGAAGTGCTGGCGATACCTCAAGCGGGTTGCCCCAACGCTGCTGGCTGCCCTCCGGGATATCAAGGCCTTCAGCAATGTGGTGCACCACGTCCTCGACCGCTTCTTTATTATGCGGATCGCTGAGCTTCTGCCCTTCCGGGGCCTTGAAGACGAGGTTAACCGACGGCGCATTTGCCGGATTACCATTTTCCGGGAAGAGCTCCACCGCGCGGCGGGTGGCATCAATAGCGGGCGTGCCGCTGATGGAGTACTCCGTGGTCATCGGCTTCATCAAGCTCAAGGTTGCTCCACCCGCGGCCGCCACGATGAAGATCCAGGCGATGATGACCTTCCATCGGTTGATGTAAGACCAGCGGCCTAGGTGGTAGAGCAGCTTTGCCACGGAAATTCCCCTTCACATGCGCGATTATTGCTCGCGGAAGCTTTGGTGGTGGACACGAATGTGCACCAGTTTAACCAGTTGGGCTGTGAAGCCCTAACGACATCGTGCACCTAGATAAGCACCAGCTCGTGGTTGAAAGACTGCGGCAGACACCCCGTATTCACAGGCGACCTATTCCCGGCTCTTACTAAGTAGGACAACCGTATCGACACACGACGCTTGAGTTCGTCCAGGAAAGCTTTCGGCATACTCTCAAATCCATGTTGTTGAGGGGTTTCGCCGTCATCAACCATGACACCGCAGAATAATGACCTTCCGGCGCAGTTGATAAATGGACTCTAGGTGGTCAAAGTTTTCTACGAAGCGGTATATAGGCAGTCCTAGGAGAGTCCCCGAAGACCGCAGTTGGATGCACTTTCCAATCCTCTCCTTCTCGGAGAAGCTGCTGTATTCCTGCTCTACAGAACATCCCGGCCCAGATCTGTGCTGCAGCCTTTCCGACGCGTTTGGTTACTCCTAAATGCACCGCCGCCGCGAACTCGCCATTCGCTCTGTCCGGCTGGTTTAACACCGACAAAACGAAGGCACAGGGATCTGCGCTTAGGCGTTTGATCGCATCATCAAATTCATCGGTGCGCGATGCGCGTCGCCATTGTGCAATCTCACCAGGCAGTACTAGTTCTTGAGCAGAATCAAATGTGTACCGCCCAATCAGGGAGGTTAAACCAAGTGCTGGTATATCGGATAATTCTTTTTCTGAGAAAGTCCCCACCTTCTCAAGATTCAATCGAATTTCATCGACGGTCTTTGCATCGGTTAATGCCCAGGCAAATAGTTCAACTTCTAACACGTCACATCCTTGGTAGAGACAGACCCCAGATTTACATGTGTAGCGCCTACTTTGGAAACTCCACTCACCTGAAGGCCTCTGCCCGAGAGCCGTGATGTTGTAGGCAAACTGGCCAATTGCACCCTTGCGATGCGTACTTACTTCATTACAAAGGAACAGCACCCTCAGCTATATCTGCCGTACGCGGCGAACGCGCCACAGGCAGGGACGACGCAACAGCTGCAACCACCAACGCAGCTGCCAAGGCAACCGCCGCAACACCAGGCTGAGAAGAAAGCGCCGCGAAAAGAATCATTCCAAGCGGGGTACCGGCGGTAAAGACCAGCTGATCCTTTGTTGCGAACTGATGCACCAGATCATCATCTCCCAAAGACTGCCCGAGAGAATCCCACGCAATGCCTGCCGCAGTCATCAACAAGGACGCAGCAGCACCAACTGCGGCGATGAGCACGAAGACAGAGGAGAATGCCAAAGCCAGGATCTGCCCGGCCAGAAGAATCAGCATCAGAATTTGCAAGGTGCCAAAACGCACCCGATCTAATGCCTTCAGAATTGTTGCGGCTGAGCCAATCAGCGAACCGACCGCAAGCGCAGTTGCCATAAACCCCCACGACTTTTCGTCGAAAGTATTCATAATCCATGTAGGTCCAGCACTTCCCAGGAAGCCGTTGACAATTGCCGCGACCAGCCAAGTGCCGAGCCCTACCCGCACCCAGCTCGGGAGTGTTGGGGCCGCAAGAGGCTTGTTCGGGCTCGATGAACCTGCGCTGTCCGGTTCTGGTTCAGCCGCTGCGACATTAGAGCTTTCGCCTGCTGGTTCCCTGCGCACTGAGAGAAACGGAAGAACAAAGAGCATGGCCACGAGGAAAGTGGCGCCGTCGATAAGCAATACCGTGTTGAATCCCAAGGTGAGCACTGCCGCTGTACCGATGAGTGGGCCGGCGATAAACAGCACATCACCGAGCATCGACAGGGTTCCATTGACGCGGGTGCGCTGCTCATCGGAAAACAGCTGCGACAAGAGACTAAACCTTGCTGGCCCAAAGAATGACGAGGCACAACCGTACACGCAGCTTGAGAGCGCGAACGCAGCAATGGAATCGCCGCGAGCCACCACCCACGCCACGGGTCCCCACTGCGCCAACATCCGAACGACATCACTACCCAGAATCCAGGTCACCGGCCGGTGAGGTGGCGGCAGCTTTCGGACCACTAAAGAACTAAGGAAACGGCCCGCCCACAGTGCGATAAGCACCACCGTCAAGCCGCGCCCCGACGGATCTACTCGGTGTGCCTGAAGCGCAAAAGCAATCGGGATGAGGCCGTCACCTAACCCGGAAACGACAGCGGCTGCGAAGACGAGCGAGAACGTAGCTTTAAAAGAAAGACTATTCATCAACCTCAACATTTTATATGTGTTACACTTCATAGTATTGATCTATAGAGAGCCAGAATACATCCCCCCTGTCCAGTCAAAGTTTTAACCCCTGAAGTGCTCTAGGAGACCCCATGTCCACTTTCGTCATCGTTGCCGTCGCGGCCATCCTTCTCATTGCCATCCCAGCAGGCATGATGAACCGACGGATTCACAAACGTACGGAAGACCACGACCCCGAGGCGCGCCAGGCCGCGCTGGATTTCCAAAGAGATGTTGATAGAGGCCGGGCCAGCTTCTAAAACACAAAAAGACCGGCACCCCAGAGCTAAGAGTGTGATGTCTATGGAGTTTTTGGACACGG
>NZ_KV827343.1:0-30232 GCF_001836065.1 Corynebacterium sp. HMSC035E02
TCCGTGTCCAAAAAGTCGCTAGACATCACACATCTAGGTTTCTTTTGCTAGGTTTCTTTCTTTCTGTGGGGGCTTAGCGGCGGCATTAAAAGAGGGCCCAGCGTTGTGCTGGGCCCCTTTCAGTTTCAAGCTCCTAGAGCTTGAAACGAACTACTTGAGCTTGATGAGCGCGGAAGAGAAGTAGTCCTCGATGGCAGCTGGGTCATCGAGCGGAAGGACCGCTCCCACGTACTGGTCCGGGCGAACGATGACGACGGCACCGTCGCGAGAAATGCCGCGGGTGTGGAAGATGTCCTTGTCTCCCGGCAGAGCATTGAAAACATTCTCCCAGTTCGGGATAGTGAACTTGCCGTTGCGGGGGCGGAACAGGAGCGGAGCGTCCAGGATCTCGTACTCGTGATGGTTCGTCTGCTGGTAAATAGCCTTCACGTCGAAATAGGTGTTCTCATCGGCACCCTCGGGCGTGAACTTAGCCAGGATGGGGCCCATCTTGTCAGCCCACTCGCTGAGCTTTGAGGTCTCGCCGGCCTTGGGGGCATCAGCGAAGGCGTAGATGCGGTAGCGGCCGTCAGCGGTGTGCTGGTGGCCCAGGTGCTGGGGGTACGCGTCACAGCGGCGCAGAACCTCGTAGGACTTGAAACGCTTGCCTACCGGGAAGCCGACGGCCAACTTCTGGTGCTCGGTGTTGCCGACGATGAGGTTCTCTTCGTACTGCGTCATCATGCCGGCGGCGAACTCCTCTGCGGAGACGTAGTACTTCTCGACTGCCTCGGGATCATCCAGCTCCTCGGTTGGGGTGGCCATGAGGGTCGACCATTCGCGGTCGAAGTTGATGAGGTTCTGCGCGGCTGGCTGGCGCTCGCCGTGGTAGGTGGCCAGGAGTTCCTTCGGCGCGCGGCCATCGAGGACGTGGCCGAGCTTCCACCCGATATTGAAGCCATCCTGCATGGAGACGTTCATGCCCTGGCCGGCCTTGGCGGAGTGGGTGTGGCAGGCATCGCCGGTGAGGAAGACGCGCGGGTCCTCATCGTTGTTGTCGAAGGCATCGACGAGGCGGTGCCCCACCTCGTACACGGAGTGCCAAGCGACCATCTTGACGTCGATGAAGTAGGGCGAGTAGATCTCGTTTGCCTTCTCGATGATCTTCTCAATCGGGGTGGAGCGGACCTTGTGGTTGTCATCCTCGGGCACGACACCAAGGTCGACGTAGATGCGGCAGAGGTAACCGCCCTCACGCGGGATGTGCAGGATTGAGCCGGCCTGCGAGTGGATGGCACACTTGGTGCGCCAGTCCGGGAAGTCGGTATCGACGACAACGTCCATGACGCCCCATGCGTGATTGGTCTGGTCACCCTTGAGCGAGCAGCCAATGGACTTGCGGACGCGGGACTTCGCGCCATCGCAGCCCACGACGTACTTAGCGCGTACGTCGCGCGGGTTGCCGTCGACATCCTCGAGGTGCACCGTCACGGGGTATTCGCCCTCCCCTACCTCAAGGGAGACGAAGTTCCAGCCGTAATCCGGGGTGATTCGGCCGGGTGCTCGGCGTGCGTAGCGGGCGAAGTAGTCCAACACGCGAGCCTGGTTCACAATGAGGTGGGGGAACTCGGAGATTCCGTGTTCGTCGTCAATCGGACGGGCGCCGCGAACAATCTTGGAGCGGTCCTGCGGATCGGGGTTCCAGAAGGACATCTCGGTGATTTCGTAGGCCTCTTCCGTGATTTCCTTGGCAAAGCCGAAGGCCTGGAAGGTTTCTACGGAGCGGGACTGGATGCCGTCGGCCTGGCCCAACTCGAGGCGGTGAGGACGGCGTTCAATGATGCGCGTGTTGACGTCGGGGAACATTGCTAGCTGCGCGGCCGCGATCATGCCGGCCGGGCCGGAGCCGACAATGAGGACGTCCATTTCATCGGGAAGCTCAGAGGCGCGATCGATGCCATACCCGGCGGGCTCGTGCACGCGGGGATCTTCCGAAACGTAGCCGTTGTGGTGGAACTGCACTGTGGACTCCTTAGTCAGCGGGTTGTCGTGGTCGAGAACAAAAGCGAGTGATGGGGGTGGTAGCTACTCCCCCATCGCTCTGTGAGCTTTGCTCGTGGAGGTGGTGACTCAGTTCAAGGCGTCTGGAGGATGTGAGCTGGGTCTTATTTCTAGAATCATATATGATGCGCGTCTCCTGCACAATGATCTGCGCACGGGACGTCGCCTAGCGCGGGCTGAAGATGAAGTGCCCCTGAGATTGCTCGGCCTCGTGCTCTGCGCCAAGTGCGATTCCCTTGCGCTCACGCAGGATGAAGGCGCAGATGAAGCCGACAATCGAGGCGGAGACGAGGTAGCCCGACACCGCGAAGGTGGTGCCGGTAGCCTCCACGAGCGACGCGGCGATCATGGGGGCGAAGGCGCCGCCCAACACCGAGCCAAGCGCATAAGTGATGGACACGCCGGTAGCGCGAATGGAGGCGGGGAAGAGCTCGGCGTACATCGCGGACTGTGCCCCATAGGTCAGGCCCAGGCCGACGGTCAGGAAAATAAGTGCGCCGTAGAGAAGCCCCAGACTACCGGTGTTGACCAGCGGGAAAAGGGCGGCAGCGCCGATTCCCTGCAGGATGAATCCGATGAGGTAGGTGTTTCGGCGGCCGATGTAATCGGAGATGTATCCCGCGAACAACGTCATCAATGCCCACGTGACCGCAGAGACGGTCACGGCGTTGAGGACGTCACCGCGGTCGAGGGCAACGAGGCCGTCGGGATCGGTGGCGTAGCGCTGAATATAGCCGCCCGTGGTCATGTACCCGACGGTGCCGTTACCTGCAAAAACGAGGGCCGCGACCAGGACCAGCGGGGTGAAATTCTTGAAGAGCTTGCCAATGGGGTTGGTGGCCTCTTCCTCCTCGCGCTCTGCAATCTCTTCGAAGACTGGGGACTCGTCGACGCCCATGCGGATGAGGTAGCCCACCAGGATGAGAACGAAGGAGAGCAGGAAAGGTACGCGCCAGCCCCAGCTCATGAAGGCGTCGCCAGGCGCGATGGTGTTCATGATGGAGAGCACGCCGGAAGAAAGCAGCAGACCGGCAGGAACGCCGATCTGGGGGCCTGCGCCGTAGAGGCCGCGCTTGTCATTCGGCGCGTGTTCCACAGCCATGAGCACGGCGGATCCCCACTCGCCACCTGCGGAGATGCCCTGGATAATGCGCAGGGTGATGAGAAGGATCGGCGCCCAGATTCCAGCGGTCTCGTAGGTGGGCAGAAGGCCGATGAGGGTGGTCGCACCGCCCATGGCGATGAGCGTGACCATGAGAACCACGCGGCGGCCAAGACGGTCGGCAAAGTGTCCTGCCAGAAACGCGCCGACCGGGCGGAACAGGAAGGACAATCCCACGGTCAGGAAGGAAATGATGGTGGCTAGGCCACCCTCGAGCGGGCCGAACATGAGCTGGTTGAACACGAGTCCGGCCACTGCGGCATAGAGGAAGTAGTCGTACCACTCGATGGCGGTACCGATGGTAGTCGCGGCGACGACGCGGCGGCGTTCGGCCGTCGAAATTGCCGGCGTGACAGATGTGTGCGACATTCTGGTTCCTTTCGGCATGCGGTGTGCCATATATGGAAATGCGTGTGAGTTGAACCACTTGCGGTGGTGGTAGGGATAATATACGATCTGGGCAAGGATTTGTTCACAATTAAGGATTCTTCATGGCTGTACCTGAGTTCTTGCCGGTTAAACCGGGCAAAATGATCGCTGTCCATGTGGCTTTCGAGTCCCGCGCAGCTCAGCGCGGTCGCTGGCCCAAGACCCCGAGCTACTTCCTCAAGGCGACCAGCACGCTGGCTGAATCGGGCGGGGTTGTTGAACGCCCCGAGGGAACGGAGCTGCTGGCTTTCGAGGGAGAAATCGCGCTCATCATCGGAACCCCGGCCCGCAACGTATCGCTTGAGGATGCGTGGAAGCACGTCGCCTACGTGACGGCTTCGAACGACATCGGCCTGTATGACTACAAGGTGCAGGATAAAGGCTCCAACACCCGCTCCAAGTCCCGTGACGGGTACACCCCCATTGGGCCGGAGCTTATCGACGCCCAAGGGATCGACCCGAAGGGACTGCGCCTGCGCACCTGGGTCAATGGCGAGGTTGTTCAGGAGGGAACCTCTTCTGATGAGGATCTCATCTTCCCGCTCGCCCAGTTTGTGGCCGACCTGTCCCAGCACATGACGCTGGAGACCGGTGACATCATCCTCACCGGCACCCCGGCGGGTTCCTCCGTTATCGAGCCGGGGGATGTCGTTGAGGTCGAGGTTGACGTGCCGGGTGGCGTGAGCTCCGGCAGGTTGAAGACCACCGTGAAGGAAGTCCCCGCTTCCTTCGATCCACAGCTGGGCAACCTGCCCTACGTGGACGATAAGCAGCGCGAGGACGCCTACGGTGACCGCGAATCCGCCGGCCTTCCCCCCAAGGATGAGGGCGGGCTCGACCCAGAGCTCAAGGCAGCATTGGAGAAGGCACCGACCGCCGGCCTGTCCGCCCAGCTGCGACAGCGCGGAATCAACCAATCCGTGATCGAAGGCGTCTACCCGCAGGCCAAGGGAACCAAGATGGTGGGTGTTGCCCGCACGCTGCGCTTTGTGGCTGGCCGTGAGGATCTGTTTAAGTCTCATGGCGGTGGACTCAACGAGCAGAAGAAGGTCTTCGACACCGTCAAGGAAGGCGAGGTCATCGTTATTGAGGCCCGCCAGGAATCCGGCTCCGGAACGCTCGGCGACATCCTGGCGCTCCGCGCGAAGGTCCGCGGTGCCGCAGGCGTCGTGACCGACGGCGGCGTGCGTGACTACGAGGCCGTTAAGGAGATTGGTCTGCCCGTCTTCACGCAGGGCGCACACCCGTGCGTTCTCGGCCGTAAGCATGTCCCGTGGGATAGCGATATCGCTGTTTCCTGCGGAAACGCCACCGTCCTCCCAGGTGACATCATCGTTGGTGATGATGACGGCGTCGTGGTCATCCCCCGCGATATCGCAGCCGAAGTCGCCGAAGGTGCCCTCGCCAAGGAGCACGAGGACGAATGGGTCGCTTCCCAGGTGGAGGAAGGCGCCAGCTTGGATGGGCTCTTCCCGCCGACCGGAGCGAACAAGGAAGCCTACATCGCTTTCCGTGATGGAAAGGCAGGTGGTCAATGACGCAAACCGCAGCACCAGCCGGGGAAAGTAAATCCCAACAAGCCTATAACTGGATAAGTGAAAGGATTCGGACTCGCGACTATGAGCCCGGGTATCGCCTCGTGTTGGCAACAATCGCGGATGAACTGGGGATCAGCGTAGTTCCCGTCCGTGAGGCTATTCGGCAACTCGAAGCGGAAGGGATGGTCACCTACGAACGCAACGTCGGTGCCAGCGTGACCACCTACAATCGCGAGGCCTACTACGAATCCATGGACATCGTGGCCACCGTGGAAGCCAATGCCACGGCCCAATCCGCCCCGTATCTCAACGCGGAGGATATTGCCCGGGCGCGGGAGATCAACCAGCGCATGCGGGAGCTCGATATCCACCACGATCCAGAAGAATTTACCCAGCTCAACAAAGAATTTCATAGCGTTCTCTTCTCCAAGTGCCCGAACGAGAGGTTGAAGGACTTGGTGGTGGACCAATGGAAGCAATTGGAATACCACCGCGTCTCGACCTTCCGCTACGTGCCGGAGAGAGCCCAAGAGTCAACGCGCGAGCACGAGCAATTGGTCAGCCTCATTGAGGCTGGCGCGGAACCCGCCTACATAGAAAAAGTGGCCAGGCAACACCGACTGGCCACCCTCAACACCTATCGCAAGAAAAACGATTAAGGAGTTCACAGTACTCATGGCTATCAACAACGATGCTGCTAAGCCCACCGACCTTCCAGAGAAGATTCTTCACTACATCAACGGCGAGTTTGTCCCGTCGATTGACGGAGATGAATTCGAGGTCCTCGACCCGGTAACCAATAAGGCCTACATCAAGGCCGCTTCTGGCAAGCCGGAAGACATTGACAAGGCTGTTGCTGCCGCGAAGGACGCTTTCGAGAACGGCCCGTGGTCCAAGGCCCTGCCGCGCGAGCGCGCCCGCGTCCTCAACAAGATCGCGGACATCGTCGAAAGCCGCGCAGACAAGCTCGCTGCTTGGGAATCCTTCGACTCCGGCTTGCCGATCACCCAGGCCAACGGTCAGGCCAAGCGCGCTGCGGAGAACTTCCGCTTCTTCGCTGACCTGATTGTCGCCCAGGCTGACGACGCCTACAAGGTACCGGGCCGCCAGATCAACTACGTCAACCGTAAGCCGATTGGCGTGGCGGGCCTGATTACCCCGTGGAACACCCCGTTCATGCTGGAGTCCTGGAAGCTCGCCCCGGCCATCGCCACCGGTAACTCCGTCGTCCTCAAGCCGGCTGAGTTCACTCCCCTCTCCGCACAGCTGTGGGCAGGCATCTTCGAGGAGGCCGGCCTCCCGAAGGGCGTCTTTAACCTGGTCAACGGCTTCGGCGAGGAAGGCTACGCCGGCGACCCGCTGGTTAAGCACCCGGACGTCCCGCTGATCTCTTTCACCGGTGAATCCCGCACCGGCCAGATCATTTTCGGCAACGCAGCCCCGCACCTCAAGGGCCTGTCGATGGAGCTGGGCGGCAAGTCCCCGGCCATCGTCTTCAGCGACGCCGACCTGGAGACAGCTATTGACGCCTGCATCTTCGGCGTCTTCTCCCTCAACGGTGAGCGCTGCACCGCCGGCTCCCGCATCCTGGTTCAGCGCGATATCTACGATGAGTTCGTGGAGCGCTACGCCGCCCAGGCTAAGCGCGTGAAGGTGGGCCTGCCCTCCGATCCGACCACCGAGGTCGGCGCCCTGGTGCACCCGGAGCACTACGAGAAGGTCACCTCCTACATCGAGATCGGCAAGCAGGAGGCCACCCTGGCCGCCGGCGGCGAGCGTCCGGAAGGCTTCCCGGAAGGCAACTTTGTTCAGCCGACCGTCTTCGTTGACGTCAAGCCGGACGCACGAATCTTCCAGGAAGAAATCTTCGGCCCCGTCGTTGCTATCACCCCGTTCGATACCGACGAAGAGGCACTCGAGCTGGCGAACAACACGAAGTATGGTCTTGCCGCCTATGTGTGGACCTCGGATCTGAAGCGTGCCCACAACTTTGCCCAGAACGTTGAGGCCGGCATGGTGTGGCTCAACTCCAACAATGTCCGCGACCTGCGCACCCCCTTCGGCGGCGTGAAGGCTTCCGGCCTGGGCCACGAGGGCGGCTACCGCTCGATCGACTTCTACACCGATCAGCAGGCCGTCCACATCAACCTGGACAAGGTGCACAACCCGGTCTTTGGCAAGCAGGACCAGTAACGTCTACACGCCCCCTTCACTCCCCCATTACTAATTCACACTAAGGAGCCATCATGGCTGACATTCAGGCCCCCGACATTCTGCGTTGCGCCTACATGGAGATCATCGTTACCGATCTCGCTGCATCCCGTAAGTTCTACGTTGACACCCTCGGTCTCGTCGTGACCGAAGAAAACGAGAACGAAATCTACCTGCGCACCTACGAAGAGTTCATCCACCATAACCTCGTGCTGCGTCAGGGCCCCGTTGCTGCCGTCGCTGCATTCTCCTTCCGCGTTCGTTCGCCGGAGGACCTGGACCTCGCCGAGGAGTTCTACAAGGCACGTGGCTGCGAGGTCCGCCGTAACAAGGATGGCTTCGTCAAGGGCATCGGTGACTCCGTGCGTGTTCAGGACCCGCTGGGATTCCCGTACGAGTTCTTCTACGAGGTTGAGCACCGTGAGCGTCTGGCCTGGGCATACGACGCCCACATCCCTGGTGCGCTCGTTCGCCTCGATCACTTCAACCAGATCACCCCGGATGTCCCTGCCGCCGTGCAGTACATGGAGGAGCTCGGATTCCGCACCACAGAGGACATTCGCGATGAGGAAGGAACCGTTTACGCTGCATGGATGCGCCGTAAGCCGACGGTGCACGACACCGCCATGACCGGTGGCGATGGCCCGCGTATGCACCACATCGCCTTCGCTACCCACGAGAAGCACAACATCATCGCGATTTGTGACAAGCTGGGTGCGCTGCGCGAATCCGACCGTATTGAGCGCGGCCCGGGCCGCCACGGTGTTTCCAATGCGTACTACCTGTACCTGCGTGACCCGGACGGCCACCGCGTAGAGATCTACACCCAGGACTACTACACCGGCGACCCGGATAACCCGGTCGTGACCTGGGATGTTCACGATAACCAGCGTCGTGACTGGTGGGGAACCCCGGTTGTTCCGTCCTGGTACCGCGATGGCTCCACCGTCCTCGACCTGGATGGCAACCCGGTGCCGCTGGTCGCTCGCGAGGATGAGTCCGAGCTCGAGGCCACCATTGGTGCGGACGGCTTCTCCTACACCCGTAAGGAAGACTCGGAGGAGATGCCGGAGTGGAAGCAGGGCGAGTACAAGCTGGGTAACCAGCTCTAAAACGGCCTAAGCACTCAGGTTGATTAACGTGGTCCCGCGGCGTCGATAATGCGCACATAACGCGGGGCCGCGTTGTCGTTTCACGTGAAACCGCAACGTTTAACAACCATTACAACACCACAGTCACGTTCAATAACACAGTAAGGAGCGAAGAACATGCTGGATGAGAAACAGCACATCGCTATTGCAGATGAACTGGCGCAAGCCGAAAAGGACCGTTCAATGGTCCCGCTGCTGACCGCCCGTTTCCCGGAGATGAGCATTGAGGACTCCTACGCGGTGCAGCGCGAGTGGGTGCGCCGCGGCATCGAAGACGGGCGCCGTCTCGTCGGCCGTAAGATTGGCCTGACCTCCAAGGTTATGCAGGAGGCCACGGGAATCACCGAGCCAGACTACGGCGCAATCTTTGAAGACCAGGTTTATGAGAACGGCTCCACTATCGAGCACGCGCAGTTCTCCAACGTCCGCATCGAGGTTGAGCTGGCCTTCGTGCTCAAGGAGGAGCTAAAGGGGCCGAATTGCAGCATCTTCGACGTGCTGCGCGCTACTGAGTATGTTGTCCCTGCTCTGGAGATCCTCTCCTCCCGCATCGAGATGGAGGGACGCACCATTGTCGACACCATTTCGGATAACGCAGCCCTCGGCGCCATGATCTACGGCGGCAACCCGGTGGAACCCGCGGACGTCGACCTGCGCTGGGTGTCCGCGCTGCTCTACCGCAACGAGTCCATCGAAGATACGGGTGTGGCGGCGGCCGTGCTGAACCACCCGGCAATGGGCGTGGCCTGGCTTGCCAACAAGCTTCACGCGCACGGCGATAGCCTTGCCGCCGGCGACATCATCCTGGCCGGTTCCTTCACCAAGCCCATGTGGGTTGAACCGGGCGATACCGTCCATGCAGACTATGGAAAGTTGGGGTCCATCACATGCCGATTCCAGTAAAGCTGCCGCCCACTTTCGCGGACGTCCTAGAAAAGGCCGAGCAGCCGCTCGTTGGCGCCTGGATCTGTTCCGGCTCGGAGGCTGCAGCGGAGATCATCGCCTCGGCTGGCTTTAGCTGGACGCTGATCGACGGCGAGCACTCGCCCTATGGCCTCGAAACCATCCTCTCTCTGCTGCGGGCTACCGACGCCTACGGCTTGACGCGCGTGGTCCGCGTGCCAGTAAACAACACGGCACTCATCAAACAGTACCTTGACCTGGGTGTACAAAACTTGATGGTGCCCATGATTGATACCGCCGAGGAAGCCGAGGCGGCCGTAGCAGCCATGCACTACCCTCCCCGCGGCGTGCGCGGCGTGGGCTCGGCGCTGGCCCGCTCCTCACGCTGGAACGGCGTGGAGAACTACCTCGCCAATGCCTCAGATACGGTGAGCCTCACGGTGCAGATTGAGTCTGCGACCGCGGTAGAGAACGTGGAAGAAATCGTGGCTCTTGACGGGGTGGACAATATCTTCGTCGGTCCCTCGGACCTGGCGGCCTCCATGGGGCTGTTGGGCCAGCAGACCCATCCGGATGTGATCGAGGCGGTTAATCACACATTTGAAGCCGTGCGCGCTTCCGGAAAGAAGGTAGGCGTCAACGCTTTCAACCTTGAACAGGCCCAGAAATACATAGCTTCCGGTGCATCATTTGCCCTGGTTGGGGCGGATGTTCAACTTCTTTCGGGTGCGGCACGCCAACTGGCAGACAAATTCCATTTGGGAGGGTAAAAAAGAACCATGAGTGAAAACAACAAGGTCAATATTGACGAGCTGCTGGCCAAGGTTCCGACTGGCTTGCTGATTAACGGTGAGTGGGTAGACGCCTCCGATGGCTCCACTTTCGATGTGGAAAACCCGGCGACCGGTGACGTCATCGCCACCCTTGCTTCCGCTACTTCTGAGGATGCGAAGAAGGCTTTGGACGCCGCCTGCGCCGTGCAGGACGAGTGGGCACGCACGTCCACCCGCGAGCGTTCTAACCTGCTACGCCGTGCTTTTGACCTGGTGCAGGAGCGCAAGGACGAGTTCGCCGCGCTGATGACCCTGGAGATGGGCAAGCCGCTGGCGGAGTCCTACGGTGAGGTTACTTATGGCGCTGAGTACCTGCGTTGGTTCAGCGAGGAGGCCGTTCGTGACTACGGCCGTACCCTGCCGGCGCCGGAGGGCACCCTGCGCATGGTGACCCGTCGTAAGCCGGTGGGTCCGTGCTTGCTCATTACTCCGTGGAACTTCCCGCTGGCCATGGCTACCCGCAAGATTGCCCCAGCCATCGCCGCTGGCTGCACCATGGTGGTCAAGCCGGCCAAGCTCACGCCGCTGACTACTCAGTACTTCGCACAGACCATGATTGATGCCGGCGTTCCGGCAGGCGTGGTCAACGTGGTTTCCGGTAAGTCTGCATCTGCCATCTCCGAGCCGATCATGGCGGATTCTCGCCTGCGCAAGGTTTCCTTCACCGGCTCTACCCCGGTGGGCAAGACTCTGCTCAAGGCAGCTGCCGACAACGTCCTGCGCACCTCGATGGAGCTGGGCGGCAACGCTCCGTTCATCGTCTTTGAGGACGCCGACATTGACCAGGCCGTCGAGGGCGCAATGGGCGCCAAGATGCGCAACATCGGTGAGGCTTGCACCGCCGCTAACCGCTTCATCGTCCACGAGTCCGTCGCTGAGGAGTTCGCGGAGAAGTTCGCCAAGCGCATCGGTGAGCTCAAGGTGGGCAACGGCCTCGATGAGGGCGTTACTTGTGGTCCGCTCGTGGAGCAGAAGGCGCTGGATAACATCACCGCGCTTGTCGACGACGCCGTGGAGAAAGGCGCCAAGGCCATCGTCGGCGGCAAGCCGGGTGAGGGCAAGGGCTACTTCTACGCCCCGACCGTTCTGACCAACGTTCCTCGTGATGCCCGCGTGGCACAGGAGGAGATCTTCGGCCCGATTGCTCCGATCCTGACCTTCTCTGATGAGAAGGAAGCAATTGAGATTGCTAACGACACCGAGTACGGATTGGCCTCCTACGTGTTCACCGAGGATTCCGATCGCATGTGGCGCATCGGTGATGGCCTCGAGTTCGGACTCATGGGCTTCAACGCTGGTGTCATCTCCAACGCCGCTGCCCCATTTGGTGGCGTGAAGCAGTCCGGCATGGGCCGCGAGGGCGGCGCTGAGGGCCTGGACGAGTACACCTCGCTGCAGTACATCGCTATGCGTGACCCGTACGCGAATGCATAAATAGTGCATTAAATCCGCTGATAATGATGCTGGCATCTCCTTTGTGGGAGGTGCCAGCATTGTCTTTTGCGCATAGTATTCGCGCTGGTGTGGTGTGACAGCACTCATAGACAAATCGTGATCACGCACAAACAACAATAACTCTGTGCGACGGGACACAATTACTAACTACACACCGAGATGCGTTGGGCTCGCTCCAAGGCATTTCGGGCCGACATAGTTAGTAAGGAGGAGTTGGCGTGGACACATCGACGCAGTCACCAGTGCTACCCGCTCGAAACGTACAGCCCGGGCACCGGGCTCCCAACGACCAAGAGGGCGGCCTGGGCGCCGGGCGCCTAGGGACAACGTCGCTAGTCTTTATGATTATTGCGGCGTCCGCCCCCCTTACTGTGCTCGCGGGAGGCGTACCGACCAACTTTGCGGTATCTGGATTGTTGGGGGTCCCTTGGAGCTACTTAGTGCTCGGGATCATCCTCGTGTTCTTTGCAGTCGGGTACGGAATTATGAGTTCGAAGATTCAGAACTCAGGAGCCTTCTATGCCTATGTGTCTGAGGGGCTGGGCAACCGTCAAGGAATCGCAGCGGCGATTCTAGCGCTGGTTTCTTATAACATGATGCAGGTTGGCCTGTACGGAATCTTCGGTTTCTCCCTCGCCAATCTGATCAATGGTTGGTTCGGCACGAGCATTTCGTGGTGGATGGCCGCCTTGGTTGGCTGGGTCTTGGTAGCAGTCATGGGAGTCAGCAACGTCGACTTCTCGGCCAAGGTCTTGGGAGTTTTGGTAGCGCTTGAATTCCTCGTCGTTGCCGGTGTTTCTATGTTGTCGCTAGGCGTTGCTCCCGAGGGAATCACCGCGGAGACGATGCGTCCAGGCCAGTTCTTCACTAACGGCATTGGCGTGCTTCTTGCTTTCGGAATCGCGGCCTTCATGGGCTTCGAGTCTGGTGCGATCTACTCGGAAGAAGCGCGAAATCCGGAGCGGACGGTTCCAAAGGCCACGTATATCGCTGTTGGAACTATTGCCCTTTTCTACGCCTTTTCGGCATGGGCATTTGCTCAGGGAGTGGGGCCGTCCGTCGTCATCGACAAGGCAACTGAGCTTGGTCCCGACCTAGTCTTCGTGTGGTTGGGCGACTATTCAGTGTTTGCTGCCAACATAGCGAACTGCTTGTTTGTAACCTCGCTTATTGCTGCTCTCGTGGCGTTCCATAACGCCGCAGCGCGATACTTTTTCTCCCTCGGGCGCTCACGCGTTCTTCCTAAGAAGTTCGCTACAGCATCTGCTAAAGGCGCGCCTATAGCTGGGTCTCTTACCCAGACAACACTTGCAGTCGTTGTAGTAGCTGGCTTCGCAGTGGCTGGAAATGGGAGTGAAATGGGCGAGCTGTTCCCAGTTCTTACTCTCTTTACGTGGCTTACTAACGCGGCGGCATTTGGCTTGGTCTTCCTGCTTGCGGTGGTCAGCGTGTCCATCATGGTTTGGCTGAACAAGGAAGAGAAAGGCTACAGCCTCTTTACAAGGGTTATGGCACCGCTCGTCTCGGCTTGCGGACTCTCAGCTGTCTTCGTACTGGTGCTGATGAATTTCCCGCTCATGATTGGCGACACCGGCCCGGATGCCCTCGTGTGGGTAATGCCGGGAATCATCATCGCATCCGGAATCCTTGGCCTTGTCTGGGGCGAATACTTGAAACATAAGAAGCCGCATATCTACGCAGGTCTTCAAGACAATCTTGACCAAATCTAAAACTTGAGGAAGGCAATCATGGAAAAGAAGAGTGTAATCGTCGTTGGTGCAGGATTCGCAGGTCTAACGGCAGCGCGCGAGTTGCAAACCGCTGGAATTGACTATCACATCGTGGAAGCACGCGACCGCATTGGTGGCCGTGCGTGGACGGATGACAGGCTCGGACGTCCGTTGGAGATCGGTGCAACCTGGGTGCACTGGCATCAGCCGCATGTCTGGTCCGAAATCACTCGTTATGGCCAGGATATTATCGCTTCGCCCGTTGTAGACACCGCCTACTGGTATGCCGGCGGAGAGCTGAAGTCTGGCACGGAGGCAGAAATGGATGCCAAATTGGCTCGGCCAATGGAGAAGATATTCGAGAATTCTCGCGAATTCTTCCCAGAGCCGCACAAGCCGCTGCTTGTGCTGGATGAGAAATTCGGTGCATCCCAAGAGCTAAAGGATGCTTTCCTCGCTGCAGATCAGGCTGGAGTTCTCGACGCATTAGAAGACGGTGACTTCACACAAGAAGAAAAGGACTTGTGCAATGCTTACTGGTCGGCCGGGTACATCGGGTACCCAGAACAGGGCTCCTCTTTGATGGCCAAGCAGTGGGCAGCCTTGTGCGATCACCGTCTTTCCTTGGTGGATGAGCAAACGCTGCGATACAAGCTCGTCAATGGCATGCGGGGTATCTACGGCAACATTGCAAAAGATCTGACCGGAGAAATTCGTTTAAACACTGCGGTGACGGCGATTGAGCATGGAGAAGACTCAGCCACCGTTACATATGCGGACGGTACTTCCGAAACGGCAGACGCGGTGATTGTCACGGTTCCGGTCGGTGCGTTGGGGAACATTACGTTTACGCCAGGGCTGCCCGAGGGCGCGCAGAAGACTGTCGAGCAGAAATGGAACTCAACTGGTTTCAAGGCGTGGATCAAGATCAAGGGGCACCACAATATTTTCGGCTACGCGCCTCAGCCGGCCGTTGTGTCTGTGCTGCGTTCGGAGTACTTCGAAGATGACGACACGACCATTTGTGTCGCCTTCGGCTCCGATCACGAGAAGATTGATCTGGAAAGCATTGAGGATGCCCAAAAGGTCGTTGACCAGTGGCGCCCAGATCTTGAGGTTGTTGGTGTCACCGGTCATGACTGGGTAGCCGACGAGTACTCCGGCCAGGCCTGGGCCACACTGCGGCGAGGCCAGTTCACGGAGGGGTGGCACCACTTCCGCACTTCCACTTCCTCGTTGCACTTCGCAGGAGCCGATTGGGCTTCCGGTTGGCGTGGAGTGGTTGTTGATGGAGCCATCGAAACCGGAATCTCCACCGCACGCGAGGTCATCAATAAGCTGCGTGGTTAGTCGCTGGCCGCCGCTCGGTACGCACTCGGCGACTTGTGGAACTCCGCCTTGAAGATGCGTGAGAGGTGCGAGGGATCGTGCAGGCCATAGCGGGCGCTGATGTGGCTGATTGATTCCCCGGAGTGCCGCGGGTCGACGAGTTCTCTGCGGATGTGCTCTAGGCGCCTCGTTCTGATGTAGCTGCCTACAGAGAGGCCCTGTTCGGAGAACTTGGCGTGGAGGTGGCGCACTGATACGAAGAGTGCTTGGGCGATGGTGCTGGGGCCTAGGTCCGGGTCGCCCAAGTGCTTCTCGATGTAGGCGGTGGCCTGGTTGAACAGAAGTGTGCCTGCAGAGGGTTCGTCGGCGACGTCGGAGGCCAAGACTGACACCAGCATGGTCAGCGCCGAGCGGACTAGGGCCGTGGCATGCGGGCCCTTCAATAGGTCCAGGTTCTTGGCAAGCTGTTCAAAGAGGGGCACGGCCACCGCGCCGAGGCCGTGTGAGCGTGAGATCGGATTCGCGGTGAGGCGTTGGATCTGCGCGGGTGAGATGTCGAGGAAGCTCTGCGGGAAGTGAACAATGAGGGTGTTTTGTTCCTTCGGATAGCGCAGGGTGTAGGGCCGCTGGGTGACGTATAGCGCTAGGTCCCCTGGGCGAAGCTCGCAGGTTCGCCCGTCCTGGCTCATGGTTGAGGAGCCTGTGATCTGCAGACTGAGCTTGCAAAAAGGGACTTCGTCGGTGGAAACCTTGTATCGGTTCACGGTGTGCGGGGAGGTGTGCATATCGAAGAGGGATATGTCCCCCACCTTCGTTGAGCGCAGCGTGGCGTGAAAGGAAGAGGGGTCTTCGGCGTCCACGTCGAGTTGTCCAAAAGAATCGGATGACGCGGTGCGCCACGACGCGATATCGAAATGTTCAACGGCGGAGGAAGACATAACTGGAATCATATCGTGAGAACTGGCACATTTTTGGACAAATTGTGTGCACGCAGAGTCAAGACGACATGTGTGGTGCAGGTAACATCCTAAACAAAAGTATCTTTTGGGCTTTGCTCGCGGGGCCCTCGACTTCCTTGAAGGAGATCTCATGACTCAGTTCGCTACGTACGCTGATCTGCTCAACGCCATCACGGACGAGAATGGACGCGACATCCTCAACCCCGCCACAGGTGAGGTCGTTGGCCGCGCCCCAGAAAACACCGTAGAGGACCTCAACGCTGCAGTTGAGACCGCACGCGCGGCACAAAAGGACTTTGCCAAGCTGAGCGACGAAGAGCGCTGCGAGCTGCTCACCAAGGCCGCCGCCGCCATCGACGCCAACGCTGAAGCCCTCGTTGAGCTTCTCTCCCGTGAGCAGGGTAAGCCGCTCAACGGCCCGAACGCCCGCTTCGAGGTCGGCGCCTGCTCTGCGTGGCTGAATGCTACCGCCTCCTTCGAGCACCCCAACTACACGGCCGTTGATGATGACATCACCGCCACCGTTAACTACCGCCCACTCGGCGTCGTTGGAGCTATTGGCCCGTGGAACTGGCCGATGATGATCACCATCTGGCAGATTGCGCCGGCGCTGCGTATGGGTAACGCGGTCGTCGTCAAGCCCTCCGAGTACACCCCGCTTTCCGTACTGGGCCTGCTCAAGGTCGTGAACTCCGTGCTTCCGGAGGGTGTTCTCCAGGTCGTCAGCGGTGCCGGTGAGGTTGGTGCGGCGCTGACGACCCACGAGGGCGTCGACAAGATCATGTTCACCGGTTCCACCGCCACCGGCAAGAAGATCGTGGAGGCCAGCGCCGACAACCTCACCCGCCTCACGCTGGAGCTCGGCGGCAACGATGCCGGCATCGTGCTGGACGACGCCGACCCGAAGGAGATCGCCGGCGATCTCTTCTGGGGTGCATTCATCAACACCGGCCAGACCTGTGCGGCGATGAAGCGCGTGTATGTGCCGGAGTCGCTGTACGACGCCGTCTGCGACGCCCTCGTCGAGGTGGCCAAGGCCTCCCCGATGGGCGTGGGCTTGGAAGAGGAGAACGTGCTCGGTCCGCTGCAGAACAAGCAGCAGTTCGACATCGTGGACAAGCTCGTCACCGCCGCCAAGGATTCCGGCGCCCGCGTGCTGCTGGGTGGAGACCCGGACTACGACGCGCCGGGCTACTTCTACCCCACCACCCTGGTGGCGGACATCGACCCGGATAACGCGTTGGTCGTCGAGGAGCAGTTCGGCCCGGCACTGCCGATTGTGAAGTACACAGACCTGGATTGGGCCATCGAGCAGGCCAACAAGCTTGACGTGGGCTTGGGCTCTTCCGTGTGGTCCTCCAACCGCGAGCGTGCACTGGACGTTGCTGCGCAGCTGGAGGCTGGCACCACCTGGATCAACAGCCACGGTGCTGTGGATCCGCGCGTGCCGTTCGGCGGCATCAAGTCCTCCGGCTACGGTGTGGAGTTCGGTACCGAGGGCCTCAAGGGCCTGGCCTACCCGCAGATCATCAACGGCTAAAACCGCCATGGTGCTGCTATTCTTAGCGCCATGAGCACCGCCAAAGTCCCGGAGATCGAGTACGCAGCCTTCGACGCCATGAAGGAGGTTGCGTCCTCGCTGAAAGCTGCCTACCTCACTCGGGCTGCTGAAGCAGGCAACGATGTTGAATCACAATGGTGGATTCGTCAGAATTGGCTGGTAGAGGACATAGTCAGTGGTGTTGATTCAACCGACATTGAAGCCATCCGCGCCGCTGCGGCTCTCTTTGCGCAGCGGCTTGAAGCCCTCTCCTCCGAGCACAAAGCGGCATAGCTTATGCTTTCCGCCGCTGATTTCCCCGTTGATCCACAAGTTATGGAGCAACGGCTAAAGACTCTGCAAGCCAGCTATTTTGGTCGGTCGAATGCTCATGGTCCGGCTGTTCCAGAGGTCATTTATGTGGCGGGGCAGCCAGCGTCAGGCAAATCAACGGCTATTGAATCTGTAAAGAATGGTCACGCGGTCCTTGATTCCGATGAGGTTCGGAAGCTGCACCCCGCCCTCGACGAGATCATGGAGCGCGACCCCCTGCGCATGGACGTGCTCACCAATGGACCGGTGCCCTATTGGATGTCCTCGCTGATTGAATATGGTCGGCAGCACGGGCACTCTCTCATCATTGAGAACACGCTGTCCAACCCGGAATTCATCGCAGGAGAGATAGCCAAGTTTCGCTCCGCGGGTTTCCGCGTGAGGGTCGTGGGCTTGGCGGTGGCGCAGGAGGTCTCCAGGCTCGGTGTCGTCCAGCGCTACCTGGAGGCGCAGCGCGTGAGCCGCTACCCGCGTTGGACCAATGAGGTTTCCCACACGTCGGGTTTTAAAGCCATCGTCCCAGGACTTCAAGCGATTGCCCCGCTTGTCGACGACCTCGAGATCCGTAGCCGCGATGGCCGCACTTTGAGCGGCATCGAGGATATTGAGGCTGAGCGCGCAACCTGGTTCGACTCCCCCGCTGTTCGGGCCGACTGGCTGGCCCGTTTCGACAGCTGTGACTTGAGTGGGCTTGAAGCTGAGAAGCTCACGCAAAACCTCGTGGCTGATGCAGAGCTTATCCGCAAGCTTTAAGGCTGTGCCCGTGGAACTATTAGGTTCACCCACAGTTCCCGTGCCTGCACGCATCGAGAAGGACCAGGTGGTGAACTCGAATGACTGGCCTGGTCCAACGTGTGTGTGCGCTCGGCGCGTGGTTTAACCCTTATAAGACTTGCCGGTCACAGCCTCAGCGTTTCGCTCGTGCAGCCCGCAGGCCGTTCAAGATCACGATAACTTCGGCGACTTCGTGTACCAAGACGACGGCGGCCAGGCCCAGTACACCACTGATCGCCAGTGGCATCAACACGATGATGATGGCCAGAGACAGCACGATGTTTTGGTTGATGATCCTGCTGCCTCGGCGGGCGTGCTGCAGCGCCTGCGGGATCAGCCGGAGGTCGTGGCCAGTGAAGGCGACGTCAGCGGACTCGATCGCGGCGTCAGAGCCGGTCGCTCCCATCGCAATGCCCACCGTTGCGCCCGCCAGTGCCGGCGCGTCGTTGATGCCGTCGCCGATCATCGCCGTCGGCGTCTTGGAGGAGAGTTCGGCGACGATGCTTGCCTTGTCCTCCGGTCGCAGCTCGGCGCGCACGTCGTCGATTCCGGCGATTTCAGCCAGCGCCCGGGCGGTGCGAGTGTTATCGCCGGTGAGCATGCTCACTTCCACGTCGTTGTCGTGCAGGGACTGCACGGCATCGGGCACCTCGGGTCGCAACTCGTCGCGCACCCCGATCGCCCCGGCGAGAGCGTCATTGACGGTGACTAGGACGCAGGTCTGGCCTTCGGACTCCATGCGCTCAACGTCCGCCTTCAGTGGCCCGGCGTCGATCCATCGGGGGCTGCCGACCAGCACCCGTCGGCCTTCGACGGTGCCGCCGATGCCTTGACCGGCTTCCTCGCTGATATCCAAGGCGGTGGGCGCTTCGGGCTCCGCTGCCACGATCGCCGCGGCGAGGGGGTGCGTCGATTGCTGCTCAACCGCCGCCGCGAAGGAAAGCACCTGCGCCCGATCGAATCCGTCTGCCGGGACCACTCCGGTAACCTCGGGCTGGTTGCGGGTAAGGGTTCCGGTTTTGTCTACCGCTAGGTGACGGATGCCGCCGAGTCGCTCGAACGCCGCGCCGGACTTGATGACTACTCCGAACTGGCTGGCCGCGCCGATAGCGGCCACGACCGTCAGCGGCACGGAGATTGCCAGCGCGCACGGCGACGCTGCGACCAGGACCACCAGCGCACGGGTGATCCACGTCTCGGGGTCGCCCAACAGCGAGCCGATCACGCCGACCAGCACCGCCAGGATCATCACCCCGGGCACGAGGGGTCGGGCAATCCGGTCGGCGATCCGGGCGCGGTCACCCTTCTCCGCCTGCGCTTGCTCGACGAGGTCGACGAGTGTGGTCAGCGAGTTGTCCGTTCCAGCTGCGGTCGTCTCGATCTCCAGCACACCGGCGGAGTTGATCGCTCCCGCGGGTACCTCGTCGCCGGGCGCAACCTCCTCCGGAATGGATTCTCCGGTGATCGCTGAGGTGTCAAGGCTGGAGCGTCCGGACCGAATGATGCCGTCGGTGGCGATTCGCTCTCCGGGGCGTACGAGCATCAGCTCGCCAACCACGAGGTCCTTCGCAGCGACCTCGACCGCCGTGCCGTCGCGCAGCACGGTCGCGGTTTGCGGTACCAACTTCAACAGTGCCCGCAGCCCGCTCTGGGCCCGGTCCATCGCCTTGTCTTCAAGCGCCTCGGCGATCGAGTAAAGGAACGCCAGCGCCGCGGCCTCTCCGACGAAACCAAGGATCACCGCGCCGACCGCGCTGATCGTCATAAGCAAGCCAATGCCGAGCTTGCGCTTCGTGGCAAGGTTCCGGATAGCGCCGGGCGCGAACGTATACGCCCCTAGCAGCAGGCCGACCCAGAACAGTACTGTCGCGGGTGTCTCTAGCCCAGACCAGTCCAGCGCCAGGCCTATGACGAGGGCTATGCCGGAGAAGATCGGCAGTAGCAACTCGGGGTCCTTCCACCATGGCCGATCGAGATCTTCGATTTCCGTGGCTGGTTCGTGTTCGCATCCACACGCTGAAGTCATGCGTCCACTCCTTTTCCGTCGCAGCCGGGCACCGAGCACTCAGGGTCGATGCACGGGGCGTTTTCGTCGACAGCCAGCGTCGCGTTCACTAGCGCGTTGAGCGCTGTCGCGAGGTGCGGATCGGCGATTTCGTAGCGTGTCTTGCGGCCCTCCGGCTCGGCGACGACGATGCCGCAGTCACGCAAGCAGGTCAGGTGGTTCGAGACGTTCGAGCGGGTCAGGTCTAGGTCGCGCGAAAGCACAGCCGGGTAGCTCGGGCCGTCGAGTAGGGTCATCAGGATTCTGGAGCGCGTCGGATCAGCCATGGCCCGGCCGAGCCGGTTCATGACGTCGAGGCGCGAAGCAATAGTCAGCATGTGCTGAACAATACAACGTGTGCTGAACTATTCAAAATGCACTGAACTGACGGTTGCGCGAAGGTCCTGCGACCTGCAAGAATTAGTCGATGGGATAGCAGATGACTGATCCTTTGTGGTTTGGCTGCCACCCAACGCGGGAGCGACGTGATCGGCGGGGTCAGTTCAGCATTTGAATCAACGACCAGTGGCGGATCTGTTTTCGGTGGTCCGCCGCGGGGCCAGAGGAGGTTGAGATCGTTGACTACCACTGACAAGCTCCCTCCGGTTCACCCCGGGGAGATCCTCATGGAGGACTTTCTCAAAGGAATGTGGCTCACCCAGCACAAGCTCGCCGTCTCCATCGGCGTTCTGCCCCGCCGGATCAACGAAATTGTTCACGGTAAGCGCGCTGTAACCGCTGACACGGCCCTTCGTCCAGCGAAGTTTTTCGAGATGAGCCCCCAGTTCTGGCTCGGGTTACAGGCTCAATATGACTTGGACGTGGCGGAAGACAAGATCCTCTCGGAAATCGAGCGGATTCAACCGGTCCAAGCTGTCTCAGCGTAGCGGTTACCCGAACCAGGTCCGTCAGCGTGAGGATATGCATGCGGATGGTTCGAACTAGGGAATTTGGGGCCGCCGTCGCGTGGACTTGAGTTCCGAGCGCCGCTTTTTCGCTTCGAGACGGCGTCGCACCGAGCTCCGCGTCGGCTTGGTCCTGCGCCGCGGGGGAGGAGGCGGAGCGAGCGCCTCGCGCAAGAGGGCGGCCATGCGTTCGCGTGCCTCGGTGCGGTTGCGTACCTGCAATCGCTGGGTCGATGCGGTAACGGTAAGGACGGTGCCGTCTAGGCGGTGCTCGAGGTTGTGAAGGACGCGGCGACGCTGGGCGTCGGAAAGCGATGAGCACGTAGCGATATCGACGGAAAGCTGCACTTTGCTGTCCGTAGTATTGACGCCTTGGCCACCTGGTCCCGACGACTTCGCGAACCGCTCCGTCAGGTCGGCGGCGACGATGACCAGACCCCCGGGGATCCCTGGGCCAGGTGCGATGGTCAGGTCGTTCATACCGCCCAGCTTAGTTAGAGTTGCTTCCGGATCAGACCCGCCGTGCGAGATCAGGGTAGTGTACGACCACGCCGCCACCGTCGACCTCCAACTCGACGTCGACTCCCCGTGTTCCACTTTCATATCGGACAGTTTCAGAATCGATGGAGCTGTAGTACTGGTCTGATGCGATCACCTGGAGGGACGGTGTATCAATCCAAGCCATGATCAGCTGCGTTTTCGGAACCTGAGTCTCAAGCAGCGTCAAGCGACGAATAGGCATTGTGTTGGTGAGAGGGCACAGACCGAGATCGCAATCGAGTGCGGCTTTCAGATCGGCTGACTGGACGATACCGGGGGAGGGCAGATCTCCAGGCTGGGCGCCCTCTTCATTGGTTTCCGCCGACCACACGCCTTGCTCGGACCTAAACAGCTCGAGGCTTCGCCCCCATCCGTCGCCTTCAACGTTCACCGACACACGTTCAGTCACCCAGTTCTCCGCGGCGCGCAGCTCCCACGTGGCCTCGAATCCATCGCCGTATTGCACTCCGGAAGCGGTCAAACCGGCTCTTAAAAAATGAACTGCGGCCTAGTTCCGGATGAGGGGAATCTCGACATGCTCCCACTTATACGTGCGCTTCATGGTGAGGATTTTCCCACGCTTGATGGTGCGAAAAGGCAGGTAGCTTTCGATTTGGACCACGTACCGAGGACGAGGCATACCGGCAGAATGGTGTATTCAGTAAGTCCGCGACGCAGAAGAATCCCATGAATGAGAGCACGGCCAACGTGCCCGTTGCCGTCTGCAAAGGGATGAATCGTTTCAAACTGAGCGTGAGCAATTGCGGCCTGGATGAGAGCACCGTGCGAAGCGCCATCGAGGTAAAGACATAAGTCGTCCACGAGGTCATGGACTAGGCCTGGGGGCGCTGGGATGAACTCGGCCCCAATGGGTGTGTGGTTACTTCCACCAATCCAGTTCTGAATAGTGCGAAGACCAGTGGGGATAGAGCCCTTCTCCCCCATCAACTCTCTTTGGAGCTTTTCAAGAAGGCCGATGGAGATGTTGGTTCGGTGGCAAAGCTCTTCTCAATGGAACACAGAACGGTGAGGTTACGCGCAACCTCTTCCGCGCCTTCCTTAAAGCCGCGGACTTCCTCCTTTTGGGCGAGTTCCGCGAGGACAGCCTTGTCGACGTTGGGTGCAATACCTTCAATGCGTGAGGAAGAAATCGCCTCAGAACGCATGAGTAAGCGGGCCACAGACTCCAACTGGCCAGAAGCAGCATGACGGTTGAGATCCAAGATCTCTCGCTCGATACGTGCTGCCCGGCTGGTGAGCTCTGGGGAAACTCCATGCCTTACTTACAAGATGGTCAGGGACATAGACCTAAAAAGGGCCTCCGGCCTTATCGCGCCGGGGAATGCCGGAGCCTGATTCGGGGATCCAGCTCTCGGTAACGTAGTGAGGCTTGTAGAGGCTATCCATTCGTCAGACAGCAAATGAGTGGTTGGATAACTCTTATCCAACCACTCATTGCGGTTTATGCGCTAGATAAAGCTTAAACATACGGGGTTTCAGGGCCATAATTTGGCCTCAATGAGAATGTCAATGACACCTCAATGGGAAGATCAATGAGAACTCTTGTCATTGAAGAGGAATGAAGTTAGCATTGAGCCGTCATTGTTAACATTGAGGGCGGGTATTCATCGTGAACAATTGGTCCGAGAATCAGCTGAGAGAGCTATTGGCTGAGCTTGAGTTGCGCGGCGGTGATTCAACAACAGTCGAGGTCAAAACCGCTCAAGGGGGCATTCCGGACTCTCTACCGCAGACATTGTGCGCGTTCGCAAACATGCCGAGTGGCGGCCTTATCATTCTCGGTGTCAATGAGAAGGAAGGATTCATTGTCACTGGCATTGAGAATCCTTCGGAGATGGAGGCTGCTCTGGCCTCGCAGGCGCGTCATGCCATCACCCCTCCAGTCACAGTGCATACCGACAGTGTGGCAATAGATGGCACGCATGTCGTGATTGCGGAGGTTACGGGTCTTCCGATTATTGATAAGCCTGCTATCTACAGGGGAGAAGCGTATCTTCGAATGGCTGATGGGGACTACCGTATGAGTGCCTCGGAGCTGCGCATGATGGACGTGGCAAAGCTGCATGCCGAAGAGGCAGTGTCCTATGACACGACGATTGTGGAAGGCACGAGCCTTGCAGACCTAGATAGCGACGTGGTGCAAGATTTCTTGGTTCAGGCGCGGAAAAAGAATCGGCGACTATCGGGACTTACTCAAGATGAGGACGTCTTACGGGCGCTAGCGGTGACGACCGCGACTGGAGAGCTGACGCTTGCTGGCCTGTATGCGCTGGGTTTCTATCCCCAAGGGCATTTTCCCTCCTTAGCAGTAACGGTGGCGCAAAGGCTACCAAATGGTTCGAAGCACGGGCGAGTGTTGGGGTTGGAGACCTTTGAGGGGCCCGTTCCGGTGCTGTTGAACTCGGTAATGGGATGGGTAAGGCAACGTTTAGCCGCCGTACGGCGATATCGAGAGGACGGATCAATGGTGGAAGTTCCTGAACTTCCCCTTCCGGCCATTCGAGAGGCCGTGGCTAATGCATTGGTGCACCGTGATCTTGGGCCAAATACGTTGGGTGCGGGTAAATCGATTGATGTCCGCCTATTACCGGACAAGATGGTTATCTCCAGTCCAGGAGGCCTACGGGATCTGACGGTTGAACAGCTCAAGTCGAGAGATCTGGCGCGCCAGGAGATTAACCAGCGGCTCTATAGACTGTGCCGATATCTCAAAGCAGACGATGGCTCTTTTGTTATTGAGGGCGAAGGCGGCGGCGTGCAGCTCATGCTGGATGCCGCGCGAGAGCAAGGATTACCGGAGCCTGACCTGATAGATTCTGGCGTGCAATTTACGGTGAAGATGTGGCGGCCGGACACTCGTGGAGAGGCCCGTATCTGGGAGCCACTACGCAAGGAGGAATCAGGCACCGGCCCGGAACGACGAGTGGATGCACCAGTGACCTTGGAACGCCTGGGTGTTAACGCCCCGCGCGTAGCGGAGGCGCTGCGTACGGCGGCACAACCGCTGTCTATCGGCGAAATAGAAACAGCCACAAACCTTACTCGAGCGCAGGTCCGATATGCGCTGAAGTCACTGGTGAAGGCACGATTCGTGCGTATGGATGGTACGCGCGGCTCACAAGCGACAACCTATGAATGGCTAGCTAACCGCGGGATTGCAGGCTCTTAACCAGCTGGTCGTGATGAACGGGAGCGAGGCAGCCGGCGTCGACGACGCGCCGGGCCAGCTCCTTGTCCCCCATCTTGGCGGCGAAGGCCATGCCCATGGTGATGTCATGGTCGGGGCGGCCGATAAGCGAAATTTCATCGCCAGGGTTGATGCGGCCGGGTTCGATGATGCGCAGGTAGGAGCCGCAATCGCCGCGCTCAGTAAAGGACTTGAGCCAGCCGGGCTCGTCCATCCAGCCGGAGAAAGTGGCGCAGGGGGTGCGCGGGATAGACACTTCGAGCACGCACTCCCCCACCTGAATCCGCTGGTTGATCAGCATATTCGGCCAGGAAATGCCTTCGGTAGTGAGGTTCTCCCCGAAGTAGCCGTCACGCAGCACACGGTTGAGCGTGCCCTCCCAGTAATCGAGCTCCTCGCGGGCATAGGCGTAGATGGCCTTCTCGGCGCCGCCGTGGTGGGCGTGGTCACCAATGGAATCCCCCACCACGCCGGAGCCGTCACCATAATTGGGCCCGGGGACCTCTAGGTCGAGGAAGGGGCGCGGCTGCTTATCGATGCCCGTGTACTCGTGCCGCCCGTGCGGCTCGGGGCGGCGGACAGCGACGTTCGTGGAGATAACCTTCATGCTCACTCATTGTGGCACACCTCACGCGCTTACGCGTCGCGATCGCGGAAGAGAGCTTCGGCGGTCACGAGGTCGTAGAAGAAGAGGCGGGGGGCGAGGGGGAGGACGTCGGCAAGCATGGGCATGTCCTCCTTGAGCAGGGGGCTTTCCATGATGATGTCGTTCGCCGCGGCGCGGGACGCCAGTGCGAAGGCATAGGAGATGTAGGGCATCCACGCAGCGGCATTGAGTTCATCCGCCGTGTTTCCGCTGGCAAAGGCGCCCAACGCGATAAGGGTGTGGCTGACGGACATGTCAACGCCCGCGTTTTGCACCAGGGATGCGAGTGCGGTGGCGTCCTTGCGCAGGTGCTCGATGGTGCCCAGCGCATCGAGTGCGCCGTTGTTGGCAAAGCACTCGCGCAGCGCGGCGACGCGGCCGGCCTCCCCCATCAGGTCATCGACGGGCGGAGTGGGGCTGTGAATGGTCGCAGCATTGAGCAGCATCGGGCGGGTCAGCCCATCAGCGCCGGACTCACGCACGGCGTTCAGCTCCGCGTTCTCGCTGGCGGAAGGATCGAGCAGGAGATCCAGGTAGCTATCGGCGCTGGACTCGGCGGTGGGCTCCAGCGGCGAGTGGAACAAGCGCGTGCGCGCGAGCGAGCGGGCCTGCTGGTTCACGCTAACGCCAGTGCGTGCTAGGGCGTGGAGCGCGTCCTCCGGTTGGGCGCGCAGGCGGTCGATCGTGCTGTCGAACATCGCTTGCAGCTTCGGATTCGGGCTGCGTTGCGAGAGCACATGAAGCGCGCGGAAGGTGCCCCAGAGCTGCTCCGGGGTCCAGTCCTTCGATGCGAGCGCCGCCGGCGAGCCTTCCGGCGTGACCACGATGGAGGCGCTGGAGGGGCGAGCAGGGGCAGCAAGGTTGGAGGAGGCGCGGAGCTCGCGGACGTCGACAAGCAGCGAGCCATGCTCAGCAAGCTCCGCGGGCAGCTCAAACCCCTCTTCGGTGGGCGTGAGTTGGGTGGGTGCCACGGTGGGCTCGGCCAATGGCCAGGCCCAGCCCACTAAATCTGCCTGCGGTTCTGCGTTCTGCTCGATGATAATCTCATCGCCGTTGAGTAGGCCGCGGCTGACGAAGGGGGACTTGCGGACGGTGGCTAGTGCTGCATAAATCAGGCTGGTGGACGCGGAAGCTTCGTACTCGACGATGCGCCGCTCCAAGCTGCGGGCCTGGTGAGCCTCGCGCTCCTCCGCCGGGAGGGAATCCAGGTAGTCCTCGTAGGACAGCGTGGACCACATGAGGAAGAGCTCAGCCGTTGGTTGCTTGCGCACGGCGTTGGCCAGCGCGGCGTTGGGGACGGCGAGGCTGGTGACCGCCTGCGTCGTCTTTGAGGTGCGCGCCAGTTCCTTGATTTTCTGCCGGCCGTCGATGGTGACGAACTTCGCCAGCGGCAGTGGGCGCGGCGAGTGGACGGTGAACATGTCGTCCTGATCGAGCTGGCCGGCAAAAATCACCGGCTTGTCGGAGTGCTCGGTGGGCTCCAAGCCGATGCGCTTGACGCGGCTAAACAAGGCCTCGGGCCAGACATCGAATTCCAGCTCATAGCCGGCCTCACTGGCCACGACCTCGCGGCGAGAGACCTCGGTGTCCTCGAAGGTGCGCAGTCCCTTCTCCAGCGCGATGGGCTTCTTTGGCGGGGAGGCTAACGTGTAGCTGAAGGCCGAGTGCGCGCCGAGAGCATCGATGATGCGGAAATCCATGCCGCGCGGACCGTCGTTGGTGGCGCGCATGTGGAGGCCCTCGGCGAGGGAGATGAAGCGGACGTCGACAAGCTCCTCGTCGTGCCACAGCGACACCTTGTAGCGGCCCACCCACGGGTCTTCGTAGAGGTCACCCGGGAAAGGCTCGGCGATGCCCGCGTCGAAGGTCTGCTCCGAAATCTCCTCCTGTTCGCCGCCGAGGGGCGCATAGGTGAGATCGATGCGCCACTCCCCTTCCGCGATGAGGTGCACGCGCGGCGACTTGGTGAACACGGGCTCGTTGTCGAGGCCACGGGCGTTGGGGAGGATGGCGACGTCAAAGTCCCACTCAAAATCGCCGTGCTTGGCGACGTCCACCGGTTCCCTCTGCGGCACCCTGACCTGATCCGGCAGTGGGCCCACTTCCCAGCCGGCCCAGATGCCGAGGGGCTCAGCGGCCTCGAGCGTGCCCTGCGGCGCGATGAGGGTGGTGCGGTCATAGACGATGAAGGGTGCTTCATCGGTGATGCCGGTGAAGGTGACGGTCTCGATGAGGTCCTCATCGCCATCGCGCAGGGTTACCTCGATGCGGGTAAAGGGCCCGGGGATGCCGACTTCCAGCGGCTCTTCGGTGGCGAATTCACGCACCGAGTGGGGGCGATCGATGAAATGGGACTTGACTATCCATCGTGGGTCCGTCAGGTCCGCTTCAGGGTAGGTAGCCGGCAGCTCCAGCATGAGGATGTTGCTCCCCCGGCGCAGTGAAATCCGGGGACCCTGCTCGGCGATGTCGGTAGTGACCAACGGCGTTGTGGGAAGTGAATAAATCTCCGCGCTCATTTGCTTCATCATAGGACACGGCGGGGTCCTGTTGCCATGTCGCTGGTAGAGGGCTTGATTGTCCTAACGGTAGGACAGGTGTCCTAAGCATAGGACAGCTGGCTATAGTGGGGCTATGGACCCAGTACAACTCCTCAAGAAAAGCCCGCTGAGCCTGAGCGAAGTGGCTCGGCGTTCGGGGGTCTCACGAAATACGCTCAACCTGTGGTTGCGTGAGACAGCTCAACCGAGTTTGGCTGGCTTGGAGAAGGTAATGCGCGTGCTCGGATACGAGGTTTCCGTACAGGTACACCGCATGAGTGATGCCGCGGCCGCGACAGCCGCCAGAGTGCTTCTTGGGGATCTCGCAAGTGAGGAGCCAGACGTTAAAGCCTGGATTGACCGCTTCGTGCAGTGGGGTGACACCCCGGCCGGCGGCGGTAGCTGCCAGGCTCTCATTGAACGGGCCGCGTGGGCGTCTAACCCCTACGGCCGCAAGGGCGCTCTCCATTTTTTACCAGCGAATCCCATAACGCTTGCCTCAGCGGTTGATGCGAGCGGGCAAACTTGGGCGATGTCGGGTGCTTTTGCAGCGCAACGAGTCGCGGGGCAGATCGCAGGTGAAGAAGAACCTCAATCAACATTGATCTGGTGCACAAATCCAGCAGACATCGTGCCCTCGTTGCCCACTCGGATTCGTGCGAGTGCTGAGCCCGTATCCGGAGGAATCACCCTCGTGCCTGTCGCTGGTGAAGAGCTCACCGGCGCAACTAATGAAGCCGGAATACACTACGTATCACCGCATCAGCTTGCCATTGATGTGTGCGCAGAAAACTACATCGGAGGGGCATAGGTGATGAGAAGAGCAACGAGCCGAGTGAGCTGGGAGCACCATGAGCGGCCGCACGTTTCGGAGTTAGGGACTGACCGTGCGTTATTTCGATTAACCAAGCAACTTCCTGACTTGGTGTGGAACGCTGCCGCGCTGGAAGGAAACACTTTCACTCTCCCGGAAGTTCGAACCCTGCTAGATGGCATCACTGTGGGCGGAAAGGCACTTGCCGAACAGCAACAGATCTTGGACTTGTCAGAAGCTTTCAACCTGCTCCACGAGCTGGTCCTCAAAGAGGAATGTGCGGTGGATAAAGCCACCAGTAACGCACTCCATGCCGTGCTAGCAAGGAACGAGGCCCTGGACGCTGGTCTTTTCCGTGGTGAAGGCCATGTGGAGGGAGATGGCGGTGGAGTGCGGCTCATGGATGGCGGGTTCATCCCTTTCGACCCTGCTGATGAATTGGGTGAAGCTCATGCCGATTTGCTGGTCTCCCTTCAAGGGCTTGAAAACCCAGTCGAGCAAGCGTTGGCCTATTTCTGCTCTGCCACGCGTAGCCAGTTTTACTTCGATGGAAACAAGCGAACCGCACGGCTTGTAGCGTCGGGCCTCTTACTGAGTCATGGATACAGCGCATTGAATATCCCCCACGCGCGGCGGCTGGAGTTCAACCTCGCCCTCGATGAGCTTTTTCGTGCAGACGACGCCACAACGCTGATGGATTTCCTGTACGACTGCCTAATGGAGTCCTCCCAGTAGAATCAGCCCCGTAGTGTGTAAATGACAAAGGCCCTCCGCTTCCGAAGCGGAGGGCCTACGTGGGGGCTGAATGCTCAGCGCATCCTTTAGTGCATAGTGCTGTAGTGCTTAGCGGAACATCTTCTGCAGAGCCGAGAAGTCAACCTTGACCACGCCGACAGACTGCAGGAACGCGGCGATGGCGCCGAGCAGGGCAGCCACAACGCCTGCGCCCAAGAAGCCGGCGCCGACGGGGTGGCGTGGCTAAACGGAACAGAGCTGACGACACCAGCGGACTTGCCGTGGGAAATAGCCTGCTCGGAGATGTTCTTCAGGGAGTGACTGTAAGGGGGCTTGCCCAGAACACTGTTGACGTCGGCAAGCACTGCGTGGACACCATAAAACGGCTCTTCCGGTTTCGGGGTGCGTAGCGG
>NZ_KV827344.1:0-293 GCF_001836065.1 Corynebacterium sp. HMSC035E02
GGCTGCTCAACCGTGACAGTCACCGTGGCATCATCAGTCGAACCATCCGGATAAGTCACCTTAACCGGAACCTCAATCTTCGTACCAGGCTCAGCGCCCTCAGGAATGGTCACCTTGACGGAACCATCCTCGTTAACGGTCACACCCTCCGGCGCGCCCTCGCCCTTTTCAAACTTGGTGCCCTCCGGCGGAGTGGTCTCCTTGCCGTCGCCGTCCTTAAACGTCGGCTTCTTAATCTCGACGTCATCACCCGGCTTACCAGAGCCGTTCTCATACTCAGGAGTGTACTGGTC
>NZ_KV827345.1:0-982 GCF_001836065.1 Corynebacterium sp. HMSC035E02
ATGCAACGCTCAGACAGGTTGGAAGAACCAGTCCAATCCGCGGAACCATCAGGCTTCGGAGCCGGCTTGGAGTCGCCAGTGACGATACGCGAAGCCTCGTTGCCGTCCTTATCCTTGGCAACAATCTTGTCGCCAGTCTTCAGCTCCTTGTCAACAACGACCTTCCACTTACCGTCATCGCCAACCTTGACAGTCTTCTCGGTCTTCTTGCCGTCCTTGTCAGTGACAGTAACGGTGATATCGGTACCAGGCTTAGCGGTACCAGTGATCTCCTTGTCACCGTCCTTAGCCGGATCAATGGTCGGCTTGATGACCTCCGGAGTCTCAGACGGATCGTCCTTACCCGGCTTATTCGGGTCAATCGGCCAGGTCGGTCCCGGAATAATCGGCTTAGACGGTTTCTCAACCTCGACGACTACGCGGTCGATCTCGTTGCCGTCCTTGTCCTTGACAATGACAGTGATCTTGTCACCAGGCTTAGCGTCCTTATCGATGTCGACAATCAGGTTGCCGTTGTCATCGATTTCAGCCTTACCAGGGCCATCGGTCTCAACCGTGGTGCCTTCCGGAACGTCACCGCCGGTGTTCGGGATCTCAACCTTGTCGCCAGGCTTGCCCTTGTCGTCATTCCAGTCCGGCTTATCAGCAGGAGCATCCGGATTCTCAACCTCGACGACTACGCGGTCGATCTCGTTGCCGTCCTTGTCCTTGACAATGACAGTGATCTTGTCACCAGGCTTAGCGTCCTTATCGATGTCGACAATCAGGTTGCCGTTGTCATCGATTTCAGCCTTACCAGGGCCATCGGTCTCAACCGTGGTGCCTTCCGGAACGTCACCGCCGGTGTTCGGGATCTCAACCTTGTCGCCAGGCGTACCCTTGTCGTCATTCCAGTCCGGATCCGCATTGGGATCAGGGTTGGTGACAGTGACAGTCACATCGACGTTGTCCTTAGAACCATCCGGGTAAGTCACAACAACCG
>NZ_KV827346.1:0-337 GCF_001836065.1 Corynebacterium sp. HMSC035E02
GCGCACAATCCACACGCTGTATCCGAAATGCTAAACGGCCCCGCGGAAGCGGCAACTTCACACGAGGCCAGCACCGATGACATGGCAGCTTTGCAAGGCATACCTCCCACCGATACCCCCACACTAACGGCACCGACGACACAATCAACAAACCATTGGGGTATCCCAGACCAGCTCTGCGTAAGCAAAGACGGCGTTGTACGCGTGTGCAGCTTCGGTCTCTACATTGGTCTGAGGTTTAAAAACCGCAGACTCTACTCCACAGTCACAGCCGAAAACGTTGCGGAGTTCTACACGGCCCATGACGGTGAATTCCTCTTCAGCGTGCCACTGCCGA